>CAXTSH010000030.1:7072-36255 GCA_964246925.1 uncultured Acetobacteraceae bacterium
CCCCCCCCCGGCCCAACCGCGGGCAGGGCGCGCTCGGGAGCGGAACGCGCGCGCGCTCGCGGCACGCTCTCCAGCCTGGCCGCGAAGACGCTGCCGACCCTGTCTTCCAGCAGCAGCCGGTCATCGTCGCGCCCGGCGTGCAGGACGGCACCGAACCGGGTCCGGAAAAGCTCCTCGAACCTGCGGCCGCGAGCGGCCGGCAGGCCGTGCAGCAGAAAGGCCGCGCGCGCGTTCGCGGCTTCGATCACCCCGCTTTCGTCGACGGCCAGGAGCCCGGCGCTCTGCGTGTGAAGATATTCGGCACGACTGTGGAAGGCGATGACGACGTCGCCGCGGTGGCACTCGCGGAACAGCCCGTTCTCGAGATGCGTCGCGGCCATCGACACCAGCACGTGCGTATGATGCTGACGGGACCGGCAGTCCGACGAGGCGTCGAGCACGCCGGCCAATCTGCCGTCAGGTGCCAGGATCGGCGCCGCATTGCAGGTCAGCGCGCCGTAGCGGCTGAAGAAATGCTCGGGTCCGTGCACCGTCGTCGCCCGCCCGGTCCGTGCCACCGTCCCGAGCGCGTTGGTCCCGCAGCGCGCCTCGCACCACAGGGCGCCGGGCTGGATGAGTGCCGAGTTCGCCATCTCGTCGAAGGTGCTGTCGCAGATCGTGTCCAGCACGACGCCGTCCGGGTCGGCGAAGGCCACCATGTAGTTGGTGCCCGACATCTGCGCAAACAGGTTCTGCATCTCCCCCAGTGTCAGCCGGCGCAGCAAGGCAGCGCGTTCGCGCGCCTGGTTGAGCGCCGCGATGCCGAGGATGGGCGGCGGCGGCGGACGCTGCGGATCGAGACCCGCCGCCAGGCAGCGCTGCCAGCTCTCGGTGATCGCGGGCGACAGCAGGTCGGGAGAAGCGAGCCCCCGACGCTCGAGCACGTTACGCGCCTGGCTGAGCCGGTCTTCCGCCGACGGCAGCATAGCTTCCTCCCGGCGCATGGCGCGCACACGGCGACCGTAATGCAGATGCCGGGCAGGCGCTACGCACACCTGACGCTGTTGCGAAACGGAACATGCCGTTCCGGTCGAGCGTCCCGTTTCGCAACACGCACGGCCGGCTGTGGCATCAAAAGCGTTCCTGATCAACGACTTGCCGCTGGCACGCCGGTTGCGGAGCGACGGTCTCGAACAAAGGGGAGACGAGCCGTGAAGGCCGCTGTGCTGCACCGATACGACGAAAGCCTCACGGCGAAGGAATTCGTCCGCTACGAGAACGTTGCCGATCCCACCATCGACAAACCCAACGACGTGATCGTGCGCATCGGTGGCGCAGGTGTCTGCCGAACCGATCTGCACGTCGTCGAGGGCATCTGGCGCAGCAAGGTCGACATCACGCTGCCCTACATCATGGGCCACGAAAACGCCGGCTGGGTCGAGGCGGTGGGACGCGGGGTGGAAAGTGTCGCCGTGGGAGACGCGGTGATCTGCCATCCGCTGGTGACCAGCGGCCACTGCCTGGCCTGCCGGCGCGGCAACGACATGCACGCGACCGACAGCCGGTTTCCCGGCATCAACGCCAACGGCGGCTATGCCGACTATCTGCTCAGCGGCGAGCGCGCGCTGATCAAGCTGCCGAGCTCGCTGGCGCCGAAGGATGTGGCGCCCTACACCGACGCCGGCCTGACCGCCTACAGGGCTGCAAAGAAGGCATCGCGCCATCTGTTGCCGGGAGAATACGCCGCCGTGATCGGCGCGGGCGGGCTCGGCCACATCGGCATCCAGGTGCTGCGTGCGCTGTGCGCCGCGGAGATCATCGTCATCGATCGCTCGGCGGCAGCGCTCGAGCTGGCCGGGCAATGCGGCGCGCACCACACCGTGCTGGCCGACGACGGAATGGTCGACGGCGTGATGGCGCTGACCGGAGGCCACGGTGCCGAAGCGGTCATCGACTTCGTCGGCGAAGGCGACGCGGTGGCCAAAGGCATCGCCATGACCCGAAACGGCGGCTTTTATTACATCGTCGGCTACGGCGGGAAGATCGACCTGCCGACGCTCGACATGATCACGTCGGAAAAGACCATCGTCGGCAACCTGGTCGGGACCTATCCCGAGCTGGTCGAGCTGATGGCGCTGGCCGATCGCGGACTGGTCAACCTGTCGACGCGCGAGTACCGGCTCTCGGAGGCCAACCAGGCGCTGCACGACCTGCACGACGGAAACATCCGGGGCCGAGCGGTGCTGATCCCGTGAGGCGGCCCGTGGTTCCCGGCGGGTGAACGCAGTGCATCCCGGTCTGCCGGCTCCGCTCATCAATCTGCTGGGCGCCTCCTGGGCGATGGGCGCGCCCGTCACCGCAAGCGCCTGGTTCGAGGCGGAGGATGCGGTCGCCTTCGGCCTTGCCGACGGCACGCTGGCGCTGGCACGCACGCGCTGGGACGGTGCCGCAACGCTCCGTCCGCGTACGGGCGGCGGCGTCGAGCTGGTGCAGGCGACGGCGCCGCCACCGCCGACGATCCGGATCGGCGTCCATGCAGGGCCGTGCCTCGCCATCGCGTCCACGGCCGGATCGGTGGTTTCGGGCGGCGGCGATGGCCGGTTCGCGCGCGTCACCGCAGGCGGCGAGGCCACGACGCTGGCCACCTTTCCGGGTGAGCGTCTCGACTGCGTGGCCGGACACGGCGACGTCGAGGCCGTCGCGATCGGCCCGCGCGTGCAACTGTCCGGCCGCACGCCGGCTCGCCTCGAACTGCCCGGGCCGGTGCAGGCCATGGCGTTCGATCCGGCGGGACGGCATCTGGCGGTCGCCTTCGATGCGGGCGTGATGATCCGGTCGGACGACACCGAACGGGTGCTGCCGTGCGCGGGCCGGCCGTCCGGTCTCGCCTGGAGCCCGGACGGCCGATACCTCGCCTGCCTGCAGGATGACGCGCTTGCGGTCTGGCAACTGCCGGACGGCGTCGCCGTCCGCGTCGATCCTGCCGGCCCGTCGTCGTCGTTGTCGTTCGCGCCCTCCGGCGGCTTCGTCGCGACCGGCGGCCGCACGCGCATCACCTGTTGGCGCCTCGATGACGCCGCGTGCCGGCGGACCGAGTGCGGGCCCGGTGGTGATGGTGTCGAAATCAGGAAGGTCGCCTGTCATCCCACCCGCGACCTGATCGCGGCCGGCTACGAGAACGGCGCGGTCCTGTTGATCCAGCCGGGCAGCGCGGACGTCCTGTTCGTCCGCGCCGCCGGCGGCGGCGGCGTCAGCACGCTCGCATGGTCGGCGGACGGCGCGCTGGCGATCGGCACCGAAGCCGGCGAATGCGGCGTCGTCGTGCTTGGCGAACTGCTGTTCCGCGCGCAGCCCGAAGCCCGGAAGCCGACATGACCGAGGACACCTCGAAGGATCGCTTTTTCGAACGTCTCGGCGAACTGGCCGAGGAGATGATCGCCGCCCATGGCAAGGATTTCACGATGGGCACGCTGGTGCTCGCGGCTCGCTTCATCGCCGAGGACAAGCCACTCGGCCGACGCCCGGGCCGGACCCCATCGTGACGCGTTGTCGCGTTCTGCGACGGTGTCGCGACAACACGTCGCAGATTGCGACATTGTGCAGCACAACAAATCCTCAGTATTCCAAAGTATTGCCTGATCCGGCGCGAGTCCTTGGCAAGTCTACAATTGGCATGCTACTTGCTGTCGTTAACCCAGATCAGTGCCGGCGAGCCTTCGGATCATCCTGGGCGAGCGCACTGGCCCACCATCGACGAGCCGTCCAGCGATCGCCGGCCGGTCCCGCATTGAACAGACAGAACAGGAGGATGTGTAGATGCCTGATGGCCTGAACCTCAGTAAGATCACGGCGCAGAAAGGAATAAGCATCGCGGACGCGACCCGCCGCATCGCCGATCTTGGCTGGACGCCGAGCTACGTTCAGGAAGCGATGACCTTCCCGACCGACTACAAGATCAAGAAGTCGCCGCGCGACCCGATGAAGCAGGTGCTCCGGTCCTACTTCCCGATGCAGGAAGAGAAGGACAACCGCGTCTACGGCGCGCTCGACGCCGCGCTCCGCGGCGACATGTTCCGCAACGTCCAGCCGCGCTGGGTCGAGTGGATGAAGCTGTTCCTGGCGATCATCCCGTTCCCGGAGATCTCGGCGGCGCGTTCGATGGCGATGGTCGGCCGGCTGGCGCCGGGCGAGGAGCTGCGCACCGGCTTCGCCATGCAGATGATCGACGAGTTCAGGCACTCGACGATCCAGATGAACCTCAAGAAGTGGTACATGGAAAACTACGTCGACCCGGCGGGCTTCGACATCACCGAAGCCGCGTTCGGCCGCTGCTACGCGACCACCATCGGGCGGCAGTTCGCCGAGGGCTTCGTGACCGGCGACGCGATCACGTCGGCCAACATCTATCTGACCGTCGTGGCCGAGACCGCGTTCACCAACACGTTGTTCGTCGCCATGCCGTCGGAAGCCGCGCGCAACGGCGACTATGCCCTGCCGACGGTGTTCCTGTCGGTGCAGTCCGACGAGAGCCGCCACATCGGCAACGGCCACTCGCTGCTGATGAGCCTGATCAACGATCCGGACAACCACAAGCTGCTCGAGCGCGATCTCAAATACGCGTTCTGGCAGAACCACGCGATCGTGGACGCCGCCATCGGCACCTTCATCGAGTACGGCACCACCGACCGCGACAAGAACAAGGAGTCCTATGCCGAGCTCTGGCATCGCTGGATCTACGAGGACTACTACCGGACCTACATGCTGCCGCTTGAGAAATACGGCATCAAGATCCATCACGACGACGTCGCGGCGGCCTGGGACCGCATGGTCAAGGGCAACTACGTGCACAAGACGGCGCAGTTCTTCTCGGTCGGCTGGCCGGTGGCGTTCTGGCGACAGGAAGCCCAGACCGAGCGCGACTTCGAGTGGTTCGAGCACAAATACCCGGGCTGGTACGCCGAGTTCGGCGACTACTGGCGTTGGTACGACAAGCTCAGCCACAAGGGCGAGACCAACATCCTGTTCAATCAGGACACCGGCTATGTCTACCCGCATCGTTGCTGGAGCTGCATGGTTCCCTGCCTGATCCGGGAGGACTTCTGCTACGACGAGGTCGACGGCAAGACCTACACCTACTGCTCGGAAATCTGCCGTTGGACCCACAAGGTCGCCTTCTCGGCCGAATACGAAGGTCGTCCGACGCCGGCGATGGGCCGCTTCAGCGGCAGGCGCGAGTGGGAGGAGTGCTACGACGGCTGGGACGTCGCCGACGCGCTGGTCGATCTCGGCTTCGTGCGCAATGACGGCAAGACGCTGATGCCGCAGCCGCATCTGCGTTTCGACGACAAGGAGATGTGGACGCTCGACGACGTGCGCGGCCACAAGCTCGGCAGTCCGCTGCTGGCGTTCCGCAAGCTCACCCCCGAGCAGCGTGAAACCGCAGCGGCGGAATACCGGAAGGGCTTCAAGATCACGCCCTTCAACTGAACCGGTGAAGCCGGGGCAGGCTCGCCTGCCCCGGTCCTCCGCCGATCAAGGGGACAGCATGGCTGATCAGCTCCACACCGTCCGCTTCGAACCGGTCGGGATCGAGATGGATGTGAGCGAAGGGGAGACGGTTCTCAACGCGGCCTTCCGGCAGGGCATCTCGCTCATGCACGGCTGCAAGGAAGGCCAGTGCAGCGCCTGCAAGTCCCGACTGATCGACGGCGATGTCGAGATGCTGAAATACTCGACCTTCGCATTGCCGGACTACGATCGCGACACCGACCATATCCTGCTCTGCCGCACGCTCGCCTACAGCGACATCACGGTCGAACTCCTGAATTATGACGAAGATCTGCTGAGGCGCTCGATCGCGGTCAAGGCATTCGAGGCGGTGGTCACCGGCGTGACCGAACTCACCCACGATATCCGACTGCTCGAGATGGAACTCGAAGCGCCGATGCGCTTCTGGGCCGGCCAATATGCCGACCTGACAGTCCAGGCCGCCGGCATCACGCGCGCCTACTCGATGGCCAACACGCCGGACGAGCCGACCCGCCTGCAGTTCATCATCAAGAAATATCCGGACGGCGCCTTCTCGGCGCAACTCGACGGCAAGCTGCGTGCGGGCGACCGGATGATGGCGAAAGGACCTTACGGGACCTGCTTTCGACGCGAGGCGCGACCCGGCCCGATGCTGCTCGTGGGCGGCGGCTCGGGCATGTCGCCGCTCTGGTCGATCCTCAACGACCATGTGCGGAGCGGCGAGCAGCGTCCGGTGCGCTTCTTCTATGGTGCCAGGAGCACGCGCGACCTGTTCTATCTCGACCGGTTCGCGGAGTTGGCCGCGAGGACAACGGATTTTCGGTTTATTCCCGCCCTGTCGCAAGCTGATGCGACCGAGGGGTGGACAGGAGAGGCCGGTTTTGTCCACGATGTGCTTGCGCGAACCTTGCGGGCTGAAAATCTGCAGGGCGAGATCGACGCCTACACCTGCGGGCCGCCGCCGATGATCGATGCGGTGCTGCCGGTGCTGCAGATGGCCGGTGTGGAACCCGAGCGCATGTATTTCGACAAGTTCACGCCGGCCATGCCGCTCTCCTAGGCATGGCGCACCGACAACAAGAACAGCGAGGAACGGGATCATGAGTGAAGCCGAACAGGTGGCGCCGAAGGCAACGGGAGCCGCGGGATCGGCGGTGTTCGCCGGCTCGGACAGTCGCAAATACAATTATTTCGAGCCGAAGGGACGCAAGGCCACTCATTACGAGGACATGACGGTCGACGTGCAGCCCGACCCGAAACGCTACCTGCTGCAGGATTGGATCATCTCGTTCGCCGACGGCACGCCGACCTACACCGAGAAATGGACGGCGCTCAAAAGCTCCGACTGGCACAGGTTCCGCGCCGTCGACCAGGAATGGGAACGCACCCACTACCAGCGCCAGTCGACGATCGTCGGCATGGTCGGCAGCGTCATCGAGAACGGCCGCCGCTCGGGTGCGCCAAAGCGCTTCGACAAGGCCTGGGTGAAGGTATTGCAGGATCACCTGGGCGCCTTCAAGCACGCCGAGTTCGGGCTGGGCACGTCGACGATGCAGGCGCAGCGTTACGGCTACACGCAGATGATCAACAACGCCATCCTGACGAACTCGTCCTACAAGCTGCGCTTCTCGCAGGATCTGACGCTCTATCTCGGCGAACTGGCGCTCGACATCGACGGTTTCGATCTCGATGCGGGCAAGCAGCATTGGATGGAGAACCCGATCTGGCAGGGAGCGCGTCTCTCGATCGAGTCGATCATGGGCGCCACCGACTACCTGGAGCAGTATTTCGCGACCAACGTGATCTTCGAGCCGCTGATCGGCGAGCTGTTCCGCAGCGGCATGGTCCTGCAACTCGCGGCCTCGCAGAACGACTTCATGACGCCGTCGGTGGTGTCGGCGGCGGAAGGCGACTACGAACGCAACCTGGCCAACACGGTCGAGCTGTTCACCATCCTCGTCCAGGACGAGGCACATGGGCCGGCCAACCGGCAGGTCCTGGTGGGCTGGGCCGAGAAGCACGGCAAGCTCGCGGTGGAAGCGGCCAATCACCTGCAGCCGATCTGGTCGCAGCCTCGCGTCAAGGCGGCGCAGTTCAACGACGCGCTCGAAGCTTCGCACAATCGTTTGCGGGCAATCTCGTCGGAGATCGGCTTCGACGCTCGCGTGGTGGTCGGGTGATGATGGACCAAGGGCTCTGCCCCTGGACCCCGCTGGGGGCAGCGCCCCCAGGCCCGCCCCACTTCAATGTTGGTTGCCAAAGGCGAGCCTTTGGCGGGGTTTGGGGCAGAGCCCCAACACAGGAGAAGCACTCATGAGCCAGACGCACCACGACAACATCTTCAAATCGATGAAGGACGTCACGTTCGAAAGCACCGTGTCGCACCAGTGCGGCGTGACCATGAACGAGAGCGTCGAATCGCGCGCCATCGCCGAAGTGATGGCGGAGAAGCCCGGCATACGCGTGACCTACATGCCGGCGATGATCCGCATCGACGGCGAAGGCAAGATCGTCTTCAGCATGAGCGAGATCAGCGAGGCGCTCGGCCGCCCGATGACGCCCTATCTGTTCGAGATCTGCACATCGACGCATTACGGGCGTATGGTCATGAAGGACGACGAAACGGTCGTCTTGTTCGGCGACATGAACGAGGCGATGGAATACATCAAATACGACTGAGGGGAGAGAGCATGTTCAAAACAAAGGACGGCGAAGAAATCTTCATCATCGACGGGCACACCCATAACTGGGATGCGAGCCCGGCCAACCAGAAGAACATCCACGGCAAGCAGTTCATCGACTGCTTCTACGGCTATCACACTTCGCTGAGCCCGAAGGAGGAGGTCTGGCCGAAAGAGAAGTTCGACAAGTATGGCGCCGACCAGATGATCGAGGATTTGTTCATCAACGGTCCCGACGACATGGCGATCCTGCAGCCGACCCACCTGACGGATTTTTACGTCAACGGCTTCAACACGGTCGAGCAGAACGCGGTCATCAAGAAACTCCATCCGGATCGCTTCATCCTGAACGGCTCGTTCGACCCTCGCGACGGCGAGGCCGGGCTCGACGCGATGGACGAGATGGTCGCCAGGCATCACGTGAAAGGCGTCAAGCTGTATACCGCCGAATGGAAAGGCGAGAGCCGCGGCTACAAGATGTCCGACCCGTGGACCTACAAGTATCTTGAGCGGGCCGAGAAGCTCGGGATCAAGAACATCCATGTGCACAAGGGTCCGACGATCATCCCGCTCGACCGCGACGCATTCGACGTCGCCGACATCGATCATTGCGCGACGGACTTTCAGAACCTGAACTTCATCGTCGAGCATTGCGGCCTGCCGCGCCTGGACGATTTCTGCTGGATCGCAGTTCAGGAGACGAACGTCTATGGCGGCCTCGCGGTCGCCTTGCCGTTCATCCATTCGCGCCCGGACTATTTCGCCAACGTGATGTCGGAACTGCTGTTCTGGCTGGGCGAGGACAAGCTGCTGTTCGGCAGCGACTATGGCATCTGGACGCCGAAATGGCTGGTCGAGAAGTTCATGGCCTACGAACTTCCCGAGCAGATCGTCCGCGACAAGGGTGTCAACCTGACGCTGGAGGGCAAGAAGAAAATTCTCGGCCTGAATGCGGCGAAGCTCTACGACATCGACGTCGTCGTCCAGGCGCAGAGGCTGCGCACGATGGAGCTCGTGGCAGCGGAATGAAGCAGGTCGATCGGACGGCCGAGATCCTGGCGCGGCTCGACCGCGTCACCGATCCGGAGCTGGACGAGCCGGTGACGGAACTCGGTTTCGTCACCGGCATCGCCATCGACGACGCCGGACGCGTGTCGGTGGAGTTCCGATTGCCGACCTATTGGTGCGCCGCGAACTTCGCCTTCATGATGGCCGACGACATGCGACGCGAAGTCTCGGTTCTGCCGTGGGTGACCGCGGTGGAGCCGCGGCTGGGCGAGCACATGTATGCCGACAGCATCAACCATGGCGTCGCCAACGGCCTGTCGTTCCAGGACACGTTCGGCGACGCGGCGGCAGGCGATCTCGATGCACTGCGCCGGACCTTCGTGCTCAAGGCATTCCAGCGCCGGCAGGAGGCTCTGCTGCGTCACCTGCTCGCGTCCGGGCAGACGGATGCGGCGCTGGTCACGATGACGATCGCGGGCCTGCAGGACCTCACGCTCGACGAGCCTGGAGAGCGGCTGCGACGCCGCTACCGGGAGCGTCGCGACGTTGCCGGTCCCGCCGATGCCGCGTCACTCGCGTTCGTCGATGCGTTCGGAAGGCCGCTCGTCGCGTCCGAGCTGTCCGCCCACCTGCGGTCGCTCCGGCGCGTGGACGCCAACGCGGAGTTCAACGGCGCGATCTGCAGCGGCTTGCTCCAAGCGCGTTTCGGCCGGGACCGGCCGGCGCCCGACGGCGAGCCTACCCTGCTCGACTTCGCCCGCATGGGGCCGGCCCGACAGCTCGCGCCGACGGACGGCTGATGGCAAAGATCATGCTGCACGACGAGCAGGCGAGGCAGGCGCTCGGCCGCGGTGTCGCCAAGCTCGCCAAGGCGGTGAGCGGAACGCTCGGCCCCAAGGGCATGAACGCGATCATCGACCGGCCGGTCGGCACGCCGCTGGTCTCGCGCGACGGCGTCAGCATCGCGCGCGAGATCGAGCTCGACGACCCGTTCGAGAACATGGGTGCGGTCGTCGTCCGCGAAGTCGCCATGCAGACCAACGAAGTGGCCGGCGACGGCACCACGACCGCGACCGTGCTGGCCGATGCGCTCATCCAGCAGGGGCTGAGATGCCTGGCCGCCGGCGCCAACCCGGTCGAGCTGGTGCATGGCATCGAGCGCGCGGTGGCCCACATGCTGGCGGCGTTGAACGCGTCGGCCCGCCAGCCAGACCCGGCGCAGGCGCGCGCGGTCGCCGTGATCGCCGCCAGTGACAAGGCGACCGGCGATCTGGTGGCCGAGGCGCTGGAGCGGGTCGGTCCGGACGGCGTCGTCACGGTCGAATATGGCGACACCGTCGAGACCCGGTTGGACATCGTCGACGGCATGAGCTTCGATCGCGGCTACCTGTCGCACCACATGGTCACCGACGTCGAGGCGATGCGGGTCGTGCTGGACGATCCTTTCGTCCTGATCACCGACCTCAAGCTGCAGACCCCGGACGAAGTCGCCACCGTTCGCGAGCTGATCGCCGATGCCAGGCGACCGCTGCTGATCATCGCCGATGACGTGGCACCCGCCTGCGTGGTCGCACTTCTGGCCGCTCGCGAGGCCGGTGCGCCGGTCGCGGCCATTCATCCGCCCGATTACGGGCATTGGCGCAAGTCGATGCTGGAGGATCTCGCGATCTATGCCGGCGGGCGCGTGATCGCGCGCGACCTTGGCGGCCGCCTCGACCAGATCGCGTTGCGCGACCTCGGCACCATCCGGCAGGCGCGCATCACCGCCAACCAGACGGTCATGAGCGGCGGCGGCGGCGATCCGAAAACTGTGGCCGCACGCCGCGAGCAGGTTGCACGCCAGTTGGCGGCCGCACCGCCCAACATCGAGCAGGACAAGCTGCGCGAGCGGCTGGCGCGGTTGTCCGGGGGCACCGCCGTCGTTCGCGTTGGCGGCGCCACGCCGGTCGAACAGAAGCGCCGCGCCCAGCTCGTCGAGGATTCGATCAGTGCCGTCCGCGCGGCCATCGAGCAGGGCGTGGTCGCCGGCGGCGGCACCGCCATGCTGCAACTCGCACCGGGACTGTCCGCGGTCATCGACGAGCTGACAGGAGGCGCGCGCGACGGAGCTCTCCTCGTGCAGCGGGCCCTGGCGCAGCCGCTCGCCTGCATCGCCGGCAATTGCGGGCTCGATGCGGAACGCGTGGTAAGCCGCGTCTCGTCGTCGGCCGTCAATTGCGGGCTCGATGCCAGCAGCGGCGGGTTCGTGGACATGCTTGCGGCAGGCATCATCGACCCGGTGAAGGTCAGCATCGCCGCGCTCAGGAATGCCGCCTCGGTGGCCTCCCTCATCCTGACGACCCAGACGCTCATCACCAGCAAGCCGGACCATTACGATCCGACCGAGGGTGCCGCCCTGGGCGGCGGCGCGGAGCGGCTGGGTCGCGCGTGAGCGCGCCGAGGTCAGGCGTCGCATCAGCGCACTGACGATTGGGCGTGATGTGCGGCGCGATGAGTGGCATGATTGAGACCAAGCGACGACCGGAGAGAGCCACCGCAATCGGCCTGCCGGGACGATCGAAGCGGGAGTAGCGGACATGCCGGACGTCCGGACGAGACGGCGGCCCTCGCCCGACTCGGCCTCGATGCCGGCGCCCGCCGAACCGGCGTGGGGCCGATCGGACACGGCTGATACGATGCTGGCCTGGGAACGTTTCCTGACGGGCCATCCGCGGGCGGTAGCGCCCGCGTGCAATTTCGTCGTCTCGTCCTGGCAGCGCAGCCTGGCGCTGGGCGTTGATCCCAGCAGCCGCTCGGCCCCCCTGCTGGCGCGTGGCGACGACTTGCGACAGCTCCATCTGCGACATGGCGAGTTGCTGACTGCGGCCTCGAGCCTGTCGGCCGAGCTGAGCGAGGTTCTCGCCGGCTCACGCTCGATCATGCTGCTGACCAACCCGGACGGTGTCGTGCTGCAGGCGGTGGGAGACAGGGGCACGCTCGAGCAGGGGCGCGACATCCATCTGATGGAGGGGGGCGACTGGAGCGAAAACGTCGTCGGCACCAACGGCATCGGGACGGTGATCGCCACCGGACGGCCGGCGCAGGTCCACGCGGCGGAGCATTTCTGCGAAGGCATCAAACGGTGGACCTGTGCCGCGGCCCCCATCTACGACCCCGGGACCGGCGAGATCCTGGGCGTGATCGACATCTCCGGTCCGCCTGCCACCTACCAGCGCACCAACCTGGCGCTGGCAGTTACCATCGCGCGGCAGATCGAAGCCGCGATCGGCGAGAACGCCGCGCATGAGCGCTCGCGTCTGCTCGAAGTCTGCCTGCAGCGACTGTCGGCGTCCGACACCGCCGGCCTGCTGGCGCTCGACCGCAACGGACGGCTGGTCCACGCGACCGGCCGTGTCGCGTCGCCCGTCGGCCTGGGCCAGCACGTGCCTGGCCTGGATGCGACGCTCGACGTGGAGGAGTGGGCGCTGCGGCTGCCGGAACAGTGGCGCTCGGAGTGGTTCGATCCGGTCAGGTTCCGGGGTCGCAGCATCGGCGCCATCCTGGTGATCCCTGACAAGCCGCGGGCCGGCTCCGCACGCGCGAAGGGGTCCGAGACCGATCCGGAGCGCAGCGGCTTCGACGCCATCATCGGCCGCAGTCGAGCGATGACCGCGACCATCGAACGCGCCCGCCTGCTCGCCCAGCGCCGTGTCCCGGTGCTGATCGAGGGCGAGACGGGAGTAGGCAAGGAGCTGTTCGCCCGCGCCATGCATGGCAGCAACGATCCGGCGCGCGCCTTCATCGCGCTCAACTGCGGCGCCACTTCCAAGGAGCTCATCGCCAGCGACCTGTTCGGCCACGTTCGCGGCGCGTTCACCGGTGCGACCAACGAGGGCCGGCCGGGCCGGTTCGAGCTGGCGCATGGCGGCACGCTGGTCCTCGACGAGATCGGCGAACTGCCGCTCGACCTGCAGCCGATGCTGCTGCGCGTGCTCGAGGAGGGGGTGGTGTATCGCCTCGGCGACACCGAGCCGCGTCATGTCGATGTGCGCCTGATCGCGATCACCAACCGGGACCTGCGTAGCGAGGTGGAGGCCGGGCGGTTCCGCCGCGACCTGTTCTATCGGATCAGCGTGACCGGGCTGCTGGTGCCCAGGCTGCGCGATCGGGACGGTGACGTCGATCTGCTCATCGAGCATTTCAACGCGCAGATCGCGGCACGACACGGCGTCCCGATGCGAATGTTTCCACCCGACATCAGGGACGCACTGCGCGCCTCGCCCTGGCCGGGGAACGTGCGCGAACTGCGCAACCTGGTGGAAAACCTGCTGCTGACCGGCGAGGACCCGGTCGCCCTGGACGAGATCGTGACGGAGACACGCATGCCGGAAGAACCGGCCGGCCCCTCCCCGCTGGCAAAATTGCAGGATGCGGAGAACGACATGATCGCACGCGCGCTCCGTCAGGCGGACGGCAACATGACCGGCGCCGCGCGCCTGCTCGGCGTCTCGCGCAGCACGCTCTATCGAAAGCTGGAGCGGCGTCACGGCAGCCCGCTCGCGCTGCAATGAAGATGATCCACAGCATGATCCGGGTGCGCGACGAGGAGGCCTCGCTGGCCTACTACCGCGACGCGCTCGGCCTGTCGGTCGCCGGCCGCTTTCCGTTCGACGGCTTCACGCTGCTGTACCTGCGTGGCGCGGATGGCACGTTCGAACTCGAACTCACGGTCAATGAGGGCCGGTCCGAGCCCTACGCGATCGGCGAAGGCTATGGCCACCTCGCTGTCTCGGTGGCGGATCTGGAGGCCGAGCACGCGCGCTGCAGTAGACTCGACCTCGCGCCGACGCCGATCAAGGCTCTCGAACATGGCGGCGTGCCGCTGGCCCGGTTCTTTTTTCTGACCGACCCCGACGGCTACAGGATCGAGGTGCTGCAGCGAGCGGGCCGCTATCTCTGAACCCTATCGACTTTAGCCCATGGACGGATTGCGCGATGGCGGCAATAAGCCGTCTCACCACGAGGGAGATCGCCACCATGCGGTCACGCCGGATCATCCCGCTGGTCCTGGCCGCCACCGCCGCGTCGGTGGCGCGGGCGGGTGCCGACGACGGGAGCTTCACGCCGGCGCAGCGCCAGCAGATCGTGGCGGTCGTCCGCGAGGCGCTCAAGCAGGATCCCAGCATCCTGCGCGACGCGGTGCTCGCCTTGCGCGCGGACGAGGAGCGCCGTCAGCAGGCGAGCCAGCAGGATGCGGTCAGCACCCACCGCGCGGCCCTGATGAACGGTGCCGGCGACGCGGTGGCCGGCAACAGCGTCGGCGACGTGACGCTGGTGGAGTTCTACGACCCGCGCTGCCCCTACTGCCGGCGCATGGTGCCGACCATCGACCAGGCGATCGCGGCCGACCCCAGGCTGCGCGTGGTGTTCAAGGTGATCCCGATCCTTGGTCCGCAGAGCGTGCTGGAAGCGCGCGCGATCGTGGCCGCCGGCCGGCAGGGCGGCTATGTCGGCATGCAGGAGGCGCTCATGCGGGAGGCAGCCCCGGCGACGTCCGACACGATCGCGTCCATCGCCCGCTCCCTCGGGCTCGATCCCGGCCGGCTCGCGCGCGACATGCAGGACCCGTCGGTGACGGCCCATCTCGACGGGAACGTGACCCTCGCCAAGGCGCTCGGGATCGACGGGACGCCGGCCATCGTGGTGGGCGGCACGCTGATCTCGGGCGCGATGAGCCTGGCCGACATGCGCAAGGCGGTCTCGGACGCGCGCGGCTGAGGCCGGCGATCAGTTGAAGCTGAAGACCACCTTGACGCAGCCGTCCTGCTTGTCGCGGAAGGTTTTGTACAGCTCCGGGCCCTCGCCGAGGTCGCTGCTGCGGTGGGTGATCAGGAAGGTCGGATCGATAGTGCCGTCCTGGATCAGGCCGGTCAGCTTCTCGAGATAGCGTTTGACGTGCGTCTGGCCGGATTTCATGGTCAGGCCCTTCTGCACGACGGACGCCATGTTGACCGGCACCGCGCCGGTATACACGCCGGGCACGGAGACGACGCCGCACGGGCGGCAGGCCTGGATCATCTGCGCCAGTGCGAACGGGCGTTCGGTGCTGGTCAGTTTCTTCTGCACGGCGCCGAGCACGCCCATCACGCCGTGACCCGCGTCGGACTCGGCACCCACGCAGTCGATGACCGCGTCCGGACCCTCGCCATGGGTGATCTCCTTGATCCGCTCCATGACGTCGTCGTCGGCGGGGTTGATGATGTCCGTCGCCCCCGCGGTGCGCGCCAGCGCGATCCGCTCCGGGACCTGCTCAAGCGCGATGATCCTCTCGGCCCCCATCACGGCGGCCGACTTGATGGCGAACAATCCGACCGGCCCCGCACCCCAGATCGCGACGGTCTCGCCGCCCTTGATGTCGGCGTGCTCGGCCGCCTGCCAGCCCGTCGGCAGGATGTCGCTCAGGAACAGCGCCTGTTCATCGGACATGCCCTCGGGCACGACCATCGGGCCGACGTCGGCCATCGGCACGCGCACGTACTCCGCCTGCCCGCCCCAGTAGCCGCCGGTGACGTGCGAGAAGCCGAACAGGCCCGCGGTGGCGTAGCCGAACGTCGCCGCTGCCATCTTGGCGTTCCGGTTGGAGCGCTGGCAGCACGACCAGTTGCCCAGCTTGCATTGCCGGCACTCGCCGCAATTGATGTTGAACGGGACGACGACGCGGTCGCCCTTCTTGAGCTTGTGGCTGGGCGAACCGGTCTCGACGACCTCGCCCATGAACTCATGGCCGAGCACGTCCCCGCTTTCCATCGTCGGCATCAGACCGTCCATCAGGTGCAGATCCGAGCCGCAGATCGCGCAACTGCTCACTTTGAGAATGACGTCGCGCGCATCCTCGATGCCTGGATCCGGCACCGTGTCGCAGCGAATGTCGCCCTTGCCGTGCCAACAGAGTGCCCGCATGTCGTGTGCTCCGCTTACCGTCTGGCAGCAGAACTCGTTGGGAACCGTTCGGTTCGCTCCGGACGGAGCCGTATGCTATTTCATCCTGGCGAAGACCTGACGGTCCTTGTTCTCGCGCATGAGCATCGAGAAGCTCGGGATGCGGTCGAAACCGAGCCCCTGCGGCATGCCGGTGTCGGCATCCGCCTCGATCCTGCCGTAACTTTCGCCCGACACCTTCTCCCATTTGCCGGCCGGCTTCTTGACCTCGACATTGACGACGGTCGCTTTGAACACCAACCGAACGATCGCCTCCTTGGGTGAGGACGGCTTGGTCAGGCTCGGCGCGCCGGCGATCATCGTCCAGCCGTTGGCAAGCGCCCAGGCGGTCAGAGCATCCTTGTCCATCGGCACGGCTCCTTGATGGGGCGTTGCCCCAAACCCCACCAAAGGCGGTCGCCTTTGGAAACCATTGGGCAGATCAGGGTCCCGACAGGCCGCATTTGCACGGCGGGCCGGGGTGCTGGGCCGCCGTTGGCGCCGTGCCAGTCACGTCGCAGCCCGACAACACGACGAGAGCGCCCATCGACACCGCCAGAGGCAACCGGCGAGCAGCGGCCAGAAGCAGCTTCGCTTCAGGCGGAATGCCGCTACGTCGCGTTCGCTTCGGACGAAGACAGCATCTGCTGCGGCAGCCACACGTTCGTCACCCGCCAGCCGTGCCGGCCGGTAAAGATCATGCTGACGCGAACGGATGCCGCGTGCGGGTCATCGCTGACGCGAAGCAGAGCCTGAAAGGTTTTCGGCCCGGTGAAGAAGGCCCACGCGAGCATCTGGCGCGCCTGAGCCACGATCCCGGCCGGCTGGGACGGCCGGCTGCCGAACATCGCCTCGACGTGCTCCGGATCGCAATCCTCGTCGACCACGTTGCCGACCGCAGTCTTGGCGAAGCTTTCGCCAAATTCCGGAAGTTCGTCGTCCGAAGCGGTGGTGACGCTTGCCGGTTTGACCGCCTCGATCGTCGGCTGGTCGGCGTCCGGTAGAGCGCCGGTAAGCTCCTGCTTCAAGCCGTCCCGGACCCGGCTCCAGTCGATTTCGCTGCGGAGCGAAGCCACATCGTGCGAACGCAGGGCCACACTCATCCGCCACAACGCGACATATGGCGAAGCCGCGTAGGCGACCATGGTAGCGCCAACCAGAATGGCGACGGTCGCAAAGCCAAGACTGGCAGGATGACCCGATCGGCGCGCCATGTGATCCCCCGTCCTCGCGATCAATTGAACATGACTCGAGGAGGTTAATGCAAGCTGTAAGCGCGGGTTCACGGGACTGTCTTTGACTTTCGCTTGAGCCAGCCCGCGTAGCCGGTCAGCCGGAGCTGGCAGGCCGGGCATGTGCCGCAGCCGCAACCCCACTCATGACGCGGCTCGCGTGCTCCGAGATAGCAGGTGTGCGTCTCGTCGCGGATCAGCGCGAGCAGGTCTTCGCCGCCGAGTTCGTCGGCCAGCGCCCAGGTTTCGGACTTGTCCAGCCACATCAGCGGAGTTTCGATCGCAAAGCGCCGGCCGGTGCCGAGATTGAGCGCCACCTGGAACGCCTTGAGCGTGTCGTCGCGGCAGTCCGGATAGCCCGAGAAATCCGTCTCGCACATGCCGCCGACCAGCCGGGTGATGCCGCGGCGATAGGCCAGCGCGCCGGCGTAGGCGAAGAACAGCAGGTTGCGTCCGGGCACGAAGGTGTTCGGCAGACCCTCCGCAGTGGTGGCGAACTCGACCGGCGCGGTCATCGCCGTGCTGCCGAGCGCGGCCAGCCCTGTTTCGACGTCGAGCAGGTGGTCGGGGCCGAGCCTGCCCGGACGGAAGGCAGCGAGACGCTCGCGGATGACGGGCCGGCAATCAAGCTCGACCCGGTGCCGCTGGCCATAGAAGAAGCCGATCGTCTCGACGCAATGGTAGCGGTCGAGCGCCCAGGCGAGACAGGTTGTGCTGTCCTGGCCGCCCGAAAACAGCACCAGCGCGGACTGCTCCGCGAGACCCGCCATTCCGCCTCCGATCGTCGCTTCCCATCTGCAGGGCGTGACCGATCTTCCCATGAACCACGAGTTCACCGAAAGCGAGATCCAGCGCTATTCCCGGCATATCCTGCTGCCGGAGCTCGGCGGCGAGGGACAGGCGAAGCTGCGCCGCGCCCGCGTGCTCGTCGTGGGCGCCGGTGGGCTCGGCTCGCCGCTGGCGCTCTATCTCGCGGCGGCGGGTGTGGGCACGATCGGACTGATCGATGACGACCGGCTGGAGCTGTCCAACCTGCAGCGGCAGGTTCTGCATGACACGGCCTCGGTCGGTCGAAACAAGGCCGAGAGCGGGGCGGACCGGATCGCGGCGTTGAACCCCTCCGTTCGGACCGAAGTGCACACGATGCGTCTGGACGCCGGTAACGTGGCCGGGCTGGTCGAACGCCACGACTTGGTCTGCGACGGCAGCGACAATTTCGAGACGCGCTTCCTGCTGGCTGACGCCTGCGCGCTCGGACGCCGGACGCTGATCTCGGCGGCAGTGCTTCGCTTCGAAGGGCAATTGTCGACCTTCGCACCGCACCACGGCGGCCCGTGCTACCGCTGCCTGCATCCGGAGCCGCCGCCGCCCGGCCTGCTGCCGTCCTGCGCCGAGGCCGGCATTCTCGGCGCGGTCGCCGGCGTGATGGGCTGTCTGCAGGCGACCGAGGCGCTCAAGGAGATCACCGGGATCGGCGAGAGCCTGTCCGGCCGCCTGTTGCTCTGGGACGCACTGTCGAGCCGGATGCGCACCATCGCCTTGCCAAGAGATCCCGATTGCCCACTCTGCGGACCCGACCAGCGCATCCGCGACCTGTCGGCACATTCGGCGGCACGGCCTGCTTGACGGGTCGAGAGCCTGACGGCACCCATCGCGCCATGCTCCAAAAGTGTGAACCCCAGGGGCTCTGCCCCTGGGCGTACAAATGGTTTCCAAAGGCGACCGCCTTTGGCGGGGTTTGGGGCAGAGCCCCAATACTTCTTGCTTCGCTGACACTTGCCTTTTCAGCGCGGGCGCAGACAACCGAGCACCACCATCCGCACCATCACCGAGGTCACCCGCATGCGGCGATTCACCACCCGCACGTGCCGCACGCCGTCACCGCCGCCCCGCCGCCTGTCGTCCCCGTCATCAAGCCCGCGCCGCCGCCGCCGCCGCCGGTCGGATCGGTCACCGGGCTGGCATTGCCGCGTTTCGCTTCGTTCCGCTCCGACGAGGTCAACATGCGGAGCGGCCCCGGAACCCGCTACCCGATCCAGTGGGTCTACAAGCGCCGGGAGCTCCCGGTAAAAATCGAACGCGAGTACGACGTCTGGCGGCTCGTCGAGACCGAGGACGGCACCAAGGGCTGGGTGCACCAGGCGACCCTGATCGGCGATCGCACCTTTGTCGTACTGCCGGCCTCGCAAGCGGCCGGCGGCGACCTCGCGACCGCCCAGACGCTGCGCGCGACGGAGGCCGAGACGGGTACGCCGGCCGCCTATCTCAAGCCCGGCGTGATCGGCCATCTTTCGTCCTGTGCCGCCGGTTCGGACTGGTGCCGGGTGGAAGTGCACGGTGTGGCCGGCTTCCTGCCGCGGCGCGCGCTGTGGGGCTTGCTGCCCGACGAGGTGGTGGCCGCTCATTAAGGTGGGAGAACCGCAGGCTGGCAGCGATCGAAAGCGACCAACATCCGGTGCGCCGCCATACGGTCGCTGGATGTCTCGATGCCGCCTGCCCGCTCGCAAGTCCTTCTATTCATCGTCCTGGCGTCGCTGCTCGCCCTCCTCGCCACGTTCGTCTCGGCGTTGGCCTTGCGGCCATCGTGGCCCGCCGGAGTTACGCTCACGCTCCTGCTCGCCATCGGCTATGCGCGCCTGTCGCTGACCGCGTCGGGATCGCTGCTCGGATTGGCGTCCGGGAACCGCCAACCGGACAGGCCGGGCGTGCCCGCACCTGGCCGGACGGCGTTGCTCCTGCCGATCTACAATGAGGTGCTTGGGCCGATCGCGGCGGCCGTCGGGATCATGGCCGAAGCGCTCGAACCGGCCGACGACGTCGCGATCTTCATCCTGAGCGACACCCAGGATCCGGGTCAGGTTGCCGCCGAGGCCGAGATGTTTCCCGTCCGTTCGACCGCGCGCTCGGGCGTCGCGGTGCATTACCGGCGCCGGCCGGCGAACATCGGACGCAAGGCCGGCAACATCGGCGAGTTCTGCCGCCATGCCGGCCTCGCCTTCGACTTCGCGATCGTGCTGGACGCCGACAGCCTGATGACGGCGGACGCGATACGCGCCCTGATCGCGTCCATGCGCGCCGACCCGCAGGCAGGGCTGATCCAGTCGGTCACCTATCCCGCAGGCGGGTCGACCCTGTTCGCCCGCACCCAGCAATTCGCGGCCCGGCTGAGCACGCCGCTCACCGTCGCCGGCCAGCATGTCTGGCAGGGTCGAAGCGGCACCTTCTGGGGCCACAACGCGATCTTCCGTATCGCGGCCTTCGCCGCCCATGCCGAGCTGCCGGTGCTCTCCGGCCGGCCCCCGCTGGGCGGCGAAGTGCTGTGTCACGACACGATCGAGGCGGCGCTGCTGCTTCGGGCGGGCTGGGCGGTGCATACGGCGCTGGCCATCACGGGATCCTACGAGACCACGCCGAGCAACCTGGTGGATCATCTCGCCCGCGAGCGCCGCTGGTGTCAGGGCAACATGCAGCACCTGCGGCTGATCGGCACACCACGATGGCGAGCCGAGTCGCGGCTGCACATCCTGATCGGCATTCTGCACTACCTGTCGGCGCCGGCCGGCCTGTCGCTGAGCGCGTTCCTGCTCGTCGGCAGCTCTGCCGGTTACCGGATCCATACGCACCTCCTCGCGGTCTCCGCCGCCTTGACGATGCTGCTGCTGTTCGGGCCGAAACTCGTGAGCATTGGCCGTGCGTTGGCGCGGCCCGGGGCCGCACGCGGCTTCGGCGGCCGGCTGCGTCTGCTGGCAAGCAGCCTGCTCGAGCAGGCTGCCTCGATGCTGACCGCGCCCATCCTGACACTATCGGTGACCGGCTTCGTGGTGGCGACATTCGCCGGACGGGTCGTGGCCTGGGAGGCGCCGGCACGCGGCGACCGTGAGATCACCTGGCGTGAGGCGTGGCGGCGGTTTGGCTGGCACACCGTGATCGGCGTGACCGCCGCTCTCGCCGCCTTGGCGCTGAGGCCAGCGGCGCTGCCGTTCCTGTCGCCGTTCCTGCTCGGGCTGGTGGTCTCGGTGCCGCTGGCGGTCTGCTCGGGGAGCATACGGCTCGGCGCCCTCTCACGCCGGCTGGGCTTGTTCCTGACCGAGGACGAGCTGATGCCCACGGCAGAGCTGGCGGCACTCCAAGGCCTGGCAACCGTGCGTCAGCACGCCTCCGGCCCAGGCCAGGTCCGCCCGACGCCCCGGATCAGGCTCCCGGCGCGGTCTGCTCCCGGCTGACGCCGCGGGGCTTCTCCGGCCGAGCCTTCGAGCTGCCGCCGAGCATGTGGCCGATCGGAGCGAGACTCTCGACATGGTCGCAGACGATCTTCAGCACCGCCAGCAACGGCACGCTGAGGAACGCGCCGACGATCCCCCACATCCAGTCCCAGAACATCAGCGACGACATCACCAGCACCGGATTGAGCGTGAAGCGGCGCGCCAGCAGCATCGGCGTGATCGTCTCGCCTTCCATCAGGTGGATGGCGAGGTAGACCGCCGGCGGGATCAGCGCGTGCAGGATCGAGTTGAAGGCAAACAGGCCGACGAAGAAGTAGATGCCGATCCCGGTGACCGGTCCCAGGATCGGCACATAGTTGAGCACGAAGGCGGCGACACCCCAGAGCAGCGGGTTCGGCATGCCGAGCAGCCAAACCTGCAGCATGTTCAGCGCGCCCACGACCAGGTTCATGATCGTGATCGTGGCGAGGTAGAGCGAGACGTTCTGCTCGATCTCGGTGACGATCTGCACCGCGCGCCGCTTGTCGGCGAGCGTCGGCATGATCTCGACGAAGCGGCGCAGCAGGCTGTCGCCGGACGCGAGCAGGAAGAACAGGATCAGGACGAGCGTAAAGACCTCGCCCAGGAAGAAGCGGGTTCCGGACAGGCCGGTGGTCAGGACGCCGGTCAGGCTGCTCCCGACCGACATGTGCTGGCCACCGCCGCCCGGCGCGCCGTTCGACATCGCCGACTGCAGGCGCCCGATCCCGGCCTCGACCGCATCGATCGGCCGGCGCAGGAAGGCAAGCTTGTGCTGCAGCGTCCCCAGGCTTTCGGGCGCGCGTGCGATCCAGCCCGAGGCCGGCACGGAGATCGCAAAGACGATCATCGCGACGAAGCCGAACAGCAGCAGGATCAGCAGGAGCGCTGCCAGCGGCTTGGGCACGCGCAGGCGGAGGTTGAGAAACCGCATCACCGGGGCAAGCAGCAGGTTCAGCACGATCGCCATCACGAACGGCAGCACGATGCTGGCGGCGAAATAGAGCGTGTAGAACACCGCCAGCACCGCGAGCACGGTCAGCGCGGTTGCCTTGGCGGTCGGCCGCTCGCCATGCATCACCGGGTCGGGCGTCGGCAATCGTGCTCTCCTCGTGGTCGGCGGACGAGAGCAGCCGGCTTAGCTGACCGCCCTCGCCTGAGAGCGAAGCGGGATGCGGCCGACCGTCTCGCGCGCAAACATAAGCGGGATCAGCGACGCGAGCGAGGCGGCCGCGAGCATGGTGTAGTCCGCCGTCCAGCCCACGTGCTCGATGACCCAGCCGGCGACCGGCGAGACGATCAGGCCGCAGACGCCGAACGAGATGCCGATCAGAAGCCCCATGCCGGACCCTGACGCCTCGCCCACCGAGTCGATCAGCAGCGAGTAGGCGACGGGAAACGGCGCGTTGCGGAACAGGCCCCAGAACAGCAGCAGTGCCCAGGCCATGCCGGCCGACGATATCGTCATCAGCAGCGCGGTCGAGACGGCCCAGCCGACGGCCAGTATCGCCAGGACCGGCTTGCGGCCGATACGGTCCGAAACGGTTCCCCACACCACCTGACCGATCCAGCCGGTCAGTCCGGAGGCGCCCGACGTCGCGGCCGCGGCCGGCAACGACATGCCGACGACCTTGGTCAGGAAAACGGTCAGGAACGCGGAGATGCCCAGTTCGGCCCACAGGAACAGGAAAATGACCGAGATGCACACCGCAAGATTCCGATTGCGGCCGAGTTCCCGCAGCAGTTGCAGCGGATTGTGAAAGCGGCGGTGGCCGGTCTCGCTTTCGAAAGGCTGGGTCAGATCGTTGGCGTTGATCCAGTCCCGGACGCGCCGCTCGTTGCGTCGGGTCCCGGTGAGGATCTGGGCGACGATGACGGGGATGCCGATCGCCGGAATGAGCAGGTATGTCGCCTGCCAACTGTAATGGGCGAGGACGAGCGCCATGATGGCCGGGCCGAGGAACTGGCCGAACGGAAAGCCGGTGTGGTGGACGCCGATCGCGAAGCCACGGTTCTCGCGCTGCCACCAGTCGCTGACCAGGGCGACGTTGGAGGGTTCGGAACCGCCGCGGCTGACGCCCATCAGCGTGCGCAGGATGTCGAAAGCCAGCAGGTTCCCCCCGAAAACGAAGGTCAGCGCACCCGCGACGACCGCGATGGCGTAGGCGGTGATCCAGGTCACGCCGCGTCTGAAGCCACTGCCGGCGAGGTCGGACCAGAGACCGAAAATGACGGCGCCGACGGCGGTCCCGGCGAAGAACAGCGCGTTCAGCCAGCCGCCGGCCTCGGTGGAAAGGTGGAATTGCTTGAGGATGGCGGGCAGCACCGTGGGCAGGATCTGCATGTCCATCGACGTCACCAGGATCGCCAGCGTGGTGATGACCAGCATCACCCACGAGACCGGATGCGCCGCCCGCGGCAGCCACCCGCGTGGTTGGTTCGCTGCGACCCTCGTCTCGTTCATGCTTGCCCGTCGCGCATCCGTCTGCCGCTTATAGCGCTCGGAGGCGCTCTAGGCTGAATGGGGCTTTGCCCCAAACCCCACCAAAGGCTGGCCTTTGGAAACCTTTACTGAGCAATCATACCCGCGGCAGTTCTACGACGAAGCGCGCACCCCGGACCGAACCGCCTTCATCGACGACGTTCTCCGCCAGGATCCGGCCTTTCAGCGCCTCGACGATCTGCCGGCTGATCGACAGGCCTAGGCCGGAATGCTGGCCGAAGCGTTCGCCGGCCGGGCGCTCGGAGTAGAACCGGTCGAAGATGTGTTCCAGCCGGGCAGCCGGGATCCCGGGCCCCTGGTCGGCGACGGATATCGACACCAGCGCGTCCGACGCGCGCACGGCCAGCGTGATCCGTCCCCGCGCGGGTGAAAAGCTGATCGCATTCCCGATCAGGTTGCGCAGCACCTGAACCAGCCGGTCCTCGATAGCCAGCACCGACACCGTCTCCGTTCCGGCGTCGATCACCAGACGCGGCGCATCCTCGTCGCGGGTTGCCTCATGGATGTCGACGAGCGCCTGCATCAACGGCAGCACCGGAACCGGCACGGTGGTCGCGCGCGAGATCTCGGCATCGACCCGGCTCGCGCTCGCGATGTCGGAGATCAGCCGGTCGAGGCGAGCGACGTCCTCGCCGATGATCCCGAGCAGGCGACGCTGCTGGTCACGATTGTCGATGCGCCGCAGCGTCTCGATCGCGCTCGCGATCGAGGAGAGCGGGTTCTTGATCTCGTGGCTGACGTCGGCGGCAAACCGCTCGGTCGCGTCCATGCGCGCCCAGAGCGCGCGCGCGCTTTGCTCGAGCGCCTGGCCGAGTTCGCCGATCTCGTCCGAGCGGCGCCGCAGGGCGGCCGGCACCGCCCCGGTGCGACCCTCGCCCTCCCGCATCGTGGTCGCCGCGCGGGCGAGCGACAGGATCGGGCGCGTGATGGTGCGCGACAGATACCACGACAGCAGCACCGTGATGCCGAGTGCCAGCAGGAACAGGTCGAGGATCGATCGACGCACCGCCTCGAGCGAGCGGTCGACCTCGCCGGCGGCCCGGGTGAGCAGGATGATGCCCACCGTGTGATGATCGTGCTGGACGGGTTCGGCGACCGTGACGAGCAGCCGGTCGTCGTGGGTGCGCCTGATGTAGGGCGGCGTTTCGGTGCTGTCGCTCAGCCCTCCGAGATGGAGCTGCTCGCGCACGTCGGGCGCCCATTGCAGGCCGTTGCCGCTCCTTCGTTCCACCACCAGGCCGTCGATGCCGGCTGGAAGCAGCGACAGCAGCTCGTCGTAGAAACGGCCCACCGCCGCGGTCACATGTCCCATCATCGTCGGATAGGCGCCCCCGGAAGCGGCCGGCGGCCGCGGTGGCGTGCCGTCCGGCCGATCGGGGTTGCTGTCGGCGACCAGTGTCCCGTCCGGCCCGTAGAGGCGGGCGACCGAGGACGGCGTGGGCTCGGTCAGGCGGCGGAGCAGCGGCCGCGCCAGGTCCGGCACCAGGACCGGGTCGCCACGGCGACGGCCCTCCGGCTGGCGCACCGCGCTCTGTCCCAGCGCGCCGGCGTAGATGCGGGCCTGCTCGCGCAACGCCCCCACTTCGCCCACCAGCAATCCGTTCTGATACTGGTCGAGGTAGAGCAGGGTCGCGACCAGCAGCGCGAGCGGCAGCGCGTTGACCAGCAGCACGCGGCGCAGAAGCGGCGAGACCCATCGGGTTCGAAGCGGCCGGAAAGGCCGGCCGTCACGGCTCCTTGTAGCGGTAGCCGATGCCGTAGAGGGTCTCGATATGGTTGAAATCATCGTCCGCGGCGCGGAACTTCTTGCGGACGCGCTTGATGTGGCTGTCGATGGTGCGGTCGTCGACATAGATGTTCTCGCCATAGGCGGCATCGATGAGCTGGTCGCGCGACTTGACCATGCCGGGCCGGGTCGCCAGGGTCTTGACCAGCAGGAACTCCGTGACGGTAAGCTGGATGTCGTGGTCGTGCCACAGGCATTGATGGCGCGTCTCGTCAAGCGTCAGCGGGCCGCGCACGATCCGGGCCGGACTGGCGCCGGAGGCTTCGAGCCGGTTCGCGTCGTTGCGCCGCAGCAGCGCGCGTATGCGCTCGATCAGCAGCCGCTGGCTGAACGGCTTGGTGATGTAGTCGTCTGCCCCGAGACGAAGTCCCATGAGCTGGTCGACTTCCTCGTCCTTGCTGGTCAGGAAGATGACCGGCAGTTGCGAGCGCGCACGCAGCCGCTGCAGCAGCTCCATCCCGTCCATCCGCGGCATCTTGATGTCGAGGACCGCGAGGTCGACCGGCTTGGCGATGATCGCCTGCAGCGCGCTCTCGCCGTCGGTGTAGGTGCGCACCTGGTAGCCTTCCGCCTCCAACGTCATCGACACCGACGTCAGGATGTTCCGGTCGTCGTCGACGAGTGCGATGGTCTGTGTCATGGGCCGTGTCCCTGAGCCGGGGCGAGTGACGCATGAGCGACGGGTTCGAGGCAAGGAAGCTGCTGCGCGAGGCGCGTCAGGGCGTGCTCGCGACCGCCGCCGGTGGTGAGCCACAACAGGGCCTGGTGACGCCGGCGACGGACGCCGGGTGCGACATCCTGCTGCTGCTGTCCGGCCTGTCGGCGCACACCAGGGCTCTGCAGGAAGCGCCGGCCTGCGCGGTGCTGGTCATGGGGCGGCCCACGGGTGCCAACCCGCAGATGACCCCGCGCGTGTCGGTCAACGGCCACGCCGAGAGGCTCGCCTCCGGTTCGGCCGATCGGCAGGCCGCACGGGCGCGCTATCTCGCGGTGCATCCCTACGCATCGCTCTATGTCGACTTCGAGGATTTCAGCTTCTGGCGAGTGCGGTCCGAGACGGCACTGCACGTGGCCGGCTTCGGCCGAGCGCGCAAGCTCGACGGCAACTCCCTGCGGCCGGCCCCCGGGAGCGTCGCCTCCCTCGATGCAGCGCGACCGTCGCTGCTGGCCGAAGCCCGGCGTCTCGGCGATGTCGCCGGGCTCGATGGCGACGGGATCGACCTGCTCGAAGGCGAGGCCACGGTCCGGCGAAGCTTCGACGCTTCCGCCTCCGATCCGGATGGGTGGCGCGCAGCCCTGCTGCGTCTCGTCACCAGCGCCTGAGCAGGCCACCCCGCGCCCGGTCCGGAACGCTGCCGGCCAGAGCGGTGACCACCAGCCGTCCGCTCACGAAACGGCCGTCGACCCACAACGTGACCTCGCCTTCGCGAGCGGCGCGCGTGATCGACGGCGCGAACCGGATATGGTCCAGGATGACGGGCGCACGGATCGTCCGGCCGCCGGCTTCACGCGCGATCCGCCACGACGAGCCGTCCCGGTGGACGATATAGTGGTCGGTGGGCCCGGACCTCGGCGGCGTTGCCTGCGACGTGCTCGCGGCCCGGAGAGCTGGCCGGCTTGGTCCGGTGGCGGCGGGCGCCGTCTCTGGCGGCCGGCTCTGCGGAGGCGACACGGCCACCGCGGGAGGCGGTGCTGGCGCAGCCGGCGGGGCCGGAACCACCGGCGCCGGTGGTGATGCCGCCGGGCCGGGACTGGCTGGCGGCGGCGGCGCAGGCGCAGGCGGAACCGGCAGCGGCGGCAGCTTCGTCAGCGCGTTCTCGGAAGTGCCGTAGCTCGGGTCAGGGACAATCGAGATCGCTCCGCCGTCCGACGATGTGGCCGGAGGCGGTGCCGGTTGCGCGGCGGCGGACGCGATGCTCAGCAGAGCGAGGCAGGCCATCCCGATCGGCTTTCGCACAGGCATCGTCTGTTGCAACTCCCGGTCAGGCTGACACTAGGCTTGAAAGCGCCGGCGACACGAGAGCGTCCAGAAGTCTGGGCGCGTGGCCGTCTTGCCCGCGGGTTCGCCCTCGATTACCTGAGCGCGCATGAGTGACGAACATCAGCACGTGGACACGGAGCTCGATCCCTCCGCGGTCGGGGCCGAGCCTCCCGTCGGCCCGGAAGAGACCATGCGTGCCGCCGCAGACCGCATTGGCGAGCTGCAGGCGGAGCTCGCCGAGATGCGCGAGCGCTGGATGCGATCGGAAGCGGAAGCCCAGAACATCCGGGCGCGCGCCAAGCGCGACGTCGATGACGCGCGTCAGTATGCCGTGCAGAAGTTCGCGCGCGACGTGGTGGAGGCGGCCGAGAACCTGCGGCGTGGCCTGGCGAGCCTGCCGGAAGCCTCGCCCGCCGAGGATCCTGTGGTCGGCAAATTGCGCGAGGGCTTCGAGAGCGTCGAGCGGAGCTTCATCGGCATCCTCGAGCGCAACGGCATTCAGGCCACCGATCCGACCGGTGAACGGTTCGATGCCAATCTGCACCAGGCGATGGCCGAGCAGCCGTCGGACGCCTACCCGGCCGGAACGGTCGCTGCGGCCTGGACCAAGGCCTGGACGCTCAACGGCCGGTTGCTCAAGCCGGCGATGGTCGTCGTCTCGAAGGGCGGGACGTCGGGCGTCACCAAGGCCGAGCCGGCGGCCGGGCTCGACACCTCGGCATGACGCGCGGCGGTTCCGGCCTTTAGGGTTCGTGCATAAATATTGAGCAACATCGGCACTTGCCCCGCCGTGCAGCCTTCCATACATGCCACGCGGTCCGTTTCCTCAGAATGACAATCCACATCGAGGGTCGCCGCCGGTGCTTCGGGCCGGTCGCCGCCGCTACAGGGAGTTTCGCACGATGAGCAAGGTCATCGGTATCGACCTCGGCACCACCAATTCCTGCGTTGCGATCATGGACGGCAAGGACGTCCGGGTGATCGAGAACAGTGAGGGCGCCCGCACCACGCCGAGCATGGTCGCGTTCACCGAAGGCGGCGAGCGCCTGGTGGGCCAGTCGGCCAAGCGGCAGGCGGTGACCAACCCGACCAACACCCTCTATGCGGTCAAGCGTCTGATCGGCCGGCGCTTCGAGGATCCGACCGTCGAGAAGGATCGCGCCCTGGTGCCCTACGGCATCGTGCGCGGCGAGAACGGCGACGCCTGGGTCGAGGCCCGAGGCGAGAAGTACGCGCCCGGCCAGGTCTCCGCCTTCGTGCTCGGCAAGATGAAGGAGACGGCCGAG
>CAXTSH010000031.1:0-36220 GCA_964246925.1 uncultured Acetobacteraceae bacterium
CCCCGGCGGTCTGCAGTATCGCGGCGACTACCTGGTCGCGTTGGGGCATCGCCTCGCAGCCGAACACCCGTCTCTGGCCGGCCCCGGCCTGACGGTCGCCGACCCCTCCGTCTGGCTTGGCATCGTTCGCGAAGTAGCTTTGGACGCCATGATGGCGCAGATACGCGACGACCTCGCCGCGCTCGGCGTCCACCACGACGTCTTCACCTCGGAGCGCGAGCTGTTCGGACGCGGCGCCGTCGACGACGCCATCGACCGTCTCGACGGGATGGGCCTTCTCTACGAAGGCATCCTCGAACCGCCGAAAGGCAAGCTCCCCGACGATTGGGAGCCAAGGCCGCAGCTCCTCTTCCGCGCCTCCGAGTTCGGCGACGACGTCGATCGCCCGCTCCGCAAGAGCGACGGCACCAACACCTATTTCGCCAACGACATCGGCTACCACGACGACAAGATCGCTCGCGGCGCCGAAATCTTGGTCGACGTGCTCGGCGCCGACCATGGCGGCTACGCGCCGCGCATGAAGGCGGCCGTCCGCGCTCTCGCCGGCGGCGCGGTCGACCTTGAGGTCGTGCTCTGCCAGATCGTCCACATCCGCCGCGGCGGCCAGCCGCTCCGCATGAGCAAGCGTGCCGGCACCTATGTCGCGATGCGCGACCTGATCGACGAGGTCGGTCGCGACGCCGTCCGCTTCACCATGCTCACCCGCAAGCCCGATGCCCAGATGGAGTTCGACCTCGACGCGGTCGTCGCCCACACCCGCGACAACCCGGTCTTCTATGTCCAGTATGCCCACGCCCGCTGCCGCTCGGTGCTGCGCGCCGCTGCCGCCATGTTAGGCCCGGAGACGGTGGCTGCCGCCGCCCTCGCAAGCACCGATCTGTCTGCCCTCACCGACGACGGCGAGCTCGCACTCATTCGACGGCTGGCTTCCTGGCCGCGACTCGTCGCCGGCGCCGCACTCGCCCGTGAACCGCATCGGGTCGCCTTCTATCTCGCGGATCTTGCTGGGGATTTTCACGGCCTCTGGAACCGCGGCAACGCCGATGCGACGCTGCGCTTCCTCCAGGCCGATCGGCCCGGTCCGACGGTCGCCCGCCTCGCGCTGATCGAGGCGACCGCGATCACCCTACGGTCCGGGCTCGCCGTTCTCGGCGTCGAACCCGTGGAGGAGATGCGTTGACCACGGAGTGAAGCGGCCCCGATGCCTCCCGACCTGAACCGCGAACAGCCCGTCTATCGTCCCAGCCGCGGCGGCATGGATCCGGCCACCAAGCGCCTGTCGATCATCGCCGGTTGCATCGGCATGGTCCTGGTCGCCCTCGTCGGCGGCTGGTCGCTGAGTGCCCGCCAAGCCGGCGGCATCCCCGTCATCGAACCCCCCTCCGGTCCGGAGCGCGTCAAGCCCACCGACCCCGGTGGTCTGCAGTTGATGGGAGCCGAACCGCCTCCCGCCAACTCCGACGCCGGCACCACCGCTCTCGCACCCGGCCCGGAGACGCCGGATCCGCAGGCGCTGGCCGCCGAACTCGACCGCGCCCGCAAGGCTGCCCCGGAACCATCGGCACCTCCCGCCACCAACACGCCGGTCAAGCCGCCCAGCCCGGCGGCGGCCGCCCCCGTTGCCGCACCACCCGTGCCGCCGCCGCGCCCAGCTGGGCTGCAGGTCCAGCTCGCCGCGATGGACACCGAGGCCCAGGCGCAGGCCGAATGGACACGTCTGACCCGGAAGGACCCGACGCTGTTCGCCGACCGCACACCGGTGATCCTGCCTGCCACCCGCGACGGCAAGACCTTCTACCGCCTGCGGACCAGCGGCTTCGAGACCGTTGCCGACGCCACCGGCTTTTGCCAACGCTCCCGGGCCGCTGGGGCCGCCTGCACCATCGCCGCCTTCTGAGATGCGCCCCGCCATACTCGGCCTGTCCGGCACCCGGCTCGACGCCGGCGAGTGCGCCCTGCTTGAGGCTAGCCCGCCGGCCGGCATCATCCTCTTCGCGCGCAACATCGCCGACCCGGCACAGCTCGGGAGCCTGACGGCGGAACTTCGCGCGATCCTCCCGCACGGCGCGGTCCTGATGGTCGACCAGGAAGGCGGTCGTGTCGCCCGCCTGCGCCCGCCGTACTGGCGCACCCACCCCGCCGCCGCTGCCCTCGGTCTCCTACCCGACCGGCAGGCCGAGCGCGCCGCGTGGCTCAGCGGCGCCCTGATCGGCCACGAGTGCGCCGAAATCGGCTTGGATGTCGTCACCGCCCCCGTCCTCGACGTGCGCTCGCCCGGTGCCGACCCCGTCATCGGCGACCGCGCCTTCGCCGCCGACCCTGCCATCGTGGCAAAGCTTGGTGCCGCCTTCGCCGATGGCCTTCTCGCCGCCGGGATCCAGCCGGTCGGCAAGCACGTTCCTGGTCACGGCCGGGCGACCGCCGACAGCCACGAGGTCCTGCCACGGCTCGCAGCACCCACGCCGTCCGACCTCGCCCCGTTCCGCGCGCTGGCGCCCCGGCTCCCCTGGTTGATGACCGCCCACATCCTCTATCGCGACCTCGACCCTGAGCGTCCCGCCACTCTTTCGCCAACCATCATCGCCCGTCTCATCCGCGGCGAACTGGCCTTCGACGGCGTCCTGGTCTCCGACGACCTCACCATGCGGGCCCTCTCCGGCGAGCAGGCGGTGCTCGCCAGGGCCGCCATCGAGGCCGGCTGCGACCTCGCCCTGTCGTGCGCCGGCGACCTCGCCACCAACGCTGCCATCCTCGCAGCTCTGCCGCCGATGACCGAGGCGACCGCCCGTCGCCTTGCCGCCGCTGCATCCATGGCGCTCAACGCCCGCCAGCCGCTCGACGCCGCCGACCTCGACGCCCAGCGCGACCGCCATCTTGCATGAATGCGCTCACCCCAGGGCGCGTCGCGTCCGAACAACTCGTTCTCAGTCTCGATGGCTTCCAGGGCCCGCTGGATCTTCTGCTGGATCTCGCCCGCACCCAGAAGGTCGATCTCTCCCGCATCTCCATCCTCGCTCTGGTCGAGCAGTATCTCGCCGTCATCGAGGGCGCCCGGCGCATTCGGCTGGAGCTCGCCGCCGACTGGCTGGTCATGGCCGCCTGGCTCGCCTGGCTGAAGTCCCGCCTCCTTCTTCCCGATGACGACGAACCCGACGAACGGATCGAAGACGCGACGCAATGCCTTGCCGAACGCCTCGCCGAACTCGAACGCGTCCGGGCGCTCGCCGCCTGGCTCGACGACCGTCCGGTGCTCGGCCGCGATGTCTTCCGCCGTGCCGCTCCCGAAAGCTTCGTCGTCACCGATCGCTCATCGCTCCGTCTTGATCTTCCCGGTCTTCTCGGAGGCTATCTCTCCGGAGCGAGGCGCCTCGCCGCCACCCGCGTCTGGCGCCCCGCCCGCCGCGACCTCTGGACCGTCGCCGCCGCTCTCGAACGCGTCGGACGCATGCTCGGCCTGCGCCACGGCTGGACCGGCCTCGATGCCTTCGTCCCGCCCGATGCAGCGACCGACCGGACCGTCCACACCGCCGCGGTCGCCAGCACGCTTGTCGCGGCACTCGAACTCGCCCGCCGCGGCGCCTGCGAGCTCAGCCAGGCCGCTGCCTTCGCCCCCGTCATGCTGCGCGCCCGATGAGCGATGCCATCGAACACGCGCTCCGCCTCGCCGAGGCCCTCGTGTTCGCCTCCGCCGAACCGGTGCCGACCCGCCAGCTCGCCAACCTCCTCGGTCCGGACGCCCCGGATGCCGCCGAGATCCTCGCCCTCCTTGCCGAGCACAGCCGCGCCAGAGGCGTGCACCTGGTCGAGGTCGGCGGCGGCTGGATGTTCCATACCGCTCCCGACCTCGCCCCGATCCTCGCCCGGGTCGTCGAAAAGCCGCGCCGCCTGCCTCGGGCCGCCATGGAGACGCTCGCCATCATCGCCTGGCACCAGCCCTGCACGCGCGCCGACATCGAGGACCGTCGCGGCGTGGCGCTCGCCGGCGCCACCCTCGAACAGCTCCTGGAGTCCGGCCTGATCCGCCCCGCCGGCCATCGCGAGACGACCGGCCGGCCTACCCTCTGGGCGACATCGCCGGAATTCCTCGTCCGCTTCGGCCTTCGCACCCTGGCCGACCTGCCAAGGCATGACGATATCCTGGCAGCCTCGCCCGCACTTGCGACAGAGCGCAATTCCGCTTCCCCCGAGCCCATGCTACACGCGGCCGTTCCCGACAGCTGACCGGCCGGCGGTGGCGGGACGCCCACAGAGGATGAGATGTTCGACTTCCAGTGGTCCGAAATTGCGTTGATCGGGGTCGTCGCCCTGGTCCTGATCGGGCCAAAGGACCTGCCGGTCGCCATCCGCGCCGTCACCGACACGATCAAAAAGATGCGTCGCATGGCGGGCGAACTGCAGACCCACGTCGACGACATGGTCCGCGACGCCGACTTGCAGGAGGCGCGCGACACGTTCCGCGACCTCCGCGGCATGAACATACGCAGTCAGGTCATGCGCGCGGTCGACAACGACGGCGCTCTCCGCAGGACTCTGACCGAGAAGCCGCTCGCCGGCCAGAACATCCTCGGCGGCCCGGTGACGAGGCCCGCCCCATTACCCGTCACGGACGCGCCGCCCGCTTTCCTCCCGCCCGGATCAACACGCGACGCCGCTCCGGGCGCCCGCTCACCGGCCGTGCCCGCGCCTGCCTTCATTCCACCGCCCGCTGCGCGTCAGCCCGACGCGACCACTCCCGAGCCGACCACGTAGGCCATCCGCATGTCGCCGCGTGACGTCCCCGGCACTGGCCCGGTCGACAGCGATCCGATCCATGACAAGCCGATGCCGCTGCTCGATCACCTCATCGAGCTGCGCCGGCGCTTGATCTATTGCGCCGTCGGCTTTGCCGGCGCCTTCCTCCTCTGCTTCCACTTCTCGAGCCAGATCTACTTCTTCCTGGCCCAGCCGCTCGCGAACATCATGCGCGCGCGGGGCGAGCAGCCGCACCTGATCTACACCGCGCTCTACGAGGCCTTCTTCACCTACATCAAGGTGGCCATGTTCGGCGCCTTCTTCCTGGCCTTCCCGCTGATCGCGACCCAAGGCTACATGTTTGTGGCTCCCGGCCTCTATCGCAGCGAGAAGCGCGCCTTTCTGCCGTTCCTGGTCGCCACGCCAGTCCTCTTCGTGGCAGGCGCGGCGCTTGCCTACTACGTCGTCTTCCCGACCGCCTGGCGTTTCTTTCTCAGCTTCCAGACCACCAACGGCGCCGACGGCTTGCAAATCCAGCTCCAGGCCAAGGTGAGCGAGTATCTCTCCCTGGTGATGAAGCTCGTCATCGCTTTCGGCATCGCCTTCCAGCTTCCTGTCGCACTCACGCTGCTCGCCAAGGTCGGCATCGTCTCGGCCAAGGGTCTGCGAAAGGTGCGCCGCTACGCCTATGTCGGCGCCTTCATCGCCGCCGCCATCCTGACGCCCCCTGATGTTATCACTCAGACCTGCCTCGCGCTTCCGCTGATCGTCCTCTACGAGGTGTCGATCGTTTGCGCCCGGGTCGTTGAGCCCAAGCCGATCGACGTATAAGGCCAGGGGCGCCCCTGGATCCCGCTAGGCCTGAGGCCCAGACCCCAGGACGCAAAGATGCATGATGTCAACATTCTGCGTAATGACCCGGAGGGTTTCGATCACGCCCTCGCGCGTCGCGGTCTCCCGCCTCAGGCGGCCGAACTTTCGGTTCTGGACGAGCAACGCCGCAATCTTCTGACACTCCAGCAGACTGCGCAGGCTCAGCGCAACGCACTGTCCAAGGAGATAGGGCAGGGGCGCCGTCAAGGGCAGGACACCAGCGCACTGGAGGCCAGGGTCGCCTCGCTGAAAGCCGAAATGGAGAGCAGCGAAGGTAGAGCCTCCAGCAAGGATGCCGAGCTGCGCAACCGCCTCGCCGAACTACCGAATGTTCTTGACCCTGACGTGCCTGATGGCGCCGACGAAACCGCCAACGTCATTCTCCACCAGCATGGCAGGCCGTCCGAATTCGACTTTGCTCCACGCCAACACTTCGAACTCGGCGAAGCCCTCGGCCTGATGAGCTTCGACGACGCCGCCCGCCTCTCCGGCAGCCGCTTCGTCGTGCTGCGCGGCGCGCTCGCCCGCCTCGAACGAGCGCTCGGCCAATTCATGCTCGACCTGCACACGGCTGAACACGGCTACACCGAGACGGCCGTTCCTTTGCTGGTCAATGAAGTTGCCATGTTCGGAACCAACCAGCTTCCGAAGTTCGCCGGCGACGCCTTCGTCACAACCGACGGCCGTTGGCTCATCCCCACCGCCGAAGTCGCACTCACCAACCTTGCTGCCGGCCAGATCCTCGCCGAGAGCGTCTTGCCGCTCCGCATGACAGCACTGACCCAGTGCTTCCGCAGCGAAGCCGGCTCGGCCGGCCGCGACACCCGCGGCATGCTCCGCCAGCACCAGTTCCTGAAATGCGAGCTCGTTTCGATCACCAGGCCCGAGAACAGCGACGCCGAACACCAACGCATGACCCGTGCCGCGGAGACGGTTCTCGAACGCCTTGGGGTGCCTTACCGACGCATGCTGCTATGTGCCGGCGACACTGGCTTCGGGGCAGCAAAGACTTTCGATCTGGAAGTCTGGCTGCCAGGGCAGAAAGCTTGGCGCGAGGTTTCGTCCTGCTCCAACACGCGTGCCTTTCAGGCTCGCCGCATGAACGCCCGATATCGCCCGTCGACCGGTCCGGTCGCCTTCGTGCATACGTTGAACGGCTCCGGCGTTGCCGTGGGCCGGGTCCTGATCGCGGTGATGGAGAACAACCAGCAGCGGGGTGGCTCGATCGCCATCCCGCCTGCTTTGCACCCCTACATGAACGGCCTCAAAAGGATCGGCTGATACGTCACATCGGCTTTTTCGTCTCGGGGCCCGTGATCTCGACCTCCTCATGGCGAAGATTGTCGCGAACGGTTTCCACACGTTCCCCGGCCGACTTCTGCACCACCACCTCTTCCACGACCCGGGAGGTTTTGCCGACAACGGCCTGCTCGTCGGTCTCCGTCATCTCGACGATCTTCTCGGAAAACGCGTCGCCACCGATGCCGGACGTTGCGGCACCCGACACCGGACGCCGGAACACCGAGACCTTCTCGTCGCGAAGCCTGATCTGCTCCTCAACCGGGCGCTCGACGACATACCGCCGTACGCGGGTGACGCCACGGTCGATTGCCGTCTTGCCAACCTGCAGCGTCTCTTCGCTGAGCGGAATGACCTCTTCGTTCGACGCCGTCGCCCTCGCCGGCTGAGCCGCCGGTTGCAGTGATGGAGCCGCTTCCGTGCTGATTGTCGTCGCGTTCTCGTGCGGCAAAGCGATCGGCGCGCCCTGAACGGTGTCCGCCGCCGCGTAGGTGCCGCCATGCTGCTCGACGTCCAGCGGCGCATGCTGGTCGAGCAGTGTCACGACGGAGTCCGCCTGCGCGCTGTCGACCACCACCGTGACAACGGTATGCCCGCTGGCCATCGAGCGGTCATAGAATTCGTGGTGAGAGGCCGCTCCTTCGTGCCCCTCCTCACCGGTCAGCCAGGACCAGAACCCGCCGTGCGACCGCGGCTGCTCCGAAGTCGTCAGCTCTCCACTCTCCCGGTTTTCCGCGAAATGTTCGATGGCTCCCGTCGGGATGCCTGCGTTCTTCAGATCCGCGATCGCCAGTTCCGCATGAGCCGGAGTGTCAAAGATCGCCACGATTGTCTCGCTTGCCATAGTGTCTCCTTCAAGGTTCGTATGCCCTCGCGTGCGGCCACAGAATGGACGGTGGTGAGACACCGCGCTGCTTACGGCGCCACGCATTTGAGGTTGGAGAGGCTATACGATCGAGCCGCCCGAAAGTTTTCGGGAGCTCAAAATCCCTGGCCCCTCAGGCGAAACTCATCTCGAACGCGTCGCCCCGGCTCGTCACCCGCCCTGACTGCCCGAACGGCGTGTGCATGCCCAATACCTTGAGCTCGCGCTCGGCCGCCATCGCCAGCGTGGCGCGCCGGGTCTGCATGGCGAGCGCAGGATCGAGGTCGAATACCGTGCAGACGGATGGTCGCTCGGCTTGCCTCCGAGCCAGATGGAACACGTCGCCCACGACCAGGATCTCGCCGCCGATCAGGAAACCGCTGTGACCCATCGTGTGGCCGGGCAGGCTGACCACCTCGATCCCCGGCAGCACTGTCCCGGCGGAAAACCGCCGCAAACCGCGTCCCACGGCCGAGAACACCGTACGCGCAATATCGAAAGACTGCGCCGCCGCCTGGCCAAGCCTGTCGCGTTCCTGATCGCTGCGAAAGAAGTCGACGTCGACGCCGGGACAGAACACCTCCGCATTGGCATAGCGCAGCGCACCGTCGTCCGTCAGCAGCCCGAGCGCGTGGTCGCCGTGTGGATGCGTCAGCAGCACCGTCTCGATGCGGTCCGGCGGAACGCCAAGCCCGGTCAGGCAATGCGCTGCGTGGCCGAGCGCCGGCCCCCACGCATTGCCGGTCCCCGCATCGATCAGGATGAACCGTCCGTCGCGTCGCAGCGCATACGCATTGACGTCGAGGCGCGGATCGCCCTCCGCTGCCCTCAAAGCCTCGGTCTCGGCCTCGCCCGCCAGGTCGCGGATCATCTCTGCCTTGGCAGCAAAGATGCCGTCATGCAGCGCGATCAGCGTGCTGCCGTCGCGCAGCGAGAACCAGCGAGCGGGCTTCGGGTGATCCATCGCGGCACTCCGCCGGGGACGTCGTGAGCGTCCCCGGCCTTCCTGTCTGACCCTACTTCCCGAACGAAGCGGCGTTCGCGGGCGTCACCGTGTCGAGCCCGACATACGTGATCGTCGGCACCGTCTTGTGATTATGCAACGCCATCAGGATCTGCATCGCGTCCGCGCCCATCTCGCGCGGACGCTGCCCCACCAGCGTGTTCACGTCCCCATCCTTCAGCAGCTCGATCTCCACCGGCAGCGTATCGGCCGACACGATCGCGAACTTCCCGGACTGCATCTGCGATTTGACCCGCGCCGCGAACCGCTTGTAGGCCTCGCCGGTGAACAGCGGCCAGCCGCCGACCGGCACGATCGCACTCAGGTTCGGGTTTGCCGTCAGCAGGTCGTTCATCTGCTGCACCGCGAGGGCCGCGTCGTCGTTGCAGAACGTGGGCGAGCCGCCGACCTCGGTCCAGCCTGCAGCCTTGAGCACGCTGCGAACCCCCTCGACCCGCTCGTTGAGGTTGACCGCCGCCGGTCCGCCCGAGACCAGGGCGTAGGTGCCCGGGGTCGGATGCACCTTGACCAGCGCCTCCCCGAGTGCCTTGCCGAGCGTCGAATTGTTCGTCCCCACATAGGCCTGCCGCTTGCTGTTCGGCGCGTCCGCGTCGAACGTGATCACCGGGATGCCCGCCGCGCGCGCCTGCCTGATCACACGTGCGACCGAGGCGGCGTCAGCCACCGAAATCGCGATCCCGTCGACATGCCGCGAGATCATGTCCTGAATGATCTGCACTTCCGTCGCCGGCTCCTGCTCGACGGGTCCCTGGTAGATGCAGGTGACGCCGAGCTTCGCAGCCTCTGCGTTGCAGCCGTCGCGTGACAGGTCGAAATACGGGTTGTTCATCGATTTCGGCACGATGGCGAACCGAAGATCGGCCGCCGCCGCGCTCCCCAGCAGGCCCACCGCAGCCACACAACCCAGCAACAAGCTCTTCATCGTTATTATCCTCCCCAAATTAAACATAGTCGGGACGGTCGGCACCGTCCCGATCAGTTCGCCCGCCGCGACCGCAGCCGATCGACGAACACGGCGGCAATGATGATGACGCCCACGAAGGTGTCCTGCCAGTAGGTATCCACTCGCGCCAGCACCAGCCCGTTCCGTATCACCTCGATCAGCGCAGACCCGACGACCGCGCCCACCGGGCCGCCGATACCACCATTGAGGTTGGCGCCCCCGATGACCGCCGCCGCGATGATCCGCAATTCGTATCCGGTCGCGAGGTTGGCAGGCACCGAGCCCAGCCACCCTGCCAGCAGGATGCCGGCAAATCCCGCCGACATCGCCGATGCGACATAGAGGCCCGCCTTGATCTTGGCCACCGGAACGCCGGTCAGCGCTGCCGCCCGCTCGTTGCCGCCGAGCGCGAACACATGCCGGCCCGTCGCCGTGTGGTGCAGGAGCACGCCCATCACCGCCGCCAGGATCAGCAGATAGATCACCGGCATCGGCACCCCGAGGATGGTCCCGTCCGTCAGCCGGAAAAACAGGTCCGAGTCCGCACCCTCGATGGCCACACCTTGCCCACGCGTGATCGCGTAGCAGAGACCGCGCGCCACCGACAGCATGCCGAGCGTGGTCACGAACGGAGTCAGCCCAATCCGTGCGATCAGGAACCCGTTGATACCCCCCACCAGCCCCGCCGTCGCCATGCCGCCGAGACACGCCCCGATCATGACCAGTCCCGGCACGTGCGCCAGCGCCGTCGCCCCGAGAAACCGGAACAGCAGCGCGGTCACGATCGCCACCAGCGCCATCGTCGATCCGACCGACAGGTCGATCCCGGCGGTCAGGATCACCAGCGTCGAGCCGAGCGACACGATCGCGACGTAGGAGAAGTTGGTGAACACGTTCACCAGGTTCCCTGCCGTCAGGAACTCGGGTGCGATCGCCGTGATCGCGATCACCAGCAGCAGCAGTGCCCCGCTCACATACGCGGTCTGGCTCGCAAAAAAGCCTTTCCGGTGCCAGGCGACCTGCCCGACGTTGGTGAACTCGCTGACGACCGCCTGCTTGACCGTGCTCATGCCGCCTCCAGCGCCCCGGTGATCAGGCTTGTCACCTCGTGCGGCGACGAGGCCGCGATCGCCTTGTCGGCCACTTTTCGGCCGCGACGCATCACCACCACCCGGTCGCAGACATCGAACACGTCGGGCATCCGGTGCGAAATCAGGATCACCGCGATCCCCGCATCCCGCAGCCGCCCGATCAGCGCCAGCACCTCGGCGATCTGACGCACCGAGATCGCGGCGGTGGGTTCGTCCATGAGGATCAGCTTGGCATCCGCGAGCCGCGTGCGCGCGATCGCCACCGCCTGCCGTTGGCCGCCCGACATCTGCCGCACCAGGTCGCCCGACCGCGTCTCGCTTTTGAGTTCGGCGAAAAGCTCGCTCGCCCGCTTCGCCATCGCCGCATGGTCGAGCAGCCGCACCGGCCAGACGCCCCGCTTCACCTCACGGCCAAGAAACACGTTTGCCGACGCACTCAGATTGTCCGCCAGCGCCAGGTCCTGATAGACGACCTCGATCCCCGCCGCCCTCGCATCGACCGGCCGGGTAAAGCGCGCCGGCTTGTCGTCGAACATCATCTCGCCCGAGCTCGCCGGGTAGTTCCCCGCGATCACCTTGACCAGCGTCGACTTGCCGGCCCCGTTGTCGCCCATCAGACCGACGATCTCGCCCGGCGCGATCGTCAGATTGACGTCCGTCAGCGCCTGGATCGCCCCGAACGACTTGCCGATCCCTTCCAGCCTCAGCAGCGACACGAACCCAATCCCCCAGGCGCCGATTTGTCCGCGCATTCTTGCCCGAAGTCGTAGCAGACAATCGGGTCCTATCAAGTCGCCCCTATTGCCGAGGGCTTAGGGAATGGTGACCACCACCTTCCCCACCTGGGCATTGCTTTCCAGGTAGCGATACGCATCCACGATCTCCTCGAACGGGAACACCCGCGCGATCACCGGCGCGAGCCGTCCCGTCGCCAATCCGTCCGCGATGAACCCGCACGCGCGGTCGAGCGCTCCCGCCCGCTCCAGGTCAGCGATCGTCCATCCACGAAACGTCAGCCCCTTGCCGAGTGCGGCCAGAACCGGCAGCGGCGTGAATTGCTGCGACAGCGCCCCATACACGATGATCGTCCCGCCAACCGCGGCCGCCACGGCCAGCGACGCGAGCCCGCCGCCGGCCACTGCGTCGAACACGATCCGGGCGCCGGCCCCATCGGTAAGACGCGCCACCGCCGGCCCGACTTCGTGGTCGTCCGTCGCGATCACGTGCGACGCCCCCGCCGCCATCAGCGCATCACGCTTCTTGCCGGTCCGCGTCGTCGCGATCGCGACACCGCCCACCGACCGCACCAGCTCGATCGCAGCAAGCCCCACCGACGAGGACGCCGCCGTGATCACCACGACGTCGCCCGCGCCGATCCGGCCATAGTCGACCAGCGCCCCGTACGCCGTGAGATACTGCATGAAGGCGGCCGCGGCCCGCTCGAACGAAACCCCGTGCGGTATCGCCCGCACGATGCGGGCCGGCACCACGGCGGAGTCACCGATCATCCCATGCCGGCTCATCGACAGCAGCGGCACGACAGCGACCGCATCGCCCACGCTGATGCCGGCCACCCCGTCACCTACCGCGTCGACCACACCCGCCGCCTCGTAACCGATCCGCGACGGCAGCGACGGCTTCTCCAGGTATCGCCCCGACCGGAACGCCACCTCCGCCCGGTTGAGCCCCACCGCACGCACCGCGATCCGAACTTCTCCCGCTGCCGGCGCAACCTCCTCGACCGTCTCGATCCGAAGCACCTCCGGCCCACCGGTCTCGTGAAAGCGGACGATCCGCGTCATCTCAGCCCTCCGCGAGCCGCCCGGCCAAATCGTCGATGAACTGCGCCGCCACCCGCCCCGACCGCGCCCCACGCGTCACCGACCACTCGTTGGCTGCCGCGTGCAGCCACTCGCGCTCCGCCGCCAGGCCCCTCGCGGCCGCATATCCATCCACCATGCCGAGGAACGTCGCCTGATCGCAGTGGTGAAAACCGATCGACAATCCGAACCGGTCCGACAGCGACACCTTCTCCTCGACCGCCTCGCCCGGATTGATCGCCGTCCCGCGTTCGTTCTCGATCATCTCACGCGACAGCAGATGCCGCCGGTTGCTCGTCGCATAAAACAGCACGTTCGCCGGCCGGCCCTCGATGCCACCTTCCAGCACCGACTTGAGCGCCTTGTAGTCGGCCCCGCTGCCGCCTGACGGCCCATCGAACGACAGGTCGTCGCAGAACACGATCACCCGCCGCCCGGCTGCCTGCCGAAGCACCGACAGCAGCGCCGGCAGCGTCGCCAACTCGTCCCGCGCGATCTCGACCAGCGCCAGCGACCCCGCCCGCTCGGCATTGGCCGCCCCGTGCGCCGCCTTCACCAGGGACGACTTGCCCATCCCGCGCGCGCCCCAGAGCAGCACGTTGTTGGCCTCTCTCCCGCGCGCGAACCGCAGCGTGTTGCCCAGCACCAGGTCGCGCTGCCGGTCGATCCCGCGCAGCAGCTCGACCGCAACACCGCTCACCGCCTGAACCGGCGTCAGCCAGCGGGTGCTCCCATGCCAGACAAAGGCGTCCGCGACCTCCAAGGAGGCCGGTTCCGGCAATGCCGGCGCCAGCCGCTCCAGCGCCGCCGCAATCCGATCAATCAGGGCTAGGAGCTCATCCATCCGGACTTCCCGAGCAGCTTGACGGGCAGGGGACGCAGCCTATGGTCCGCGCCCGCCGATCGAGCAACCCGGAGCACCCGATGAACTGGCTGATCACACCCGCCTACGCGCAGGTCGCCGGAGGCGCCGGCGGCATGGCGACGCTGGTCCAGTTCGCCCCGATCGTCCTGATCTTCATCGTGTTTTACTTCCTGTTCTTCCGGCCTCAGCAGCAGAAGCAGAAGGAGACGAAGGCGATGCTGGCCGCTCTTCGACGCGGCGATCGCGTCGTCACTGCCGGCGGCATCCTCGCCACCGTCAACCGCGTCAAGGAAGGCACCAACGAAGTCGAAGTCGACATCGCGCCCAACGTGCGCGTCACCGTACTGCGCGACACTATCACCAACGTCGTCAAGCCAAAGGCGGCCAACGACACGGCACCCGCGAAGACTTAGCCGAAAGGCTCGGATCGACAAAGGTTCTCAGCAAGGCTCACAGTCTGTAGACTGACCGGCAACCCTCCTCAGAGGAGCGGCTTGCAGCCTGATGGATCGCAGCGAGCCGCCCCGGCAGAAGACGACCTATCGTTACCGCTTCGGCACCGCCGAATTCGACGAAGCCGCCGCCGAGCTGCGCATCGGCGGTGTTCCCATCGAACTGCAGCGCAAGCCGCTGGAGGTGCTCGGCGTCCTGCTGCGCCGTCGCGGCGAGGTCGTCACCAAGGACGACCTGCTCGCCTCTGTCTGGCCTGGCATGACCACGGTCGAGAACGTCGTCGCCAATGCGGTCGCCAAGCTGCGCCATGCGCTCGGCGAGGCCAACGCGGCCTGGATCATCACCCAGCCACGGATCGGCTACCGCTTCACCGGTCCGGTCGAGCGGGTGGCGGCAGGCCGCCGGCTGCTCAGCGCCATGCGGCTCGAGCCCGGCATGCCGGTTCCTGGGCGCGATAACTTCACCCTAGACAAGCTGATCGGGCGTTCGCTCGGAAGCGAGGTGTGGACGGCGCGTCAGGCCAGGACCGCCGAGGTGAGGGTCTACAAGTTCAGTCCCGACGGCAGCTTCCTGAGCGCTCTGAAACGGGAGGCGACGGTCTCGCGCGTGCTGCGCGCCAGCCTGGGCGCCCGTGACGACATCGTCCGCGTGTTCGACTGGAATTTCGAGACGCCGCCCTTCTTCCTCGAATGCGAGTATGGCGGTCAGGACCTCGCAGAATGGTCGCAGGCCGATAATCGTCTTGCCCGAATGCCGTTGTCCCAGCGGCTCGGCATCTTCCTGCAGGTCGTCGACGCAGTCGCGGCCGCCCACAGCGTCGGCGTGCTGCACAAGGACCTCAAGCCGGCGAACGTCCTCGTCGCCGCCGGGTCCGGCAGGTGGCAGATCCGCCTGACTGATTTCGGCAGCGCACGCCTGTTGGAAAGCGACATCCTCGAACGGCTGGGGATCACCCAGGCGGCCACCCTCGGCGAGGTGGAGGCGGAGGCTATCGGCACCCCGCTCTATCTCGCACCCGAGCTGATCGCAGGGGAGGCGGCCACCACGCGCAGCGATGTGTATGCGCTCGGGGTCATCCTCTTCCAGTTGGCGGTCGGAGACGTGCGCCGGCCGCTGATCTCGAGCTGGCAGCGCGACGTGCCTGACCTGCTCCTGCGCGAGGACATCGCCGAGGCCACTGACGGCGAGCCGGCGCGGCGGCTGGACAGCGCGGCCGAACTCGCTCGCCGTCTCCGCGCGCTCGAGGACCGGCACCGCGAGCGGCAGCTTCGTCTCGACGCCGAGGCGGCCGCGCGAACCGCGGTCGAGGCCGTGGCGCGCAACCGCGCCCGCCGCCCCTGGATGCTCGCCACGATGGCGGGTCTCGCTCTCGGCATTCTGGTCAGCCTGACACTGTACCTGCAGGTGCGACGGACGGCGCAGCGACTGGCCGCCGACGTGCAGATGTCGCGGACACTCACCCGGTTCCTGACCGACGATCTCATCGCGGCCGCCGATCCCGAAACGACGGGACGCGCGGACGTCACCGTCGCCGCCGCCGTCACGGCGGCCGCGTCAAAGGTGGATACCGCCTTCGGATCGGAGGCGCCCGAGGTCAGGGCGGCCCTGCATGGCGAGATGCAGAAGGCGTTCATGGGACTGACCGAGTACGCGCGTGCCGAGTCCGAGGGCGAGCGCGCGATCGCGGCGCTGCGCGCCGAGCCGCACCCGGACGCCTACCAGCTCGCCGATCTGGAGCTCAACACCGCCGACGAGCTCGAGGATCTCGGACGCCTGCCGCAAGCCGGCCGCCTGCTCGACGAGGTCGCAGCGCTGCGCGGCCCCGCCATCGCGGGATCGGACGTGGCTCCTCGTCTGTGGCGGGAGCGCGGGTTTCTCGCCGCCGCCGGGCTCGACGTCGCCACCTACCTCAGGGACATGCAGATGGCGTCGTTGGAGGCAGCCCAGGTGAGCGCACTGTCGCAGTCCTGGCGCAACCACCTGACGTTCGAGCTCGCCGACGCCTACCGCATGTCGGGCAGGCTTGCCGAGGCTGAGACGATGTTCCGCGCGCTGGCCGGGAAGGAACGCAGTCTGTACGGTGCTGCCGACGCGCGACCGAATTTCGTCTCGGCCGCCCTTGCCAACGTGCTCGACTTCGAGAACCGGCCCGGGGAGGCGCTCGGACTGCTGCGTGCCGCCGTCCCGGCGATTGAGCGCGCGCTCGGACCGGACGCCCGCCGGACGGCGGAGGCCAAGGCCAGCATGGCCAAGGTGCTCTACGACCAGGGCGACATGGACGCGGCGATCGCGATCTGGGCTTCGGTCGCCGCCTCCTATGCACGACGGCAAGGTGAAGGCAGCGTCGACTACCTCGACACGCAGGCCAGTATCGGGATGGCGACCTTGCGACGCGGACAGGCGGCATCTGCCGTGCAAGTGCTCCGCCGAACGCTCGATCAGGCCCGCAACGCGCTGCCGCCGAACAGCCCTGAGATCCAGATCCTGAGGTACTATCTTGCCTACGGCCTGCTCACCCTGCGACAGGCCGGCGAAGTCCCGGCCCTGCTCGACGGGCTCGATCCGGACCAGTTGCGGATGGCCGATTTCGGGCCCGACTGGCGGCTCCGCCTGACCTGCGCCGCCGGATGGCTGGCGCTGGAGCGCGGTGACCGGCGGGGCGCCGCGCTGCGCTTCACCGAAATCGCCGGTCGCCTGCGGTCGGCTAACGATCCGTTCGTGACGCCGGCGCCGGCCGCGTCGCTCCAGCAGCGCGCGGCCGCCATCGATGTGCCACGCTGACCGCTAGGCCGTCGCCGCGTCCTCCCGAACGATCGGAGTTATGAATTGGTGATGGCACGGTGAGGACGCGCGATCGGTGGTCTGTTCTCCTGTCAGCAGCAAGGGATGTGCGGGAGATCGCCAGTCCGCCAGGAGAGGCGACGCAGGACGCGTGTCCCTGGCTCCAAGCTGAGTATGGGTGGGAGACTGTGGTGTGACTGAATTCTTTTGGATGAAGTCAAGAGGATCGAGTCTGAGTCGACGCACTCTTCTCTTCGTGAGCGTCACGATGGCCGGGCTCTGTGGCTGTAACGTTGGGCATTGCCAAGATTGGGTCGACGACGATTATCTTATCCGGGCGACACCGCCCGACCAGTTCGCCATGATCGTCCGTAGAGCGGCTCAAGCCACGGCGGCGAAGTCCGCATTCAACGAGGAAATCAGGCAGGCCCGGGACAGGTTCTTCGAGGGCTGCACCCGTCGCGTGCGAGATGCGACCGCGGCCACCGATTTTGCCTCTTTGCTCCTCCAGAAGGATATCTATTACCTTTCGCTGTATTTGTTCGAGGGCATGACCACTGCGGCGGAGAAGCGGGTCGAAGCCACCGACACGCTGACCGGGGGCGCCCTGGATGACGGGCTTACCGCACAAGGGCTTTTCGGGACGTGGACCGAGGCGGTACGACGCGCCATGCACGCGCCTCCGTCGGGGCAGTTCTGGATTCCCCGGAGCCCGGGAGACGCTCTTGCGGCAATACAGTCCGCTACGCCCGAGTACGCCGTCTACCAGCAGGCCCGGGATCGGCATGAGTTCGACCGATGGCGGATGATGGAGCGCAAGGCCGCCGGTACGATCGCGACCACGCCGGAGCAGCGCGCCGACCGATACGATGAATACGTTCTGGAACCGGAAATCCAGAAGACTTTGGGCGCACTGCCGACAGACCGGCGTGAGGAGGCGCGATCGCGCCTGACCGCATGGGCGGCGGAACTCCACAAGGCCATCATCGGTTTCGAGACGATGAATGCGACGCCTGAACTCGTGGGCGATTTCCTGCGCGACGGCCACTATCCGGACGACATCGTCCAGTCGGCGCAGGCCTCTTTCGCCGCCATGCACCCGGCGGACACCGCCGCCGCGGTATCCGTGCTGGCACAGGCGCGGCAGCAACTCGATGCTCGGAGGGACCCGCGCTCGCTCCCGCTGGAGCCGAGTCTTCCGGTGCTCGACCTCGCGCTGCACAGCTTCGCGTATGCCCGTGGCGCCGGGCGGCTGACGCCCGACGAGGCAGCGAAGCTGCCGCCAGGCCGCCTGCAGGATCGGCTGACCTATCTGTTCCTGGCCGCGCGGCCACCGTACAGGTGCTGCACTTTCTATTCGTGGCCACGCCACGACATCATCACCGGGGCGATCTACAAGGAGCCTCCGGCCCTGCAACCCGGCATCGATCCTTGCACCGGAACGCCCATGGATCAGGAAGCCTCGGCGGCCGTAAAACCGTCGACGCCTCGCGCCCCGCCCGAGCCGACCACAACTCAACAGGCATCTCCGGCCGGTCCTCCCGTCAAGCACGATGTCGTTGCTTTCGATGAGTCTGCGCTCGGGGACAACAACTTCAAAGCTGCTCAGGCTATGGGTTCTCTGCTGCCGAACGGCGCGAGTAAGTGGTCCACCTACCAACAAGTCGTCGACATGATCGTGCGATCAGGAAAGTATAGAATACTGAATTGCTCGTATGGACCAAACGTATATCATTTCTGGACCGGCACAGTCCCGCCGTATTTTTCACAGCTTGTTTACGCCGTCACCGTCGGCGGTGTCCTCGGCGATGCGGCTCGCTTGGGAACGAAGCCCGTCTTGGATTGTCCTCGCAATGAAACCGGGGCCGAGGCGCTACAACAGACTCTGGCCGCCAATCCGGATCGTCCGAACGTGAACGCGCTGCCGCCGGAAGAACAAGTCATGTCGCTGAGCCATCAGAGGGTTGGTGCGATCTCCCGGTCCGGGGCGAGCTACCAAGATTGGGAGAACATCGTCACGCGAGAGAAGACAGAACGTTTCAATCAGGAAGTCGACACCGCCATCGCGGCGAAGCAGCAGATCATCGAGTGTGATTTCCCAGTGTACGGCTTTACGAAATACTTTTTCTACTGGTACAAATCCGCACCTGCCAATGTGACGACCCTCATCGGTCTTCCGACCGGCTATAACGGCGCCATCAGTCACATGGGAACCAGTGGCCGAATGACATGTCCAAACAACCTCGGCGATGCCAACACGGCTTTCAACCAACTGACACAAGAAAGCCGCCCGTTCGTTAGATACTAGCGAGGGTCGAGATAGCTGTTCGAGCAGGTTGTCCGCTTGAGGCGTGAGCGGCCACACCGGTAATCAAGGGCGGCCTGCGACGTTATCGGCGCGTGTGGTCGCGGCCTGGCGACCTGCGGGCGGCCGGAACCTCGTTGGCGCTTCAGCGGCCGAACTGGGCTGCCCATAAGCCTTGCGCCGGAAAGCCCGGTGAACGAGTCGGCGCGCAATACCAACCCGCTTGTGGACTGACACACGCTCAGGCTCTGGTTCCGATTGAGCGGATGCGGTCTGGATCGGCTATGAGCCAGTTCCAGGCGGTTCTGCAGGCTTCGACGATCCCGTCGTAGCTGTCCCAGACGGTGCCACAGAGCTTGTTTAGCCGCAGATCGTCCCACCGGGTTCAGGTCGGCGCTGTAGGGTGGCAACGAGAGCATGGTGGTGTTGCCGGGCACCTGCAAATCCCTGCCCCCTTGTTGCCAGCCGGCTCCATCGCAGACCAGCACGGCATAGGCAATCGACCCGCGCTTCGTCCTGAAACCAGACCTCTATCGGTGTCTGCGCGACAGCCGACACTCTTCCGACAGCCTCATAGCAACCGTCTCCCCAATCGGTCAGGCGGAAAACTGGGCTGCCCGTCCCTTTGGCGAACGGGACGAAGCCGGCAGGGCTGCTGAGGTTATGAATCGGTGCTGCCGCGGTGAGGACGCTCAAGCCAAGCCCGCGCTCATCACCCCCACTGATGGGGCTTGCCACCATATCCAACTCCCCTCACGACACCAGAAATTAGGAGTTGGTGATGGCGCGGTTAAGACGCGCGGGCGACGATCTGCTCTCGTGACGGCGGTCCAGACCGGACCGACACAGAGGAGGTCATGCGATGTCGAACAAGCAATGGGACGCCGGGCGCGACTGGGGCCGAAAGCATCCGAACATGCCGGCGCCCCCGAAGAGTCCGCCCGACTTCGCTGCCGGAACGCGCAAGGGACGCTGACCCGGACCGGGATATGCGTCGCGCATATCCCGGCTCCCCTGCAAAGAGATTGCGGATGCTTCCCGACCGAAGACGTTGCGAGTCATGCGGCGACTATGTCAGGCGTCCCACCTCGTCGGAGTTGCCGATAATCATCCGTCCGGTATGCCGCTGCCGCCGTTTTCCGTTCGGACCCGGATCGCTTCCCCGGGCTCATCTCCGGCACGGATTGCTCGCCGCGTTCGCGATCGCGACGATGGTGTCTCCTGCTTCGACGGAGCCCGGCAATCAACTTCGGCAGCTCGGAGTGCACGTCTCCTGTCGGACGTCATCGAACGACGCGGACCCGGCCGCGACCGCTTCGTCACGCCCGCTTTGTTTGCGTCACGCATCGGGTATGCAGCCGCCATTCCCGACCGGACATGCCGAACGTGCGAGTGAAGCCCGGGACTAGTCGACATGGCACAAGGGAATAAACATGAAGCGCGCTCTTCTGCTCAACACGCTCATATGCTCAATACTGATCGCCACGCCGGCAAGCGCGGAGATGTTCGGGTCCGACTACAAGCCATGCGGCGAACAGCCGAACACGTTGGCGATCGTGGGCTGCATCGACGCGAAGACCGAAGTCTGGGATCAACGCCTGAACTCATCCTACAGAGATCTCATGCATCGTATCGATGCCGGCCAAAGTGAACCGCTCAGGGCCGCACAACGGCTCTGGGTGCGATACCGGGATGCGAACTGTGCCTTCTACGGTGCTCAGGACGGCACGATCCGTGAGATCCAGGCGGCGGAATGCCTGCGCGTGATGACAAAGCAGCGCGCGATCGAACTCGGGGTCGCGATGAAGTTCGACTGAGCCCGCGAAGGCATCAGCCGGCCCGCTTCAAGGCCGGCCGATGGGCTCGGCCGCCCAGAGTTAGGCCGCCGCCAGGACCGCCTCCGCAAACTCGTAGTTCGCGATCTTGTCGATCCAGTTCTGGACATAGTCCGGCCTGCGATTGCGGAAATCGACGTAGTACGAGTGCTCCCAGACATCGATCCCGAGCAGCGCCTTGCCGTCGCCGGTCGCGATCGGGTTCGAGCCGTTCGGCGTTTTCGCCACCTTCAGCTTGCCGTCGGAACCCAGCACCAGCCACGCCCAGCCCGACCCGAACTGCGTCGTTGCCGCCTGCTTGAACTGTTCCTTGAACGCGTCAACCGAGCCGAAATCCTCTCCGATCTTCTTCTCCAGCTTGCCCGGAACTGCGCCGCCTGTCGGCGACATCGCTTGCCAGAACAGGATGTGATTCCAGTGCTGCCCGGAATTGTTGAACACCGGCGCATGGTCGGGCTTGCCGTTGGTGTGCTTGATGATCTCCTCGAGCGACATCGCCGCCAGTGAAGGGTCCTTCTCGACGAAACCGTTCAGCGCCGTCACATACGCCTGATGGTGCTTGTCGTGATGGAGTTCGAGCGTCTCCTGGCTCATGCCGCGTCCCGCGAGCGCGTTGTGCGAATACGGCAGCGAGGGCAATTCAAAGGCCATGATGTGCGTCTCCAGTCGGTGGTGCGAGCGTGAACGCATCGCGTCACCCGACCATGGTATGACGCCCGGCCTCAGACAACCCGCGCCGCTGTCTCCCGTCGGCGCCATCGCCCGCATCCATGACCCGGACCGTTTCCTGGCGGCACTCTTCGCGCCGCCTGACGCCCGCGAGGCCATCTTCACCCTCGTCGCCTTCAACCACGAACTCGCCCGTGCGCTCGACATCGCCGCCAGCGCCCGAGGCGACTACGCCGTCATGGGCGGCCATGTCCGTCTTCAATGGTGGCGCGAAGTCGTCGAAGGCGACGCCAGGCGCCATGAGGTCGCCACCCCGCTCGCTGCCCTGCTCGACCGGGCAGCACTCGACCGCGACCTGCTGCTCGCCGTCATCGACGCCCGCGCCACCGAACTCGACGGCTTCCCCGACGAGGCGACCTGGGTCTCGGCCCTCCGCAACGGGCCCGGTGGCCTCTCCCGCGCGATCGCACACTCGCTCGGCATACGCGGCGAGCCTCTCGAGGCCATCACGGCATTCGGCGCCGCCTACGCCGTCGGCAAAATCCTGCGGCACTTCCCGACCCTGCGCGCGATCGGTCGCCGTCCCTGGCCCGATCACGACGATCCCACATCGATGCTCGCTCTCGGCCGCCGTTTTCTCGACTCGGCCGGAACCGTGAACCTGCCCCGCCCGCAGCGCGCGGCTGGCCTACTCGCGGTGCTCGCCAGAAGAGACCTCGCCCGCGCCGCCGCCGGCAGGCATCAGGATCGTCCGAGAGGCGCGGCCGATCGCCTCGCCGTCTCCACTGCCTACCTGACCGGCCGCCTCTGACCGCGGCCATTGCTCCCGACCCGCAACGGCCCAACTCCATTCCATGATGATGATGTCGCTGCAGGTCTCGCTCTTTCTCCTTGTCGTGCTCGCTGTTCTCGCCGTCATGACGGTCAAGATCGCTGCCGAGTGGCAGCGCGCGGTTGTCCTCCGCCTCGGCCGCTTCCGCGCCGTCCGCGGACCGGGACTCTACATCCTGATCCCCTTCGTCGACCGCATCGCTGCCACCATCGATCTGCGCATCCAGACCTCCGGCATCGTCGCCGAGCAGGCGCTCACCCGCGACACGGTCGCGGTCGGCGTCGACGCCATCGTCTTCTGGCAGGTCGAGGACGCCAAGCAGGCGGCACTCGCCATCGCCGACTATCGACGGGCCATCGAGAGCGTCTCGCAGACGTCCTTGCGTGAGATGATCGGCGCGTCCGACCTCGGCAGGCTGCTGTCGGACCGGCGCACCGCCGACGACCAGCTCCGTCAGACCATCGCCGCCAAGATCGCCGGCTGGGGCGTCGTGGTCCGCTCTGTCGAAATACGGGACGTCATCATCCCGGCGAGCCTGCAGGATGCGATGAGCCGCCAGGCGCAGGCCGAGCGCGAGCGCGACGCCCGAGTGACGCTCGCATCCGCCGAGCAGGACATCGCCCGCCAGGTTCTCGAGGCCGCCACCATCTACGGCACCAACCCGCACGCGCTGGCGCTGCGCCAGATGAACCTGCTCTACGAGATGAACAAGGACCGCGGCGCCACCGTCCTGATCCCGACCGACCTCGTCGCCAGCCTCGGCCGCATCGTCACTCCGCCGCCCGCTTTGGGCCCGGAACCCCAAGCCTCTTCTCAGGCTTCTCTATAAGCAATCACGCGCTGGCCGGTCTCGGCCCACGGAACCAACTCAATGGCCAACAACGAAGGCGTGCTGCCGCTTCCCAAGGCGGAGGTCCCGCCGGCGCAGACTCCGCGCGCCGGCGACCTGCTCGGCCTCGCGGTCGGCGTAGTCTTCGTCGTCGCCCTCTATTTCGGCCGCGCGGTCCTCGTCCCGATCACGCTGTCCATCCTGCTCAGCTTCGTCCTCGCACCCCTCGTTGGCCTGCTCCGCCGTGCCCGCCTGCCCAAGGTGCCCGCGGTCCTGTTCTCCGTCGTGCTCGCACTCGCCGTCATCCTGATGCTCGGCGCGCTGATCGGCACCCAGCTCGCCAGCCTCGCCCAGAACGCCCAATCCTATCAGGACACGATCGGTGCGAAGATCCAGGGCCTGCAGAGCCTGGCCGTCAACAGCACCAGCCGGCTGATCGCCGACCTTCACAGTTTCGGCCACAACCATCCGACCGCCAATATCGCCACGCCTGCCCTCGGTGCCGGCTCACGCGGCAGTCACCCGCCAACGCCGGTGACCATCGTCGAGAACGCCCCGTCTCCGGTGGCGCTCGCCAGCCGCTACCTCTCTCCCATCCTCGCTCCGATCGAGACGATCGGCATCGTCTTCGTCGTCGCGATCTTCATCCTCGTCCAGCAGGAGGATCTGCGCGATCGCCTGATCCGCCTGTTCGGATCGCGTGACCTTCACCGTACCACGATCGCCATCGACGACGCCGCCCGCCGCCTGTCGCGCTATTTCCTGTCGCAGCTTGCGGTCAACGCCTCCTTCGGCGTCCTGATCGGCATCGGGCTGGCCGTCATCGGCGTCCCGAGCCCGGTGCTCTGGGGCGTCATCGGCATGATGCTCCGCTTCGTCCCCTATATCGGCTCCTACATCGCCGCCCTGCTGCCGATCGCACTCGCCGCCGCCGTCGACCCCGGATGGTCGATGGCGCTCTGGACCGCCGCGCTGTTCATCATCCTGGAGGGTATCCTCGGCCAGGTCGTCGAACCGCTCCTCTACGGCCACAGCACCGGCCTCTCGCCTGTCGCCGTCATCATCGTCGCGATCTTCTGGAGCTGGCTCTGGGGCCCGATCGGTCTCATCCTCTCCACCCCGCTGACGCTCTGCCTCGTCGTCCTCGGACGCCACGTCAAGCGCCTCGAGTTCCTCGACGTTCTCCTCGGCGACCGTCCGGCGCTGACACCGGTCGAGAGCTTCTACCAGCGCATGCTCGCCGGAGACGCCGACGAAGTCCTTGAACAGGCCGAGACCCTGCTGCGCACCCGCTCGCTCTCCTCCTACTACGACGATGTGGCGCTGAAAGCGCTCCAGCTCGCCGCCGGCGACATGCGTCGCGGCACGCTCCCACCCGATCGCGTCACCGTCATCCGCCGGGCCGTCGCCGAACTCGTCCTTGAGCTCGACACTCACGATGATGTCGACCCGGCCCCCGGCCACGTCGATCCCGGCGTCGCCGGCGCCGACCGTCCCGACCGTCGCGTCGTCGTCGAACCGGCACCCGACCCGCACATCGACGAGGGCGCCCCGCTCGCGCCCGGCTGGCTCGGCAACACCCCCGTGCTCTGCGTCGCCGGCCGCGGCGAACTCGACGAGGCCGCCGCCCTGATGATGGCGCAACTGATCAGCAAGCACGGCCTCGGCGCCCGCGTGATTTCCCACGATGCCGTCTCGCGCGTCGGCATCGACGCCATGCCGACGGACGGCGTCGCCATGGTCTGCGTCTCCTACCTCGAGATCACCGGCAAGCAGACCCATCTGCGCTACCTGCTTCGCCGGCTGCGTGCCCGGGTGCCGAATGCCTCGATCCTGGTCGGCCTCTGGCCGGCCGAAGACCCGTTTCTCGCCGACGACGACCTCCGCGGCATGACCGGCGCCGATCACTACGTTTCCACCCTGCGCGAGGCGGTCACCCTCTGCGTCGAGACCTCGCGTCATCGCCCCGGCCTGACCGTGGTCGCCTGACCCCGTCCTTAACTTGCCGTCCAGTGCCGTCCACAAACCTGTATCGCGCGGAGACCCGCCAAGGGGTTGGGCAAACCCGAACCCCTCAAGGGCGATCTCGCCGGCTCGTGGTCACGGCGCATCGCCGGCGACCACCGCCTCGTCTTCCGGGCCGCGGCCCGGCGCGGCGAGGACCAACGCATCGAGATCCGCCTGCCGCTATCACCACGGTGACTGACCGTTGATCAGGCCGCCGCACGCGCGACGATCGTCGCCGCCTGCAGATCAAAACTCCCGTCCGGGCCAACGCCAAGCACGTCGCGAACGGCAGGCGGCGCGGTCTGCTGCACGGAGCGGATCGCCTCCGCATGGAGAGCGGGCGTGCGCGTACGCGCAATCCAGTCCGCGAAAATCATCCGCAGCGTTCTCAGCGTCATCCCGTCGACCGCGAAACCGGCGCGCGACAGCGCCGCCATCCATTCCGTCACACTGTAGTTCCTCACATGCGAGGCGTCCCGCAGCAGCTCGATGGCCTGCAGGTGCGTGTCCATCGCGGGGTCGGCATGGGTGATCGTGTCGACAAAAATCGCAGTGCCTTTCGCCGCGAGCACCCGTAGCGCCTCTCGAAGCCCCGCCTCCAGATCAAGCCAGTGGTGCGCCGTAAAACGGCACAGGACGAAGTCGAACTCTCCGTCGCCGAACGGCAGGGCTTCGGCGGCCGCCTGCCGCACGCTGATGTTGGCCAGGCCCCGTGCGGCCGCCGTCGCCGCGACCACCTCGAGCATGCCTGCCGTCACGTCGCAGGCCACCACCTCCCCGGCGTGCGGCGCCGCGCGATAGCTCACATGACCGCCACCGCATCCGATATCCAACACGCGCGTCGCACCTCGCCCGCGCAACGCCGCCTCGATCTGGTCGAGATCCGAGCCGTTGCTGTGGACGGCGCTCGCCACATAGTCCATCGCCCGGCTCTCATAATGCTGGGCTGCAAACGAATGTCGCGACAGGCTCACCGACCGCTCCGTTCCCGTCTCATCGTCATCATCGCCGCTTCCCTTTCGGCCATCCTGGTCGCCGCCGCTGCCCTGCTCTACACGCCGGACCAGCCGCGCGCCGCCCTCGAGCGTAAATACCCCGCCGGCTACCTGTCCGTCGCCGGCATCAGGCTCCGCCTCCGTGACACCGGTCCGCGCGACGCGCCCGCGCTGATCATGCTGCACGGCTTCGGCGCCAGCCTGCAAACCTGGGACGGCTGGTCTGACATCCTGTCACAGAATTTTCGCGTCGTCCGCTTCGACCTGCCTGGCTTCGGCCTGACCGGCCCCGACCCGGCCAACGACTACTCGGATGCCCGCGCGATGCGGATCCTGGCCGCCCTGATGGACCGCCTCGGCCTCGCGAGCGCCACCCTGATCGGCAACTCGATGGGCGGCAGGATCGCCTGGATGTTCGCGTCCCTCCATCCGGAGCGCGTCGACCGCCTGGTCCTGATCTCGCCCGACGGCTTCGCGAGCCCAGGCATCGCCTACGGAAAGAGACAGGCCGTTCCGCCGGTCGTCCGCCTGCTTCCCTACGTCATGCCGCGGTCGCTGCTCCGCTCCAGCCTCGCTCCCGCCTACGCCAATCCTGCCTTGCTGACCGACGCGACGGTCACCCGCTACTACGACCTGATGCTCGCCCCGGGGACGCGCGCGGCCATCGTCGCCCGGACCGGCCAGACGATGATCGAGGATCCGGTCCCGATGCTCCGCCGCGTCCGGGCGCCGACGCTGCTGGTCTGGGGCGAAAAAGACGCCATGATCCCGTTCGGCAACGCCAGCGACTATCTCCGCGAGATTCCGTCCGCACGGCTGGCCGCCCTTCCCGATCTCGGTCACGTTCCCTTCGAGGAAGCGCCCCGCCGCTCGCTGGCACCCGTGCTCGTCTTTCTGCAGACCCCACGAGAAGCTTTGGTCCCGTCGAAGCCAGCATTACATTAGAGAGGCCCCATCCATTGGAACTCTCGTGTCCCAGGACATCCACCCCGCCCTGCGCGCGGCGCTCGACGCGCGCGGATACGCGACCCTGACGCCCGTTCAGGACGCGGTGCTGCAGGCACCGGCCGGCGCCGACCTGCTGGTCTCCGCGCAGACCGGCTCCGGCAAGACGGTCGCCTACGGCCTCGCCTTCGCCCCGACGCTGCTCGGCGAGGCGGCTGCGTTCGATCGCGCCACGTCTCCGCTGGCCCTGGTCGTCGCCCCGACACGCGAGCTCGCGATGCAGGTTCATGCCGAGCTCGCCTGGCTCTACGCCCAGGCGGGCGCGCGGGTCATCTCCTGCATCGGCGGCATGGACACGCGCCGCGAAGCGGTGGCGCTGGCCGGCGGCGGCCACATCGTCGTGGGCACCCCCGGCCGCCTCTGCGACCATCTCGAGCGGGGCCGCCTCACGCTCGCCTCCCTCAAGGTCGTCGTCCTAGACGAGGCCGACGAGATGCTCGACCTCGGCTTCCGCGAGGAACTCGAGCGCCTGCTCGATGCTACCTCCGACCTCCGTCGCACCCTGCTGTTCTCCGCCACCCTGCCGCACGGCATCGTCCAGCTCGCCCGCACCTACCAGCGCGACGCCGTCCGCATCGAGACCGTCGCCGGCCGCCAGCACACCGACATCGAATACCGCGCCGTCCGCGTCGCCCCCAACGAGGGCGAACGCGCCGTCGTCAACGTGCTCCGCTTCGTCGAGGCCCCCGTCAGCATGGTCTTCTGCGGCACCCGTGACGCCGTCCGCCACCTTCATGCCAGCCTGATCGAGCGCGGCTTCGACTCGGTCTCCCTGTCAGGCGAACTCAGCCAGTCCGAGCGCTCGCGTGCCGTCCACTCGCTCCGCACCGGTCGCGCCCGCGTCTGCGTCGCGACCGACGTCGCCGCCCGCGGCCTCGACCTGCCCGACCTCGGCCTCGTCATCCACGCCGACCTGCCCCAGAACCCCGAAATCCTGCTGCATAGGAGCGGCCGCACCGGCCGCGCCGGCCGCAAGGGCATCAGCGTCCTGATCGTCCCCGAAATCCGTCGTCGCCGCGCCGCCCAACTTCTCGGCGCCGCCCGGGTCGACGCGAAGTGGACCGCCGTGCCGGACGCCGATCAGGTCCGCGCCTGCGACGCCGAACGCCTGCTTCAGGCGCCGATGTTCACCGTCGAGCCAACCGAGGACGAACTCGCCGCCGCGACCGGTCTGCTTGCCCAGCTCGATCCCCGACGCGTTGCCGCCGCTCTCCTTCGACTGCACCGGCAAAGCCTCCCGGAGCCGGAGGAGATCACCGTTCCCGGTCGTCCCCCCGACCGCGAGCGGCAGCCGCTCGGCACCGCAGACGTGTGCTGGTTCAGCGTCGCCGTCGGCCGGCGAGACAAGGCCGACCCGAAATGGCTGATCCCGCTGATCTGCCGCGCCGGCCCGGTCCGAAAGCCCGACATCGGCGCGATCCGCATCTTCGAGAACGAGACTCTGTTCGAGATACGCGGCCCCAAGGCCAATGACTTCGCCGACGCCATCACCGTCCGCGAAAACAAGGAGGTCCGTTTCGCCCCGGCCAACGACCCGGGACCCGCCAGGCCGCGACCGGCCTATCGGCGCAGGTAGGATCAGAGGTCCCGCACCCCGCCGGACGTCATCCATACCTCGAAGGCGTGAACAGGTTGGGATCGGGCCGGTTGTCGATCGGCCCATGGTATTGGCTGCAGCCCCCCGCCATGGCACAAAGCAGGATGATGATCCGGCCAGCCGCCACCATTTTACTCTGCCTCGCTGGCCTGCTGTCGGCCTGCGTCGACCAGAATACACAGACCCCGCTCAACAAGGTCGACCAGAGCGGCTACGTCGGCGCGCCCGGCAACACCGCCCCCTGAGGCCTTACCACTGCCGGTCAAAGACGCAGGGCAGCATGCCGACACGGAAGTCCGCGTCCTGCAGCCTCATGCCGTAGATAAAGAAGTTGAAGATGCGCTCGGCAAAGTAGCCCAGGTTGCGCGGCGTCTCCTCCACGCGGGGTGCAATCTTCTTCATGCACTCGTCCCAGAATTCCATGTAGGTCAAAAACACTGGAATTCTCATGATGTACATATTGCAGAACCGGATGTGGTTCTGTCTGAAGTCCAGCAGCTCGAGCGATCTGCGGAAAAACCCCGTGCTTCGCACAACGTCGACCAGGGTTTGCCACTCTTGCACCGAATGACCGTCGCCCCACTGCTCGTCGATACGCCATCGATGGGCGCGCTGCGTGACCAAATCGTTGTCGGTCAACAGACGATCGAGCGTGCGTTGCACCTCCACTTCGTAGAGCCGGCGAAGCTCAAGCACGTTCTTGAAGCTTCGGTCATCGATGTGTTCGATGACATGGAGCTCGTCCGACAGGAACCGGCGTTGCAGGTTCAGAAGCTCTGCATCGAAGCGATGTAGTTGTCCTGCATTCAGCGGATTGACAAAGAACCAGCGCCGATAGTGTTCGAAGCCTACATAGTCCAGACCCGCCAGGCGCTCGCGCCACACGTGATATTGATGGCGCATCTCCGAATGCCCGTTCAGTGCCGCGATGTTCTGGCCGCCGAGGTCGCCGAGAACGCCGGTCGCCTCGTCGTCGTAAGCTCCTGACTGAAGTGTCACGAACGACCTTGTCGTCAGCACCCGTGCCGGCACCGCATGATGACAGATGAAGACCCGGCCGTTCACGCTCGATCTCCCGCAGCCGCCGGAACTGGCCCTAGATGGTCCGCCGGCGCGACCATTGGGCCTGAACGCATTCGACGGTCAAGGCGGACCGGGTCGCGTGGCTGGGCACGTTCCTTGGGATTGACGCTGGACCGCGTTCACCGGGTCCCGAAAATATCGTGCGGCTGCGAAGCGGAGCGCGCATGACGATCCTCCAGACGCTGCTGGGTACAGCCGCCCCGGCGCGGCGAGGGATGTTCGACCGGCGCCCGGGTCGAGCCCGATGGCGTGGACGCCAGCGCCTCGCCTGTCGGAAGCGGCCCTTGCCGGAACCTTTTGGCAGTTCGGGGCTCTCGGCGGCATGGTCTATGGACCGTTCACCGTGTTGGCGCCGCCCGGGCGTATCGGCAACTATCGCCACAGCAACGAAGATGTCTGGCAGTCGGTCGATGGCCGCCTGGTGTTCTTTACCGCCGACGGGGCGACCAACACGATCTTCGACCAGGCCCAGGTCGAGAGCGGTCAGATCGTAGCCCTGTCGGGCAAGTCCGGCTGTCCAACGTCAACCTCTCGGCCATGGACGAAGAGCGGTTGCTCTTCGAGGCTTACCGATTAAGGAGAGACGAGCCGCGCACGATCGCCGCGATCCAGCGCTGACGCCGAGGAACGAAGTTCAGGCGCGCTTGCGCACCCGGCCGGGCGTCCGCGCCCCCAGCAGCGGCTGCAGGAATCGTCCCGTATGGCTAGCCGGATGCGCCGCGATCTGTTCCGGGGTGCCTTCCGCCACGATCCGGCCGCCGCCGTCGCCGCCCTCGGGGCCGAGATCGAGGATCCAGTCCGCCGTTTTGATCACTTCCAGATTGTGCTCGATCACCACGACCGTGTTTCCCGTGTTGACCAGCGCATGCAGCAGCTCTAGCAGCCGGCGAACGTCCTCGAAATGCAGCCCCGTTGTAGGCTCGTCGAGAATGTAGAGCGTCCGTCCCGTCGCCCGCTTGGCCAGCTCCTTGGCAAGCTTGATCCGCTGCGCCTCGCCGCCCGACAGCGTTGTCGCCTGCTGTCCGAGCCGCACGTAGCCCAACCCCACCCGGCTCAGCACCGCCAGCCGGTCCCCGATCCTCGTCTGCGCCGAGAACAGCGGGATCGCCTCGTCCACCGTCAGATCCAGCACGTCGGCGATCGACAGCCCGCGGAACTTGATCTCGAGCGTTTCCCGATTGTAGCGGTGCCCTTTACAGGTGTCGCAGGTGACGAACACGTCCGGCAGAAAATGCATCTCGATCTTGATCAGCCCGTCGCCCTGGCATGCTTCGCAGCGTCCGCCTTTGACGTTGAACGAGAACCGCCCCGACTTGTAGCCGCGCGCCCGGCTCTCCGGCAGCTCCGCGAACCAGTCCCTGATCGGCGCGAACAGGTCCGTGTATGTCGCCGGATTGGAACGCGGCGTCCGCCCGATCGGCGACTGATCGATGTCGATGATCTTGTCGAGCTGCTCGAGCCCGTCGAGCCGCTCGAACGGGGAGGGAACCTCGCCAGATCCCATCAACCGCCGTGAGACCGCCTTGAACAGCGTGTCGACCACCAGCGAGGACTTCCCGCCGCCGGACACCCCGGTCACGCAGGTGAACGTCCCGAGCGGAAAGTGGGCGGTGACGGCTTTCAGATTGTTCCCCGTCGCACCCGCCAGCGTCAGCATCCGCCTCTTGTCCGGTGCCCGGCGCCGGTCCGGCAGCTCGATCCGCCGCCGGCCCGACAGGTAGTCCCCCGTCAACGACGCCGGGTTTGCCGCCACCTCGTCCGGCGTCCCTTCGGCGACCACATGCCCGCCGTGAACGCCGGCCCGCGGCCCCATGTCGATCAGGTGATCCGCCGCCCGGATCGCATCCTCGTCATGCTCCACCACCAGCACGGTATTGCCGAGCGCCTTCAGCCGGCGCAGCGTGCCGAGCAGCCGTTCGTTGTCGCGCTGATGCAGCCCGATCGAGGGCTCGTCGAGCACGTAGAGCACCCCGGTCAGCCCCGACCCGATCTGGCTCGCCAGCCTGATCCGCTGGCCTTCCCCGCCCGACAACGTCGCCGACCCGCGCGACAGCGTCAGGTAATCCAGCCCGACATCGTCCAGGAACCGCAGCCGGTCGGTGATCTCCCGCAGGATCCGCCCCGCGATCGCCGCCCGCTGCGTTGTCAGCGTCGCCTCCGCCCCCGCGAACCAGTCGAGCGCTCGCCGGATCGGCATTTCGGAGACGTCGGCGATATCCAGCCCCGCCACCTTGACCGCCAGCGCCTCGGGCCGCAGGCGCTTGCCGCCGCACACGTCGCAGGGCTTTTCCGCCTGGTAGCGCGAGAGTTCCTCCCGCACCCAGACGCTGTCGGTCTCCGTCATCCGCCGCTTGAGGTTGCGCAGGATGCCCTCGAACGGCTTCTTGACCGTGTAGGACCGCACGTCGTCCTTGTAGACGAACGAGATCTCCTCCGTCCCCGACCCGTCCAGCAGCACCTCGCACATCCGCGGAGGTATTTCGGACCAGATCGTCGCCATCGGCACCCTGAAATGCCGCGCGATCGAGGCGAGCGTCTGGTCGTAATACGGGCTCTGCGTCCCCCGCCACGGTGCGACCGCACCGCCGTTCAGCGACACCCGCTCGTCAGGCACCACCAGGTTCGGGTCGAAGAACAGCTCCACGCCCAGCCCGTCGCAGGCCGGGCACGCCCCCTGCGGCGAGTTGAACGAGAACAGCCGCGGCTCGATCTCCTCGATCGTGAATCCCGACACCGGGCAGGCGAACCGCGACGAAAACACCGTCCGCGGCCCCTCCGCATCTGGCGCCGCCCCGCGCACCACTTCCTCGGCATAGACGATCCCGTCCGCCAGCGTGAGCGCACTCTCGAAGCTCTCGGCCAGCCTGGTCGCCAATCCCTCCGGCTTGACCACCACCCGGTCCACCACCGCCTCGATCGTGTGCTTGAGCTTGCGGTTGAGGTTCGGTACCTCGCCGATCTCGTGCAGCTTCCCGTCCACCTTCACCCGCGTAAAGCCGCGACGCTGCAGTTCGGCCAGTTCCTTGCGGTATTCGCCTTTCCGCTCGCGCACCACCGGTGCAAGCAGCATCAGCCGCGTGCCCTCCGGCATCGCCATCACCCGGTCCACCATCTGGCTGACCGTCTGCGCCTCGATCGGCAATCCCGTCGCCGGCGAATAGGGCACCCCCACCCGCGCCCACAACAGGCGCATGTAGTCGTGCACCTCTGTCACCGTGCCCACCGTCGAGCGCGGATTCCTGCTGGTCGTCTTCTGCTCGATCGAGATCGCCGGCGACAACCCGTCAATGGAATCGACGTCCGGCTTGCCCGCCAGCTCCAAGAACTGTCTCGCATACGCCGACAGGCTTTCGACGTAGCGCCGCTGCCCTTCGGCATAGATCGTGTCGAACGCCAACGACGACTTGCCCGAACCCGACAGCCCGGTGATCACGGTCAGCGCGTCGCGCGGGATCTCGACGTCGATATTCTTGAGGTTGTGCTCGCGTGCGCCGCGCACCTGGATACTGCCCGCCAGCGCCATACCCTCCCGACCGACCAGCAACTGGTGTTGCACCCGGGCCCCGCCAAGGGAAGTCGTTTGGCGGGGCGCTCCGGCACGCCTAGATTGACGCCAGAGACGCAGAGCGTCACGATAACGCAACAAAGGAGGCCACCATGGCCGGCAGTGTCAACAAGGTGATCCTGGTCGGCAACCTGGGCAAGGACCCGGAGGTGCGAAACAGCCAGGCCGGCCAGAAGATCGTCAGCTTCAGCCTCGCCACCAGCGAGACCTGGAACGACAAGGGCTCCGGCGAGCGGCGCGAGAAGACCGAGTGGCACCGCGTTGTCGTCTTCAACGAGCGCATCGCCGATGTGGCCGAGCGTTTTCTCAAGAAGGGCCGCAAGGTCTATGTCGAGGGCAGCCTGCAGACCCGCAAATGGACCGACCAGTCGGGTGCCGAGAAATACAGCACCGAGATCGTCATCGACCGGTTCCGCGGCGAACTCGTCCTGATCGACAGCAACCGTGGCGGCGCTTCGGACGACTACGATGGAGGCGGGGAGGGGGACTACGCTCCGCGTCCGTCCACCGCGCCCAAGCGCGCGCCGGCGCCTGCCACCACGCGCGGCGGCTGGGATCAGCCCCCGGCCGGCGGCGACCTGGACGACGAGATACCGTTTTAGGAGACCACGACAGTCATGGGGCTCCGCCCCAAACCCCGCCAAAGGCGTTCGCCTCTGGACACCGTTTTAGGGCCGGGATGTCACACGGTTTCTCCCTGAAGCGCCTGGCGCGCATCGACGGCTGGATGGATCGGCTGGTCAACGACGGCAGGCTTGCCGGCCTGAGCGTGACGATCGTCCGGCGCGGGCAGGTCGCATACCAGCGCTGCGCCGGCCTTGCCGACCGGGAGCGCGGCACGCCGATGGCCGACGACACCATCGTCCGCATCTATTCGATGACCAAGCCACTCACCAGCCTCGCGGTCCTGATGCTGTACGAGGAGGGCCGTTTCCAGCTCGACGACCCGGTCTCGCGGTTCCTGCCGGCCTTCGCAGGCCAGCGTGTCTGCATCGGCGGCAGCCGGTCCAGACCCGAAACCGTGCCGGCGGAGCGTGGCATCACGGTCCGCGACCTGCTCACCCATACCGCGGGCCTGACCTATGGCTGGATGGAGGCGACCCTCGTGGACGCGCTCTATCGTGAGCACCGGGTGGACTTCCAAACCTCCGAGACATCGCTCGCCGACATGGTGGCGACGGCGGCACGCATGCCGTTGCTGTGTCAGCCTGGGCAGGCGTGGAACTACAGTATCGCCACCGACGTGCTCGGCCACCTGATCGCCGTGATCTCGGATCGCGGCTTCGAGGACTTCCTGCACGACCGGATCCTGGCGCCGCTCGGCATGGTCGACACGTCCTTCCATGTCCCGCCCGACAAGCTGCATCGTTTCGCCGCCAACTACGCACCCGGTCCCGACGGCGGTCTCGTGCTGATCGACGACCCCGCCACCAGCCGATTCACGCACCCGCGCGCCATCTGCTCCGGCGGTGGTGGCCTGTGCTCGACCGCCGACGACTACATGCGCTTCTGCCGGATGATGCTCGCCGGTGGTGCCCACGAGGATGTGCGCCTGCTCGGTCGCAAGACCGTCGAGCTGATGACGGCCAATCACCTTGCGGGCGACATGGCCCAAATGGGTCAGAAGCGCTTCAGCGAATCCTCCACCGAGGGCATCGGCTTCGGCCTGGGCTTCTCGATCATGCTCGATCCGGCCCGCGCCCAAATTCTCGGCACCCCAGGAGAATATGCCTGGGGTGGTGCGGCCAGCACTGCCTTCTGGATCGATCCGCGCGAGGAAATAGCGGTCGTCCTCCTCACCCAGCTCATGCCTTCGTCGACCTATCCGATCCGGCGGGAACTTCGTGTGCTGACCTATCAGGCCATCGTCGACTGATCATCCGGCCGTTGCGACCCGCACGAACACATGATTGATCCAGCTCAGCGCGTCGATCCAGGCGAAGATCAGGCTCACAACGGCCGCGCACATCGCGGACAATGCGCTCAGCATCAGCAATCGGTGGCCGGCCACCGGACGCTCCAGCGCGTTTGCGGGCCGGCTCGCGACCAAACGCGGGCAAAACTCGATGACCTCGCCAAACCGGCCGGCAACACTCTCGGGCTGCCGGCGCGACATGCGCGCCGGCTCGAACCGGACCACGACCTGCCTTGACGGGCGACCAGCCATCGCTGGCCCGCTGGCGACCATCACCAGGCCGCTGCAAACTCGTCCGAATACGTTCACGCCATCGCCTCCGCGAGGGCCTGCCCACGCTCACGCGCGGCTGACCCAGTTTCGCGTTGGCTGACGTAAACGCTTACGGCCGCCTCGAAGCGGTCACCACCAGATAGATTAATGAGACCGTTGGTTCAAGAAATGCCCCGCGGGACGCGCAAACCGGTCAACGCAGGCATGGCCGTTCGGGACGCGCGCGCTCACGTCCAATACAGCACCCGCGCCTGCGGCAACCGCGCCGTCAGCGATCCCTCGATCGCAGCACGCATCGCCGTCATCTCGGCGGCCGGAAACACCCACTTCGTCGATCCGAACTTGGTCATCTTCCGCGACCGCTTCGTCTCGTCCATCTCCAGCGAACTCCCCGGATACCACCCCGCGAGCACGTCCTTGGATTTCGGCGTGAACCGGTGCGTGATCAGCTCCGCCGTCAGATCCAGCCCCACCACCCCGTCCACCGCCGCCGCCACCTACCCCAACAACCGGTCGTACTCACCACCCCAGTACGGCAGGCGCATGATCGGCGCCACCGTCAGCC
>CAXTSH010000032.1:0-36048 GCA_964246925.1 uncultured Acetobacteraceae bacterium
CCCCAAACTCCCCCATCTTACCACCATCTTACCAGGACCTCTCCCATGCGCCCCACCTCCACCACGGTCTCGACCAAGGGCCAGGTCATCCTCCCCAAGCCAATCCGAGACCAGCTCGGCTGGAAGTCCGGCACACATCTCACCGTCGAACAGACCGCCGACGGCGTGCTCCTCAAGCCGCTCGCCACCACCTTCGCGCCCACCCGCCCCGAGGACGTCTTCGCCTGCCTGCCCGTGACCGGCGCACCGAAGTCGATCGAGGACATGCACGCAGGCATCCTCGCCGAAGCCAGGCGCCGCCATGCGCGCGGTCGACACTGACGTCGTCGTCCGCTTCCTGACGGGCGACGACCAGCGCCAAGCCGCCCGCGCCCGCGCGGTCATCGGCCACGAGCCCGTCTTCATCTCCCAAACCGTCGTACTCGAAACCGAGTGGGTGCTCCGCGCCGTCTACGACCTGCCGCCCGATCGCATCATCGCAGCACTACGCGCCCTGGCCGGCCTCCCCGACATCTCCATCGAGGACAGCCCAATCGTCGCCCGCGCTCTGGACTGGGCCGATGCCGGCCTCGACTTCGCCGACGCCCTCCACCTGGCCGCTGCCGCCGACTGCACCGCCTTCCTCACCTTCGACAAACGTCTTGTCCGCTCACCACCGCCAGGCGCCCCAGCCGTAGCCCCGCCTTAAGCACAGCCACTCAACCACGACCGGCAAAAGACCAGGGGCCAGCAGCCCCAGACCCGCCTCAACACACGAGCGAGAACGGCACGCCCTGCGGATCGGTCCCGAGCACGATCCGCTCCCCCGTAGGCACCTCATGCGGACCCATGTCGATCGAGCCTCCGCCGGCGCGCACGCGCTCGGCCGCGACCTCGATGTCTGCCACCTTGAAATACAGGCTCCATCGTGGCGGCCGACCCGGCACTCGAGCAACGGCGCCCAGACGCGTCCCGCCCAGGTCGAGGAAGTGGTAACCGCCCATCGACCCCATATCCATCGTCTCGCGGTTCTCCCAGCCGAACAGCGCGCCGTAGAACCCGAGCGCCCCATCCAGATCCGTCGTGCACAGCTCGTTCCAGCCGCAATGTCCCACCTGACCCGGCGCGAACGGCTCGGTCGTCTGAACCCCAGCACCGCGCATGACGTAGAAGGCGGCCCCCTGCGGATCGGCCAGCAGGCTGAAACGACCCACCCCCTCGAGATCGACCGGCGCCATCAGCACCTGGCCGCCCAGCGACCCGGCCTTCTCGACCGTCGCATCCACGTCCGTCACGCCCACATAGACCACCCAGCCCGGACGCATGCTCCCATCCGTCAGCCGCAACACGCCGCCGACCGCGCCGTCCGGCGCTTCGATCATCCGGTAGTCCATCGAACCGGACGGCTGCGCCCCGATCGTCCAGCCGACCACATCGTCATAGAAACGTTTCGCCCCGACCGGGTCGGGCGTCATCAGCTCGTACCAGATCGGCGAGCCATGTTCGTTGGACATGATCAACTCCAGGAGTTCTAACCACGGCCTCGAAGGTGAGTCTCCGTTCCAACAAAAAGTCCAGCACTCGCCGTCACGCCATCCCAGGAGCTCCACCATGGAAGACCGGCTCGCCGCGTTCAGCGACGGGGTGATCGCCGTCATCGCGCGAAACTGACCCGGCAAACGCCCGATATCGCCCGATCAGGCGTTTCGTATCCAACCCCGCCTCCTGCGGCGCGAAGCTCAGATGCGCGACCACACAGCCCAAAAAGATCGCACAGGGCCGCTCCAGCATCTGCGGAATCAGCCGGCTGACGATCTCCTCGTCATCGCCCTGGCTGAAATGGAGATACTGCAAATCCTCCCCGAGCCACGCGATGAAGTTGATGCTGAGCCGCTCCCGCCACTCCACCACCTCCTCGACGCTCCGCCTGAAAGCGTCCGGATGGCCGAGAAAGTGGTCGTGCAGCGTCGCCGTCATCGCCGCCGACCTGAACAGCGGAATCAGGAACTGTCCGGGCGCTCCCTCGAAGCCCGGCAGATCGGCCGGGATCGCCCCATCGCGCTGCTGGAACAGCGCGCAGGCTCCGTTGTTGACGACATTGGCGCTGACGATGAAATACTCCGGCCGCCGCACGCGAAACCGGAGCAGATCCTCCAGCCGCTCCTCGTCGACATACACGATGTCATCGTCGCACTTGACGAACACGCATCCCTGATAGTCGTGCTCGCGCTTGGCGTAGAACCAGTAAGCCTGGTGATAGATCGGCCGGACCGCCCGGCTCCCCACGAACACACCCACCCGGCCCGGACCACCCCCATCCGGCCGCAGTTCCGCATCGCTCCCGAAGCCCGCCTTGGCGAACACCTCGAAGCCACCGAACGCGCCGCCCAGCGCGACCTCGAGCAACGCCCGTCCGTCCACCTGCACCCGCAGCAGACCGCCCAAACCAACCAAAACCTCAACCAGCCGAAATCGCATCGACGACAACACGCCGGGCGAGCTGCAACGCCGGATTTCCTCGCCCCCGCTCGCCCGTTCATGGTCGAACAGCGCCTCGCCGTCGCAGATCCTGACCGCCGAGTGCGTATTGCCCCAGCCACCGATCACGATCTCCACGCTTCGCGACCGATCGCCGAGCGAGCGCAACCCGAGATGCAGATCGTTGCGCGCCCGCGCTCGAAGGCCGAACCGATCCCCGCTGTCGCTCTTGCCGATCCGCACATACCGCAGATCGTCCGGCACGAACCACACCGAGGGGTAGCGCTCCAGCAGCCAGCGCCGATCGGCCTCGTCGCGGGTGAAATCCCACACATGCCACTCGTCGATCAGGCCGCGCGCGATCAGCCGTTCCACAATCTCGCAGGTGAGCGCCATCCTGTCGCGGCGCCCCGCAAACGTCAGGAGGATGACCCTCCTGTCCCCTATCAAGGGCCGTCCCCGAAGCGCTGCGCTTGACCTGCCACGCATACGCCTACACTTCTGACCCGTTCCCTCGAACCCGGTAACGCGCCCGCCCCATGTCCACCAGGCTGCTGATCGATCATCGCGACGTGCGGCACCCGGAAAAGCGGCATCGTCCGGACAATCCGGTCCCGCGCAAGCCTGACTGGATACGTGTCCGCGCGCCCAACCACCCCGTCTATCACCAGACCCGCGCCCTGATGCGCGACAACCGGCTGGTTACCGTCTGCGAGGAGGCCGCCTGCCCGAACATCGGCGAGTGCTGGTCGCAGCGCCACGCCACCATGATGATCATGGGCGACACCTGCACCCGCGCCTGCGCCTTCTGCAACGTCCGCACCGGCGTCCCGCTCCCGCTCGATTCAGGCGAGCCGGCCCGCGTCGCCGACGCCGTGGCGACGCTCGGCCTGCGCCACGTGGTCATCACCTCGGTCGATCGCGACGACCTCCCCGACGGGGGCGCCGGCCATTTCGTCGCCGTCATCGGTGCCATCCGCGCCGCTTCCCCAGCCACCACCATCGAGATCCTGACCCCCGACTTCCTGCGCAAGCCGGGCGCTCTCGAACGCCTCGCCGCGGCACCTCCGGACGTCTTCAACCACAATCTGGAAACCGTGCCCCGCCTCTATCCCACCATCCGCCCGGGCGCCCGCTACTTCCAGTCGCTCCGCCTGCTCGACGACGCCAAGCAGGCGATGCCGTCGGTCTTCACCAAGTCCGGCCTGATGCTGGGCCTCGGCGAGACCCGTGCGGAGATCGGACAGGTGATGGACGACCTTCGCATCGCCGACGTCGATTTCCTCACCCTCGGCCAGTACCTCGCCCCCAGCCCCAAGCACGCAGCGGTCGACCGCTTCGTGCCACCCGCCGAGTTCGACGACTACGCCGCCACCGCGCGCGCCAAGGGCTTCCTGACCGTCAGCGCGACCCCGCTCACCCGCTCGTCCTACCACGCCGACAGCGACTTCGCCCGCCTGCGCGAGGCCCGCCGCACCCGGACCGCGCCCGCCCCGTTCACGACGGCCTGACCGAGCCATGCCCACTCACGCCGAGCATCAGGTCGTCCGCTACTCGGACCACCAGCTTTTCGACCTCGTCGCCGACGTTGGTCACTATCCCGAGTTCCTGCCCTGGTGCACCGGCGCGCACGTCACCAGCCGGACCGAAGCCGAAGTCGTCGCCGACCTGACCATCGGCTTCGGTCCGTTCCGCGAGAGCTTCACCAGCCGGGTGGCGCTCGACCGGCCGCGCTGCATCACCGTTCGCTACGAGCACGGGCCGTTCCGCTATCTGAACAATACCTGGCGCTTCACCCCCGATCCGCGCGGTTGCCGCGTCGACTTTTTCGTCGATTTCGAGTTCAGGAGCCTGCTCCTGCAGAAGGCGATCGGCGTCGTCTTCAACGAGGCGGTCCGTCGCATGGTCAACGCCTTCCTCAAGCGCGCGCTGGCGATCTACGGCCCTCCGGCCGTCCCCGCCCGCGGTCCCATCGCCGGTCCGACCGGGGCCACCGCCGACTGACTGTCTCCCGAAAGCCGCAACCTCGGCCGAAACGATACACAGCCGGGGTTTAGCGCCGCGAACCGCAACCACGAGCCGATTGACCCGTTTTGCGACCGTCGCGGAGACGTTAGGGTCCCGCTGTTGCAGCACGGTCCTCCGAGACCACCCGCGCGGTCGCAGATCGGCGGGCGAAAGGGAGCAAAATGATGAAGTCACTGCTGAGGACGACCGTATGCGCCGCGGCCGTCGCGCTCGCGTCGCCGGCGTTCGCTCAAACCACGCCTGCCACCTCGGCGCCTGCCACGCCCATGCACCATCGCCATCACGTGGTGATGCGCCATACACGCTACGGCAAGATGGGCGTCGTTCGAGGCAAGCACGCCGTTCGCAGCGCGGGCGATGCCGAGACGGCAAAGCTGAACGCCGAAAGCCTCCAGAAGGCGCAGGGCAGCCAGGCTGCTTCCCCGGCGCCCGCCGGCACCAGCGCGCCGGCTGGCAGCATGGCACCGCCGGCGGGCTCTACGCCGCCCGCTTCGCACTGACCGGCCAATCGCGGGAGGGCACCAGCGGCCCTCCCGCTCAGGCGAGCAGGCGCACTCCCACCACCGCCAGCACAGCCGCCAGGATCGGCCGCAGCACACGTTCCGGCACGCGTGTCGCAAGCAAGCTGCCGATGGCGATCCCCGGGATCGAACCCACCAGCAGCGACAACAGCAATCGTCCGTTGACGTCGCCGAGCCACCAATGTCCCAGTCCCGCCACCAGGGTGAGCGGAACCGCGTGCGCGATGTCGGTCGCCACCACCCGCGCGATCGGCATGTCGCGGTAAAGCAGGATCAGCGCCGTCACTCCGATCGCGCCGGCGCCGACCGATGTCATCGAGACCAGCACGCCGAGCACGGCTCCCATAGCGACCGTCAGCCGGACGGCCGTCGCCTGCGTCGGCCGGTCGATGTTCTCCGTCGCCCAGCGTATGATCCAGGGCCTGAACAGCACCGTCATCGACGTCACCAGGAGTGCGAGGCCCAGACCGACCGTGACCCACTCGACGACGTGCCGCTCGGTTCCGCCCAGCCGCGCAATCACGAACAGCGTCGCCGCGGTCGCCGGCACGCTGCCTGCCGCCATCCGGCGCACCACCGGCCAGTCGACCGTCTGCGCGGCGCCGTGCACGCTCGTGCCCACGATCTTCGTCACCGCCGCGAACAGCAGGTCGGTGCCGACCGCCGTGGTCGGATGCACGCCGAACAGCAACACCAGCAACGGCGTCATCAGCGATCCGCCACCGACGCCTGTCAGTCCGACCAACAGCCCGACCAGCAGCCCCAGGACGATGTGGGGCGTCACCCTCTAATCCTCGCAATCCTGTTGCAGCAGGGCGAGCGCATGCAGCGTCGCCGCTCGCCTGACCGCGTCCCGCCCACCTGGAAACACCAACAGCTCCTGGCGGCGGCCTGACCGTCCGTCCAACCCGAACCAGACCGTCCCGACCGGTTTGTCCGGCGTACCGCCATCAGGCCCGGCAACGCCGGTCACGCTGACCGCGACGTCCGCGCCGGTCCTGCCGCGCGCGCCCGCCGCCATCGCCGCCGCCACCTCCCGGCTGACCGCTCCCACCCTGTCGATGACCGCGTCCGAAACGCCGAGCATGGCCGTCTTGGCCGCATTGGCGTAGCTGACGAAGCCGCCATGCAGCACCGAAGACGAGCCCGGCACGGCGGTGATCGCGGCCGCAATCAGCCCGCCGGTGCAGCTCTCCGCGGTCACCGCGACCGCGCCGCGCGAGGCGAGACGCCGCACCGTCTCGCGCGCCTGCATCTCCATCTGCCGGTCGATCAACGAAGCTCTCCGATCCGGCAGGCGCCGGCCAGCAGCCCGGCTGCGAGGCATCCGGCAATAAGGTCATCGCCCATCACGCCGGCCGTCCCCGGCCGCCGGTCGGCCCAGCCCACCGGTCCCGGCTTGACGATATCGAGCATCCTGAACAGCGCGAATGCCGCCAGCAGCCCTCGCGCATTCCCCCGGCGCAGCCCCAGCATGGCGATCCATTGTCCCACGACCTCGTCGACGACCACCCAGGGCGGGTCGTCCGACGCCTCCGGCAACGACCGCACCGCCAACGAGCCCACCACCAGCCCGACCGCCGCCGCCAGCGGCAACGCACCCGGCCGGCGCATCATCGCGCTCCCGGCCAGCAAGGCCGTCAACGACGCCGCCGTCCCCGGCGCGCGGCGAACGTGGCCGATCGGACCCAGGGAGGCGAGCGCACGCGCCAGAGCCCTCATCCGGTGCCCGCGCTCCCATCGGCCAGCGCCGCATACACCGACTGGTTCTCGAGCACGCGCTGGACATAGTTGCGCGTCTCGGCGACCGGGATGCTTTCGATCCAGTCGATCGTCGCCTCGTTGGGCTGGTCGAGCGCCGCCGAACCAGGCGGGCAGGGCGGGGCCGCCGGCCAGCCCGCCACACGATGCGGCCCCGCGTTGTAGGCCGCGACCGCCACCGGCACGTTGCCGTCGAACCGGGTCAACAGCCGGTCCAGGTACGCGCTGCCCAACCGCATGTTGAGCCACGGATCCTCCGTCAGCGCGGCGGGCCTGAACCCGTGCCCGCCTGCGAGCGAAGCGGCCGTCGTCGGCAGCAGCTGCATCAGCCCGAGCGCGCCCGACGGGCTGTCGGCGAGCGGATCGAACCCGCTCTCCTGGCGCATGACCCCGAGCAGCAGCGCGGCCGGCAGTGGCGGCGGCGGGGTGACCGGCCGCGGCCATCCGATCGGCGGCATCGCGCGACCCTCCCGGCCGGCGCGCCGCGCGATCGCGACCGCCTCGTCCGGCAGCCCGAGCGTGACCGCGAGCTCGGCCGCGAGCGCGTGGCCAACCGCGCCATTCGCCTGCGAGTCCGCCTCGCCCAGGAACGCCTTCGCGTGCCTCGCCTCGCCCCACGCCACCAGCAGCACCGCGGCCCGCGGCATCTCGCCGGACGCGAACGCCATCGCCTGCGCCGGTGTCCAGCGCGGCGCCGCCGCCGCCGCCAACGACGCCCGCAATCGCGGCAGGTACGCCTCCTCCGGCGCCAGCGATCGGATCGCGCACTGTCCGTAGAACGTGGTCGGGAACGCCGCCGCCTCGGCCTCATCGCGAAGCGAGGCTGCCCGGTCCCCGCCGGCGGCCTCCGCTCTGGCCAGCCAGTACGACGCACGCGCCCTCGTCGTCACACTCGCCGATACGCCGCCCAACGCTGCGAACCGCTCGGCCGCCACACGGGGCTGGCCGAGACGGCGCAGCGCGATCCAGCCGGCCAGAAACAGTGCGTCGGCCCGCGACGCCAATGACGCGTTTTCCCGATCGTCCGCCAGCGCAAACGCGTCCGCCTCGTGCCCGGGCTCGGCCAGCAGCGCGCGCGCCAGCCCGTCGCGCTCGACCCAGAACGCCGCCTGCAGCGCTGCCGGCTGGTCCCGCTCCACGCCGAACCCATGCAGCCGCCAGAACGCCACCGCATCGTCGTTCGCACCGTTATGCCGAAGTCTGCGCGCCACCAGCAGCACCAGCGCGGGGTCGCCCTGGCCCGCCAACGGCACCGAGGCAAACAGCGCCAGCGGTTCCGGGGACGCGGCTGCCAGCGCCACACGTGCGGTCGCGATCGCCCGCTCGGTCCCCCGCAGCCGCGCCACCTCGCGCGCCGCCGCCTCGCTGGCCGTTCCGCGCGGCGGACTCAACAGCTCGAAACGACGCCAATGGTCGTCGTCGGTCAGCACGTCGCCCCACTCGGCCAGGAACTGCGTCTCCGCGGCCGCATCTCCCGGATCCCGGTCGATCCCTCCCGACCAGGCCGCACGCGCCCAGGCGGACGCGGCCGTGCCGTCGCCCGACGCGCGTGCTGCGATCGCGCATCGCTCCAACGCGGCCGGCAGGCCCGGCCGCAGCCGCAGGCACAGCGAGGCGGCCTGCGCATCGTCCGCATCGCTGGCAAGGCCAGCGTCATAGCCTGCGTGCATGACCGCCCGGTTCGGCCAGTCCGGGTGCGCCGCCAGGAAGTCCGCGATGTCCTCCGGCGGTGCCTCCGGCGCCAGCAGGCGCAGATAGGTGACCAGGGTCGCCGCCAGCGTATCGGAGCCACCGGCGACGGATGCCCGCGCCGCATCCCAGTCATGCGCATGGATCGCCGCGGCGGGCGGGGTGCTCGCGCAGCCGGGTCCGGTCAAGGCCGACGCCAGCAGCACAGGTAGCATCCTCGCCCTGAGCGCTGCTGTCGTCACGGCTGGTCCGAGCGTCCTGGCATCATCGATGCGGCGCACGATCACGGATCGCGTCCCGGGAGGCAAGCCACCGGACCTTGCGCACGCCGCCCAAGCTGCCCAACTCTCGCCGTCGATCAGGAGGGACACCATGTTCAAGGGCTCGATCGTCGCCCTGGTCACGCCGATGCGCGCGGATGGCAAGGTGGCGGAGCGGGCGCTCGCCGAGCTGGTCTCCTGGCATGTGGGCGAGGGCACCAGCGCCATAGTCCCCGTCGGCACCACCGGCGAAAGCCCGACATTGACCCACGACGAACATCGTCGCGTTGTCGAACTGACCATTGAGGCCGCCGCCGGCCGCCTGCCGGTCATCGCCGGCGCCGGCTCCAACAGCACCGCCGAGGCCGTCTCGCTCGCCACTCACGCCAGGTCCGCCGGTGCTGCCGCCTGCCTGGTCGTGACCCCCTACTACAACAAGCCCACCCAGCAGGGGCTCTACCTGCACTTCGAGGCGGTGGCCGCCGTCGGCCTTCCCGTCATCATCTACAACATCCCGAGCCGGTCGGTCGTCGACATGAGCGTCGAGACAATGGCGCGCCTCGCGTCGCTGCCCGGCATCATCGGGGTCAAGGACAGCACCCAGAACCTCGCCCGCCCCTTGCAGACCCGTCGCGCCTGCGGCGCGGGCTTCGTGCAACTCTCCGGCGAGGACGCGACCGCGGTCTCCTTCCTCGCCGCCGGCGGCGACGGCTGCATCTCGGTGACCGCCAACGTCGCCCCGCGCCACCTTGCCGAGATGCATTCCGCCTGGCAGGCGGGGCTCGCCGATCAGGCGATCGCCATCCAGGACCGGCTGCTGCCGCTGCACGAGGCGCTGTTCTGCGAGACCAATCCGGCGCCGGTGAAATACGCGCTGGCCCTGCTCGGCCGCACCGAGCCCGTATGCAGGCTGCCGATCGCACCCCTGACCGAGGCCGGCCAGGAGCAGGTGCGCCGGGCGATGGCGGAACTCGGCCTGCTCGATTGATGACGGCCGCCAAGAAGAGCGGCCTGATCAGCCACGGCATCGCCGCCCAGAATCGCAAGGCGCGCTACAACTACACCATCAAGGAAACGCTCGAGGCCGGGATCGTGCTCAAGGGCCCGGAAGTGAAAAGCCTCCGCCTCGGCCGCGCGACCCTGACCGAGGCCTGGGCGGGCGAACGCGACGGCGAGATCTGGCTGTTCAACTGCTACATTCCCGAATACCAGGGCGGCGTGCTGTCGCGCTTCGAGCCGCGCGCGCCGCGCAAGCTGCTGCTGCACCACAAGCAAGTCGACAAGGCCCTGGGCGCCGTCGCCCGCAACGGCCAGACGCTGGTCCCGCTCGACATCCACTTCAACGACCGCGGCGTCGCCAAGGTGACGCTCGCCTTCGCCGAGGGCCGCACGGGCGTCGACAAGCGGCACGCCATCGCCGAGCGCGACTGGCAGCGCGACAAGGCACGACTGCTCCGCGCCCGCGGTTGACCCTTCGCTAACCTTCCTCCCGCACCATCGTCCCGTCGTTGCGGGAGGGGCGCAGTGCGATTCATCATCCTGGTGCTGGCATCGCTTGCGGTAGCGCTGATCGTGCGCCCAGGCCTCGCCGCACCACTGCCGATCCACGCGGTCACCGTCACCTCGTTCGGCTGGGACGGCTACGGCGGCAACTTCTCCAATTCCATGATCAAGGCAATGAAGGCGGACGGCGCCAACACGGTCGTCTTCGCCGTCACCAGCAACGTGAACCTCACCACCTACGCCATCACCGCCCAGTTGGGCGAACCCAACGCCAACCTCGCGCACGCGATCTCGGTGGCCCAGGCCGCCGGCCTGAAGGTCGGCCTGAAGCTCGAGTTCCTCGGCCCCGACGGCAACACGCTCGCATCCAACCTGTTCACCCCGGCCGATCCCGTCGCCTTCTTCGCCAGCTACAAGGCGAGCGTGCTGACCTGGGCCCAATACGCCCGCACGTACGGCATGTCGCTCATGGTGATCGGCACCGAGATGGGCGGCTACCTGACCGGCCCGGCCGCCTACCATGCCTACTGGGCCGACATCGTCGCCAACGTGCGCGCCCGCTTCAAGGGCGCGGTGACCTACGCCGCCGGCGCCGGCGTGCTGCCCGCCCGCTACTACGCCATGACCGCCCCCGACTGGTCGTGGGAATACGACGAGGCGGCCTGGCTCTCGTTCTGGCCGCTGCTCGACTATGTCGGCCTCGACGCCTACCCGATCCTCGCCCCTTCGGGAACGCAGCCGCCGCAGGACCTGGCAGCCGCCCTGGTCGCCGCTCCCGACACCATCGATCATACCAAAAACCTGTTCGACTGGCCCGCGCACTGGGACGCCGAGATACGCGCTGGCGGCAAGCCGGGCCTGATCACGGAGATGGGCGCGCAGTCGGTCGCCGACGCGCTCGCCTGCCCCGGCTGCTGGGGCGGCCCGACCGCCTCGCCCGACGATCTCGCCCAGAGCCAGGTCTACGCGCTGCTGCTCGGACGTTTCATGAGCGATCCGGCCATCTCCGGCATCATGATCCACGCCAACAACGCCTATCTCGACGGCAACTACGCCACCGGCTTCAGCTTCTACGGCAAACTCGCCGAAACCGTCGTCCGCGCCATGTGGCAGTAAGCAAGAAAGGCGAGGGCTCCGCCCCGCGACCCCGCCGGGTCAGTCGGCCCCAGACCCCGCTTTTCTGTTACGCTGGGTTACTATTCAGTCGTCAGACCTTCAGTCGCCGTCAGCCAGCGATGCTCATCGGACGTTCGGCCTCGCTTCAATCAGCGCCAGGTCTTCCACAAAATAAATGAAGTTGGCGGCCACCGCGTTCCGCTTTCAGACCTCGCGGGAGGTCAGTCGGCTCTAGACCCGCTACGACAACTTGAAAATTTGAGAAATCGTGAAGACAGGCTCACACTTGCGAACAGAGGCCAAAATCGGATTTTATTCAACCTTCGAAGCTCGCACTGAAGAAGGAACCCGATTTGCGCGCTTACGATCCCTCGACGGTCACTGCAGCGCGCAATATCCGGTTGATCTCAGTCTGATTAGCCACGCCCTTTACGGCGAAGCCAGGCAAGCACATCGGCGTCGACCCTGAGACTGATCAGTTCCTTTTTGGCGAAACTGGTTCCAGCGCCGCTCCGGCTCATTTGGCCCGTGCTTCCTCCGGTTAAACCGCTCCTTATCCGGGTCCGATTCTTTGCCTTCTCCCGGCGCGGACGGTCGAGGATGGCCGCGTGCTCCGACTGGTCGATGACGTCGTTCGACCCGTGCACCCGGTGGTGCATCGCGACCGGCTGGAAACCATCGAATTCAAGCGTCCATCCTGGACCTGAGCCCAGTCTAAGAACTCTTCCTGAGTCATGGCCTTGCGGGCGGGATGTTCATCACTTTCGGTGGCAATGGGGTTTGGGGCCGCTGGCCCCAGCGGGTCAAGGGCAGAGCCCTTGCCCTTGTTCCTCCTCAACCCGTCAAGGCGCGCTCACCGCCGCCGGCGCCTGCGTCACCGTGCTGTTGCGCGCCTCGTTCAGCACATACGAGAACCCCCAGCTCACCGGCACGAACTGCTGCAGATACTGGTTGAAATACTCGTAACCCTCCGCGATCCCGGTGCGCGGGACAAACACCACGTCGTATCGGGCCAGCCGCACATCGGCTGCCGGGTCCACGCCGCCGGCCACCGACTGGTAGCGTGTGGCGAGAAAACGCGGCCTCCCGTCGATGCCGCGGCGCAGGATGAAGACGCGATGAGCGTCGCCGGCCAGCTTGATCCCACCTGCCTGCGCGATCGCCTGGCTCAACGTGATGGCGCCGCCGTCGGCCTTGAACTCGCCCGGGCTGGCAACCTGGCCCGCGACATAGATGCGGGTCGGCTGCGCCTGCTTGACGATGACCGAGAGATGCGGCGCCTTCAGCAGCGTCTCGTATTGGCGCTCGAGACTGTCCTCGAGCTCCGGAACCGTCCGATCGGCGGCCGCCGCATCGCCGACCACCGTCGTCGAGATGTGCCCGTCAGGCCGCACGGTGACCTCGTCGTCCAGTTCGGGCGACAGCGGCAGCCGGATGTCGAGCACGTCGCCGACCTGGATTCGGTAGGGAGCGAGCGGGGCCAGGGTCCCGACCTCCGGCTCGGCGGGCGCCTGCGTCATCCCCCCGGTGTCGACGGTTCCGCAGCCGGCCAGTGCCAGGCACAGCATCCATTCGGCTCCGCGCCAGTCAGGCATGCGTCCGGCGGGTCTGCCGGGACGGCAGCAGCAGCGACGCGGCCGAGACTGCCAGCCACGCGCGCGGGTCGGCCGCGGCCCGCAAACCGAGGCCGATCAGTTGCCCGGCGGCCTCGGCGATCCGCCCGGCGCGCAACGATGTCCGCGCCGCCCGCAGCCGGTAGCTCCGATATTGGCGCGGCGCCTCGCGAGCGAGCGCCGGCCCGTGGATCGCCAGCAGAAGCCGCAGACCCTGCGCCCGATCGGCAAGGAAGTGCCGGTCATGTCTGGGCGACAATCGCGCGAGCCTGCGGACAAGCTGGTTGCCGGCATCCTGATGATACAGGCGCAGGATCTCGGGGTGAATCCGAGACCGGAACAATAACGCGAAGTCGAGATGAAATTTTTCCTCCAGCATCCGGCTGTCCGGATACAGCACCAGGTCGAAGCACGACCGCCGTACGCAACGGATCATGTCGCGCGGCACCTCCAAGGTGGCCTCCAGGAAATGGAGATAGCCGCGATAATCGAGGTCGGATGCCGGTATCCGCGCCGGCGACAGGCGACCGTCATCGAGCCGGCTGCGAAACCAAAGCGCGTGCAGCGAGGGCGGTGCGCTCTTCGCGAGAACCGCCATTCGCTCGAGTGCGTCTGTCGAGGCCAGCTCGTCGTCGCTGTCGAGGAACACGATCCAGCGCCCGGTGCTCGCTTCGATTCCGGTGTTGCGCGCCGGACAGACGCCGCGATTCTCGCCGTGCGCGATCACGACCAGCCGTTCGTCGCCAAAGGAACGCAGCAGGTCGAGCGATCCGTCGGTCGAACCATCGTCGACTGCAATGATCTCGAAATCGCCGAAGCTCTGCGCGAACACGCTGCGCAGGCAGCGCTCAAGGGTGTGCGCCCGGTCGAACACCGGAACGACGATGCTCAGCATCGGTGTCATGGAGCAACCTCCTGCAGGAAAGGCAGCGTCCCGGCGCGGAGACGAGCCAGTGTCGCGAGCGTCACGGCGACACTCGCGGCCGCAGACAGCGCGGACCAGGCGGCAAGCCCCGCCGGCACGCCTGCAACGCCCGCCGCGGCGAGGGCGACCAGCCGGATTGGCAGCGTGACCGCACCGAAGGCGAACAGGTCACGCTGCCAGCCCCGCACCGTGATGACGGTGACGGCCGGAATGTTCGCCATGCCGGCCGCCCCTGCCGCGAGCAGCAGGCCCGCGTCGAGCCCGGCGCCGCGCCATTGCGGGCCGAAAAGCACCGCGAACAGTGCCGGACCCGACACCACCAGCATCGCCGCCAGCAGCCCGAGAGGTGCTGCCAATCCCAAGCTGGCGCGCAGCGTCAGCCGAAGCAGCGACGCGTCGTCATGCGCGATCCGGCTCATCGAGGTCAGCAGCGACTGGCGCATCGCTTCCCCGACCGTGACCGCCGGCAGGAGCACCACGCGATTGGCCAGCGTGAACGCCCCCACTGCCGCATCGCCCGCGAGGCCGCCCAGGATGGCCGGCACGGCGCTGTTGCCGAAATTGTTCAGCAGTGTCTGCGGCGACGACCAGCGGAGCAGCGCGCGATGATCGCGCAGCAGCGCCGCCCGCGCCGCACCCGACCCGAGCGTTGGACCGGGCGTCGCCCGCAGCAGCCACGCGGTCGCCGCCAGCGCGAGCACCTGGCCCGCGAGCCCGCCTTCGATCAGCGACAGTCCGGTCGCCGATCCGGCGGCAAGCGCGGTCTGCGCCAGCCCCACGCCGACGCCGCGCAGCAGCCGTCCGATCGCCACCGCGCCCGGCCGTTCGAGCCGCAGCGCGCGATTGGCCAGCACGCCGCCCGATGACAGTGCCATCACCGACGGCCCGACCAGCCACGCCGCACCCGGCGGCAGTTCCGGCAACAGCCCCGCCCGCCAGGCTACCCACGCCGCGACCGCGGTCGATCCAGCGACGCAGCCGGCGAATCCCAGCGAGAGGCCGAAAGCCACCCGGGCCTGTTCCGGGTCCCGCTCGATGACGACCGCGTTCTCCAAACCGAGGGTCGCGACCGATGCCGCCAGCGTGGTCACCGCCACGAAGATGCCGAACGCCCCGAACGCGTGCGGGTCATAGAGGCGGGTCAGCAGCGGCGCCAGACCGAGCGCAATCAGTTGGCTGCCGCCGGAGCCCGCCAGCAGCGTGCCGGCACGCCGGAGTGCCCCTGCCGTCGCGTCAGCCGGCAAGAGCCGTTTCCGTCCGCGCAGCGCGCTGCGTTCCTCGCAGCAGGTCCGGCGAGGCGTTCGAACCGGCACGCCGCCGCCAGGCGACGATCGGCCGCTCGATGGCAAACCACGACGCCAGCGTGAACAAGGCGGTCAACGACAGGAACGGAGCGTCGAACCCGATCCCGCCGGCAGCGACACGTGCCGCCAGCATCAGCGCCAGCCAGTGCCAGAGATAGAGCCCGTAGCTGAGGCGTCCCACCGCCACCAGCACGGGATGCGACAGGAATTCGCCGAGCGGATGACCCGCCAGCGCGGATGCCGGCACCAGGGCGGACAGCGCGAGACCCTGCACTGTGAAGCGCCAAGTGTCACGGAAGCCGTCGTCGCGCACCAGGATGGTCGCCAGCAGCACCAGGCAGGCCACGGCAGTCACCGCGCGCCTTCGCAGCAGGTCCGTCAGCCAGGCCGACAGAACCCCGCGAGCCATCACGGCGGCGAGCGCACCGAAAGCCAGGCTGTCGGCGCGGGTGTCGGTCGACTTGCCGATCCAGTCATCGCCATGCGGGCCACAGGCGGCGCGGCTTGCTTCGCACAGAGGGGCGAGATGCATTCGCCACGCGAGACAGCCGGCGACGCAGCACAACAGGGCTGTCACCAGCGCCGCGCGCCCGCCGACGCCCGCCAGCACGAGCAGCAGGAGCGGCCAGACAAGGTAGAACTGCTCCTCGATGGCCAGCGACCAGAGGATGACGAACGGATGCGGCAGTCCCGGGACGGTCGTGTCGAACAGGTGTGTCGCGAGCTCCACGTAGTTGGCCAGGTAGAAGATGGCGGCCGACCAGGCCCACGGGCGCATCGAGCCGCCGAGTGCCACGTACACGCAGCCCGCGACGACGATGAAGGCAGTCGACGCCGGCCAGAGACGAAGCAGACGGCGCCAGTAGAATCGCCTGAAGTCGATCCGCCCGCTCCGGTGCCGCTCGTCCAGCAATTGGCCGGTGATCAGCAGCCCGCTGACGAAAAAGAAGATCGTCACCCCAAGGCCACCCGGAATCCTGTGCGCGATGCCGGCGTGAGCCGCGAGCACCAGCAGGATGGAGACGCCGCGCCAGCCGTCGAGCGCCGGAACGTAGCCGGACATCATCAGATCGACAGCGGCGTGATCGGGGCAGACCCCATCAGCGCGTCGCCGCGCGGGATCTGCGCCAGCAGCCGGACACCGAGCTGCTCGATGTCGACGCCCTCGAGGATCGTCTTTCGGGTCGCATGCAGCGCCAGCGCCGACGCGGCGCTGGCGAGCACGCCGCCGATCATTCCCGCCAGGATCAGCAGCAGCCGCAATGGCTTCGGCTTGACCGGCAGGCTGGGTGCGGCCGCAATGCGCACGCTGGGCAGCGACACCGCCTCGACCGCCTCGACGTCGGCCTGGGCGGAGGCCGCCGCTTCCAGGCTGCGCAGATCGTCGAGCAGGACGCTTCGCCGCGTGGTCAGCGCATCGAGCGCGCGCTGGTTGGCACCCAGGGTCGCGATCCGGCGCGTGATGGCGTCCTCTTCTCGGCCGTCGTCGGCGAGCTGTGCCGCAAAGCCCTGCTGCTCCGACTGAAGCTGCACCAGGTTGGCCACCACCGCATCGAATGTCGCGTTGCGTACCGTGTGCACCGCCGAGAGCGTGGCCGCGCGCGTGTTGTCGAGCTCGCCCGTCCGTGCCGCAATCTGCGCCTCGATGTCGCGCGCCGCCGGACTGCCCTCCCGGTAGCGGCTGAGGGTGGCCGCCTCCCGCGCCCGCAGCGCCTCGAGGCCGCCGCGCACATCCTCCGTGTGCGCATCCAGGCTGCTGTCGCTGCCGCCGGCGACCATCGGCGGCAGTCGCGTCCGCTCCGCCGCCAGAGCTGCGACCCGCGCCTGCCCGGCCGCCTGAGCGCGTCGCGCGTCGATCGCGTCCTGCTCGATGTCACCCTGGGCGCGCAGCAGATTGGCAAGCTGTGCCGCGTAGTCGGGCAGCGCGTGCGACGCGCGAAACGATGCCAGCGAGGCGTCGGCCGCATCCAACGCCGCCCGGGCGCGCGCGACGTCGCCTCGCATCGCCTGGCTGTCCTGCTGCAGGTAGAGCGCCCGCCTGCGTTGGAGGTAAAACCGTTCGAGTGTCCGCAGCGTGTCGCGCGCGACTGCCGGATCGCGGTGATTGAAACGGAGCGTGATGACGCTCGCGAGCTTCGACGGCTCGATGTCGAGCCGGTCCGCGAAGATCGCGACCGCCTCCTCAGTCGGATCGTCGGCCGCCGGGTGTGCCAGGTCCGATCCGACCGTGCGCGCCAGCATGTCCGGCAGGCCCCTGATCGCGGACACGATCCGCGCCGGCAGGCTCGGTGGCAGCAGCAGCTTCGGATAGAGCCGCCGCACTCCCACCGCCCGGATCACGTCGCGATGCAGATCGTCGCTCGACAAGATCTCGGTCTCGGTGCCGAGGATGTGGTCGGCGTCGAAGGACGTGTTCGACGATGGGCCGGATCCCACGGGACCGCGAACCGTGTATTCGGGACCGAGCAGCATCACCAGCGTCGAATGCGACACATAGCGCGGCGGCAACGCCAGGCCGAGCGCACCCGCAGCCAGCATGACGCCGCCGCCGATCGCGGCCAGCCGCCGGCGCGCCCGCCAGCTGTTCAGGGCCAAACCCCGCCACGCGGCCTCGCCCTCGTCGTCCGGTGTCATGCCGGCACCGAAAGACCCTGCCGCACAGCAACCGCGCCGGCCCAACGCGCCCTGACCGGCGCGATGGAGGCGGCCTCGACGCAGGCCACCAGGACGAACAGCACGTTGGACTTCCGCCCCAGCGAATTGCTGGTCGAAGCGGTCAGCATCAACGCCACCACGGCCACCCGTCCGAAGGGCGCCCCCACCCGCCAGAGATGCCGGAGCAGGCAGGCGATCGCGGCGACGAATACGACGAAGCCGACCACGCCCAGGTTGACCAGCGCCAGCAGCCAGAAATTCTCGATGTCGGTGAGTGCCGTATGCAGGCCCACGCGGTAGATCAGGCCGGGCGTCTCCGCGATCGGGCTTCCGAACAGCCAGGCTCGCCAGTCGAGCAGGCCGAGCACCAGCCATTCGGCGCCACGCGACTGTGCACTGCTGTCAAGGTAGAGCTTGCCCGCGATCCGGCCGCCGATCCCGGTGCTCGTCACCAGCACACCGGCTCCGGCCGGAACCAGAATGGCTCCTGCGGCCAGCCAGAGCATCCGGCCGGCACGCAGGCGCCTCCGCATCAGGTCCCGAAGCACCGACCGGCCCAGCGCCAGTCCCAGGGCGATCACAGTGACCGCAAGCGCCGCCCGGCCGCCGAAGGCGAGCAGTGCCACGCCGAACATCAGCGTCAGCGGGATCAGGAGGGTTGGGGCAAGCCGAAGCGAGAGCGCGGTGAACAGGCCGGTCATCGTCAGCATCGCGCCGGTGAGCGGATGATCGAACAACGCCGAGCTACGGAACGCGCCCGGCTCGTCGAGAAGTGCCGTCTCTTCGAGATAGATCGGCACCAGGTGGAACTGGCCGAGCGTCTCGACCGCAGCAAGAGCCGCGTTCAGCGCCAGCAGACCCAGCACCAGGAGTCCCAGTGCGCGCCGCTGGCCGGCCGTGAACCCGCTCAGCACCAGCGCCAGCAGTCCCGCCGAGAGGTAACTCTCGACATAGACGGCAACCCCCGATACCCCGACGCTCACCGCCGAGTAGAGCATCACCACGGTCATCAGCGCGAGGAAGCCGGACAGCGCCGGGCGGCGCTCCAGCGAGCGACACAGTGCGCGCATGGGATCGGGTGCGGCCAGAAGCGCACAGGCGAGTGCGGCGCCGACCGCCCAGGTCGCCGGATGGAGCTTGACCAGCGGGTTGCCGCCCGGATGCGCGTAGTCGATCCCGAGCACGAACAGCAGGTTGGCCGACACAGTCAGCGTCAGCGTCAGCGAAGCCGCCGCCAGCACGAACGCGAGCCATCTCCAGCCCGCGCCGCTCGCCGTCATGCGTCTTCCATCTGCAGCGCGCGCTCCGGCTCGACCAGGTCTTCGGCGACCGCAAGCACGAACGCGAAGGCGCCGAGCGCATAGCGGCGTCCGAGCCGTCGCGGCTCTTGGCAGACCCGCCAAAGCCATTCCAGATGCAATGCCCGGAGCGGGCGCGGCGCCCGGCGCACCAGCCCCAGCGTCACCTTGACCGCCTGACCGACGCAGATCGCCCAACAGGGCGGCAGCCTGGCGCGGTGGCGGTCGACGAAAATCTCGCTCTGCGGCGCACCCACGCCCATCACGAGCAGTGTCGTGCGGTGCAGCGCGATCTGCCCGGCGAGTTCGGCGCAGGCTTCGGCATTGTCGATGAAGCCGAAGGGCGGTATCGCGATCCCGATCCGTTCTCCGGTTCTTGCGGCCCACGCCTCGACCGAAGCCGCGGTCTGCGGCCCGTCGACAACGAAGAACCAGCGCTGCGCTTCGTCCAGGGGCGGCCGCGCCAGCATCAGTTCCTGGACCAGGTCGCAACCCGTCACCCGCTGCAGCCGATGCGCGTGCAGGCGCGCGTAGACATGGACCGGGAACCCGTCGCACAGCACCATCGCCGCGCGCCGATAAGCGGCGCGGAACGCAGGATCGCGCCGCAGCCGCCCGACATGGTCGAGGTTGGGCGTCACCACCAGCCGCGCCTCCGACGGCGGCGACAGCACCGCGTCGGCCACCGCCCTGACATCGCCGTCGGTCGGCAGGAAGCCGAATACCGGCCGCACGCTCATGCGAAAACCTTCTCGCGGCCGGGATCGTTCGCCAGCGCCATGTAACGGTCCGCGGCCCGCTCGACGCTGAACTCGCCGGCGCGCGCCCGCAGCAGGCCGGACGGGAATATCTCGCGCAGAAATGGATCGAGTGCGGTCGCGAGTGCGATGTGATCGCGCGTCGGCACCAACCGGCCGAACCGGCCGCCGCCGACGATCTCCGACGGTCCATACGGACAGTCGGTCGACACCACCGGCGTGCCGCACGCCATCGCCTCGATCAGCACGTTGCCCAGTCCCTCGTACACCGACGACAGCACCACCGCGCAGGCGCGCCGCATGTAGGGCAGCGGGTTGCGCTGAAAGCCCATGAGCCGGACGTGCGCCGTGATCCCAAGCTCAAGCGCCAGCGCCTCCAGCTCCCGGCGCAACGGACCTTCGCCCAGGATCATCAGCCGTGACGGGTGCTGCCTGCGGTGCGCCGCGAACGCGCGCAGCAGCGTCGTGTGATCCTTCTGCGCCACCAGCCGGCCCACCGACACATAGACCGGCGGCGCACCTTCCGCGAACCATGGCTCGTCCACCCGTTCATCGGCCCGTCGCGCGAAATCCGGCGTGATCACGGGATTATGGATCACCTCGATCCTGGCGCGCGCGATGCCGGTGCGTTCGGCCATGTCGTCGGCCACACCGCCCGAGACAGCGACGACATGGTTCGCCACCGGCATCAGCAGCCGGTAGAGCGCCGGCAGGATGCGATAGCGCGCGTCCGTGCGCATCTCGACCGACAGCGCGTTGTGCTGACAGACGATCAGGTTGCACGGCGATCGCGTCAGCAGCTTGGCCAGCATCGCGGCCACGTTGTTGTGTCCGAGGCTCGCCAGCAGGACGTCGGGCTTCTCGGACTGCAGAAAGCGGCAAAGCGGACGGACGTCAGCCAGCGTGCGAGCCGTCCCGAACGCCCGCACGTCAAGCCCGGGCGGCAGTTCCGAGCGCAGCTCCCCCTGGTCGGAGTGAAGCAGCAGCGTGGTGCGCAGGCCCACCTCGCGCAGTCGCGCCAACAGGTGCAGTCGCATCCGTTCCACGCCGCCACCGGCGAGCGAGTGGATGTAGCAGGCGACATGCAGCGGGGTGTCCGGGCTCCCAACGCGATGGGTGCGTACGTCAGGACCCGCGGCAGCCGTGGCGCTCATGGCGTCTCTGTCCTTGCTCTCGTCCAGAGGGTGCGGTGACGCGTCGCTTCGACCGCGGCCCGATCGAAGATCGAGGCGAGCCGGTCGCTGTAGGCGCCGATGCCGAACCTTGCCTCGAAACGAGCCCGGCCGGCGTCTCCGAGGCGATCGCGCAAGGCGCGCGACCCGATCAGTCGCGACAGGGCGTCTGCCAACGCATTGGGATCACGCGATGAAACCAGCGCGCCGGTCCTGCCGCTCACCACCGCCTCGGCGACATCGCCGACATCGGTCGCCAGCACCGCGACGCCGGCGGCCATGGCCTCCAGGATCGCCATCGGCAGGCCTTCCTGCCGGGACGGCAGCACCAGCAGGTCGGCACCGGCAAGCATCTCGCGCGCCCGTTCGCTCGGCAACCAGCCGAGGAAGCGCACCCGTTCGGCAAGGCCCAGGCGCGCCGCCGCCTCGCGCCAGAACGCCTCGTCGCCATTTCCCACCAGGTCAAGCCGCCAGTCGGCATCGGCCAGCGTCGGGGAGGCCAGCGCCTCAAGCAGCTCGGGCAGCCCCTTGCGCTCCGTCAGCGCGCCGAGAAACAGCAGACGGCAACATCCCGTCTCATTCCGCTCCGTGCGTGGAAAGTCGGGCACGGCGTTGGCCAGCACGTGTATCCGACGGGCGTCGACGCCGACGCGGGCAATCGTGTGCGCCCGGCCGCGCGAACCCAGCACGACCACGGCGGACGCGGCGCGGAAGACGGCTCTGACGACGCGCCGGCCCACGCTGCCGAGCCGCTCGTGGAAGGCCTCGAAATCCGCCCCGTGCATGTGCAGCACGACCGGCAGGCCGAACCCGCGCCCGAGCAGCACGAACGGCGCCTTGCGCGCGACGCTGCCGTAGGCGGCGACGTGAACGTGCAGCAATCCGACCTGGCCGCGCAGGCAGGCGCTCGCGATCCTCAGCAGCGAGCCCGTGAACCTGATCGGCATGCCCACGCCCGCCGCCATGCCGCCGCTGTCGATCACCCGCATCGTCCGGCCGCGCCGCTCCCATTCGGCCGCCGCGTAGTCGACCATCCGGCAGATCCCGCCCGTCGAGGAACGGCCGCCCGGCGACACGACCCAGATGTCGCTCACAGCGCTGCCGTCGTGGCTTGCGCCCCATGACGCAGCGGAGCGGCCGCCAGGGCGGCGGCGATGGCGTCACGCATCGCGGTCGGCCGCAGCTCCGCATCATAGGGTAGCGCACGCGGGGCGAGCCCGTCGGCGCGTGCGAAGTGCGGGTCGCTCGACTGGTAGGTGTGGCGGTCCGTGAGCCCCCACGTCACCACCGTCGTCACCGCTTCCTCGTCGAGTGCTACGTCGAGCACGCGGCGCACGAGGTCGGCACCCAGCCGGTCGCGCACCGCGATGTCGGCCGACATGTCGTGGTCGCGAACGTCGAGTTCGGTCAGATGGAGCTCGAGCCCGAAGCCGGCCAGCTCGTGCAGGAAGCGTCTGTAGGCCGCCTCGTCGATCGGAAAGGCAGAGCCGAGATGTGTCTGCAGGCCGAACCCGTCGATCGGCACACCCGCCCGGCGCCACCCCTCGACCAATCGCAGATAGGTCGCGCGCTTGTCGTCGAAGCGGGCGCCGCGCCACTCGAGCCCGTCCTCGTTGAGGAACAGGCGCGCCCCCGGGTCGGCCTCCCGCGCCAGCCGGAAGGCGAGCGGAATGTAGTCGGCCCCCAGAGCCTGCCGCCAGGGCGAGAGCGTCAGGCCTTCCGGTCCGCGGTGCCAGACCGGGTCGCTGACCTCGTTGGCGACGTCCCAGCACAGCACGCGCCCACGCGTATGGCCGACGAGCGCGGCCACGTGCCGCGCGAGCGCCCGTCGTGCCTCGTCGGCGCTGCCGGAACGAAGCGTCGCGAGAAGCCAGGACGGCATCGCCAGGCCCCAGACCAGCGTGTGCATCCGCACCAGGATGTCGTGCTGCGCCGCGAAGCCGAGCAGTCTGTCGAGCCGCTCGAAGCTGAATCGGCCAGGTGCCGGTTCGGTATGGTCCCATTTCGCTTCCCAGCCCGGCGTCATCACCCCGCACTCCGCGGCAAACAGGGCGGCATACGCGGTGTCGGCGAGCTCGTCCGCGAGCAGCTCGGAACCAAACCTGAGCCCGCGCGTGCGCGCGACCGCATCGAGGTTGGCAGGCCCTGTCCAGCTCGTCGCGGCCCGGCCCGCCGTCCCGGCGGCAAGCTGGGCGACGCAGGCAGCCCCCGACGCCAGCACTCGGCGGCGTTCCCAGGCCGGGAGCCGCATGCCTTCAGACCCTGGCCGCAAGCCAGCGCGGCAACGCGCTGTCGCCGCCGTTCAGCACCGCGCCCAGCAGCTTGCCTCCGGCCCGCTCGATAGCGGTACGCGAAAGCCCGATCGCGGACGCCCGCGTCTTGTCCGCCTCCGTCACCAGGACCGAGCCGTCGCAGTGACGCGCGAGTGGGATGGCGCTGGTGCCGCTGCCCATCGAGCCGCAATCGATCACGGTCAGCGAGAAACACTGCCGGATGGCGTCGAGCAGCCGGCTCGCATCCTCGCCGGCGAGCGCCAGCATCCGCCCCGTCGCCGCCCACCGGATACGCGGCTCGTGCGTCGGCAGCGCGATCTCCGCCGGCGTCAGCCCGTCGCGAAAGCCGCGCAGCATGTCCGGACCGGCCCAGATCCCGTTTCCGGTCGCGTCCACATACAGGATCGGACCGGTCGTCGCTCTCGCCGCCGTGCGCGCGAAGCCAGAGACCACACTCGCCGTCGACGCATGCTGGTCGGTGCCTGCGAACTGCACCACGATCGGCTCGCCGGCGACCCGGAGCCCGTCGACGGCGTGGAACAGGTCGAGAAACGCAGGGCTGGCCGGAAATTCGTCACCCCCGCGTGTGCTCGCACGCGGCATCTCAAAGCGGATATCCTCCCGCAAGACGGTGCTGTTCATGGTTGTCTCCTGCGTTCGGCGCGCGGTGCGCCGCTGGCGTTTCGCCGCGGAAGGCTCCCGCAGGGTGTCGAAGGCTGACACTGGCATTGGACTATCCCCTGCGGCCGCCATTCCGGCCGTCAAACAATCCAGTAACGCAATGAAATTGGGCGGCGCAAGCGTCTTCTGCTGCCCGCGAGTGCTACATCAGGGCGATGGCGGGACCGCGGCCTCCAGCTGTACCAGAACTCCGGTCAGCACGGCTTCGAACATCGCCGTCGTGAGCCGGCCGGTGTTCGTGTTGTAGCGCGAGACGTGATAGCTGTCGGCAAGCAGAACGCCGCCTGGCAGCTCGTGACGTGCGCCGTGCGCGAAACGGTGAACCGCCACTCGCAGGCGCCGCGCACGGAGAACCGCTTCGTGTGCCAGGGTGCCCAATGCCAATATCGCACGCAATCGCGGCATCGACGCCATCTCTGCGGCCAGGAACCGGTTGCACGTGCGCGTCTCAACCGGTTGCGGAAGGTTCGCCGGCGGCACGCAGCGGACCGCATTGACGATCCGGCAGCCTGTCAGTTCCAGCCCGTCGTCGACGCTTGCGGCATAGGTGCCTTCAGCCAGCCCGGCCCGACTCAGCGACTGATACAGCAACCACCCTGCATGGTCGCCAGTGAACGGCCGGCCCGTACGGTTGGCGCCCTTCAATCCAGGCGCCATGCCTACCACCAGGATCGGAGCCGCGCGTGGACCCCAGCTCGGCACCGGCGCGTTGAACCATTCGGGTGCCGCTCGCCGATTCTGTGTCCGATAGGCCACCAGCCGCGGGCAAAGCGGGCAATCGGGTCCAGGTGCGGCCGGTGCCTCGTCGTGTGCGTTGCCTTCGATCATGCCTCCGAGAGAGTGGACAGATTCTCCCCGTTGTCATCGCCGCCGGCGTGCACCACACGGGCGGACGCACGTGCCCGGGGTTCGGTCTGCCGGCGGGTGAACTCGCCCGCAATGGTCGCGAGATCGATGAACTGGTCGGCCTGCCGGCGCAGCTCGTCACCCGCCATCGGCGGCGAGGTGCGCAGCGTCGAGACGACCGACACACGCACACCTTGCCGCTGGACGGCCTCGACGACGCGCCGGAAGTCGGAGTCACCCGAAAACAGCACGGCATGGTCGATACGCGTCGCCATTTCGAGCATGTCGGTCGCGATCTCGATATCCATGTTGCCTTTGACGCGCCGGCGGCCGGCGGCATCGGTAAACTCGCGAGCGGGCTTGGTGATCAGCATGTAGCCGTTATAGGCCAGCCAATCCGTCAGCGGCTTGAGCGGGGAGTACTCCTCCGTGTCGAGCACCGCCGAATAGTAATAGGCTCGCAGGACATTGGCCTTGCTCCGAAAGAAGGCGAGCAGGTTGCGATAGTCGACGTCGAAGCCGAGATGCCGAGACGCCGAGTAGAGGTTTGCGCCATCAATGAAAAGGCAGACACGTTCTTCTGGAAGAAACAGCATGTGTTGGGGTCTCCAGTCTCGTGATCAAAATGACGCAGACGTGATCGCTGGTGAGGATCAATCGACAAATCCGATCGTGATCGCGATCGGTTCCAATCTGGTAGGGCCGTTCGGGTCACCTCTCCAATGCTGTCGTCGCGCCGTCCGGGAGGTTGAGCTGCTGTCTTTCATGCAGCTGACCGGCCTGTCGGACTGGTACGATACGGAGCCGGTGCCCAAGTCGATGCAGCCGAACTTCGTCAACGGCGTCGCGATCTTCTCAACCGCCGGCGACGGCCTTGATCCGGCTGTACTGCTCGACACCCTGCAACGGATCGAAGCCGAAGCGGGCCGCCTGCGCTCCGAGCCCGGCCTCGCGTCGACGCGCGTGGCGCCGCACGCACGCACGCTCGACCTCGACATCGTCGCGATGGGCCGCCTTGTACGAACGGCACCTGATCCGTTGCTGCCGCACCCGAGGGCGCACCTCCGACGCTTCGTTCTCGAGCCGCTGCGCGACGTGCTGCCCGGCTGGGTTCACCCGGTGCTGCACCGGGATGTGGGCGCCCTGCTTGCCGATCTGCCGCCGGCCGGAACCCTTCGCCTTGCGGCTGGGGGTGCGAATTGATACATTGTGAGCTTCCAAAAGCCGGCGGCGAGCGGAGGTTGAGCGCATGGCGCGCGTCACTGTCGAAGATTGTGTTGAAAAAATCCCTAACCGCTTCGAGCTCGTGCTGCTTGCGGCGCAGCGCGCCCGCAATCTCTCGCGCGGCGAGGAACTGACTCTCGAGCGCGACGACGACAAGAACCCGGTCGTTGCTCTGCGTGAGATTGCCGAGGAGCGTGTCAGTTACAGCGCGCTCGAACAGGACCTGATCAAGTCGCTCTCCCGCGCCCCTGAGCCGGAGCCGGCGGACGAGGAGGTGCTCGACCTCATTCCGACCGACCAGAACATCTTCGGGCTGCAGGACGTGTCGGCCGAGGAAGAGGCCGCCAACGCACTCGCCGACCTCTCGCCCGAAGACCTCGAGGCGGCCATCGAGGCTGAACTCGGCGGGAGGCGTCGCTGACGCGGGGCGCAAGCCCCAACCTGCCAACCCGCGCTCCCGACGGTCTCGGCGAGCGCCCCGCCCCTTCGAACATCGGTGGAGCCCTCGCGGAAATGCCGCCGTCGGGGCTCATCCGACGCATCACCGCCTATGACAGCCGTGCGGATGTCGGCCTGGTCTCTCGCGCCTATGCCGTCGCCGCCGACGCGCACGCCCGCCAGGCACGCGACAACGGCGATCCCTACATCACCCATCCGCTCGCGGTCGCCGGCATCCTTGCTGGCCTGAAGCTCGACGCCGCCAGCATCGCCACCGGGCTTCTGCACGACACCATCGAGGACACCGGCGTTACCCAGGAGACGATTGCGGCAGGGTTCGGGCCCACCGTCGCCGGCCTCGTCGACGGCGTCACCAAGCTGACCCGCCTCGAACTGCAGTCCGACCGGACCAAGCAGGCGGAAAATTTCCGCAAGCTCGTGCTTGCCATGAGCCGCGACATTCGCGTGCTCATCGTCAAGCTCGCCGACCGCCTGCACAACATGCGCACGCTGCACTACGTCCAGGAGCCGGAACGGCGCACCCGCATCGCGCGCGAGACGCTCGACATCTACGCCCCGCTCGCCGAACGGATCGGCATGGACGCGATCAAGAGCGAGCTGCAGGACCTCTCTTTCGGCGTGCTCGAACCGGAGGCGCGCAGTACCATCCAGGCGCGGCTGAACTACCTGCGCGGACATGGCGCCGACGTGATCGACGAGGTCCGCGACGAGCTGATCCGCATCTGCCGCGAGGCCGGCCACAAGGAGGTCGACGTCTCGGGTCGCGAGAAATCCGCCTTCTCGATTTGGGAAAAGATGCAGCGCCGCTCGGTCGCCTTCGAGCAGCTTTCCGACATCATGGCCTTTCGTGTCCTCGTCCCCTCGCGCGAGGAATGCTACGCAGCGCTCGGCGCGGTGCACGCCGCCTATCCCGTCATCGCCGGTCGCTTCAAGGACTACATCTCGACGCCGAAAGCCAACGGCTACCAGAGCCTTCATACCGGCGTCACGTTGCGCCATCCGCGCAACCAGAAGATCGAAATCCAGATCCGCACGCCGGAGATGCACGACGTCGCCGAGAACGGCGTCGCCTGCCACTGGCATTACAAGGGTGCCGGCGGCGAGCACGTCACCCGTCCCGGCGATGTCGAGCTCAAGCGTTTCCGCTGGGTGCAGGACCTGCTCGAAATCCTGGAGAACTCATCCTCGGCAGGCGAATTCCTCGAGAACACCAAGCTCGAACTCTACCAGGATCAGGTCTTCTGCTTCACGCCGAAAGGCCAGCTGATCCAGCTTCCCCGCGGCGCCTGTCCGGTCGATTTCGCCTACGCCGTGCACAGCCAGGTCGGCGACACCTGCGTCGGTGCCAAGATCAACGGCCGGCTGATGCCGCTCCGGCACGAACTGGCCAACGGCGATCAGGTCGAGATCATGACCGCCCGCGGCGGCACGCCGTCGCCGGCCTGGGAACGCTTCGCGGTCACCGGCAAGGCACGCGCCCGTATCCGCCGCCATGTCGCGGGGCAGCAACGGCAGAACCACATCGACCAGGGCCGCGCCACACTTGCCAAGAGCTTCCGCCAGGATGGTCTCGACGGCGGCGAGCGCGTGCTCGAGACCGTGCTCAAGTCACTCAAATGCGCAACCCTCGCCGACCTCTATGTCGGCGTCGGCAACGGCAACATCGGACCTCGCGAGGTCGTCCAGGCCGCCTATCCCGAGATGCGCAACCCGGCACGGCCGCCGCGCGTCATGCCGCGCCTGCCACCGCGCCCGGCCCAACGGCTGTCGTCAGGTCAAGGCGGGGTGGCGATCCGTGGCATCATCGCCGGCATGAGCGTTCACTATGCCGGCTGCTGCCGCCCGCTTCCCGGCGACCGCATCGTCGGCATCGTCGCCACCGGCAAGGGCGTCACCGTCCACACCTCCGGCTGCCAGACCCTCGAGAGCTTCGCCGCGACGCCCGAGCGCTTCCTCGACATCGACTGGGACTACGACGCGCTCGGCCCGCAGCGCGAGGCCGAGCAGTATGGCGGCCGCGTCAGCGTCATCACCACCAACGAGCCCGATGCCCTGGGAACGCTGACCAACAGCATCGCCAAACAGGACGGCACGGTGACCAACCTGCGCATCGTCAACCGCCAGCTCGACTTCATGGAGGTGCTGATCGACGTCGACGTGCGCGACGTGCGTCATCTGTCCTCGGTCATTGCGGCACTCCGTGCGGCGACCGGCACCACCCAGGTCGAACGCGCCAAGGCGTGATCCCTCCCGCTTGATCATCGGTCTCGGCTCGGATCTGACCGACATACGTCGCATCGAGCGCGTCCTCGAGCGTCACGCGCATCGGTTCCTGGAGCGGGTCTTCACGCCCGTCGAGCGCGCCCGTGCCGAGCGCGGCGTCGGCCGCAACCGCGCGGCCTCGCTCGCCAAGCGCTGGGCCGCCAAGGAGGCGTGCGCCAAGGCGCTCGGCACCGGCTTCTCGCAGGGCGTCTTCCACTCCGACCTGGGCGTCGCCAACCTGCCTTCCGGCCAACCTACGATGACGCTCACCGGCGGCGCACTCGCCCGCCTCGAACTGCTCACGCCGCGCGGCATGACCCCGATCATCCAGCTGACGATGACCGACGAGGCGCCTTACGCCTTCGCCGCCGTGATCATCGAGGCCCGATGATGATCGCCATCACCGCACCGGTAACTTGCAAATCGAAAGCAACCCGACTATCCAGCGCCACGCAACGACGCTGGGTAACATGCGATGTCCGCCGCCTCTGCAAGCGGTCTTCAGCAGCTACGGGCCCTGATCGATGCCGGGCGCAGGCCGGGCATCGGAGCGGCGCTCGATTTCAACCTGGTCGAGATCGAGGAAGGCCGCGCCGTCTTTGAAGGCACTCCCGGCCGACACGTCTACAATCCGCTCGGGACCGTTCACGGCGGCTATGCGGCCACTCTGCTCGACTCTGCCTGCGGCTGCGCGGTCCACTCGAAACTGGCGCCTGGCCAGCGCTTCACGACGCTGGAGTTGAAGGTCGCGTTCCACAAGGCCCTGACCGCGGACACGGGGCGGGTGCGCGCCGAGGGCTCTCTGCTCTCCTACGGCCGGCGTGTCAGCTTCGCCGAGGCGCGGCTGACCGACGCGTCCGGCAGGCTCTACGCCTCAGCCACCTCCACCCTCCTGGTGATCTCCGACTAACTCTCCGAGAGCGACGCGACCCTGAGCAATTGCTTGCCCTCGTTCGCGCCCTCGAACAGTCGACGCAACGTTGCGGGCGCGTTCTGCAGGCCTTCCTGCATATCGATCCGCTCCGTGAGCTTTCCTTGCGTCAGCCAACCCGACAGCGCCGCGATCGCCTCTCCTTGCCGCGCCGCGTAGTCGAGCACGATGAACCCCTCCATCCGTCCCCGCTGCAGCAACAGGTTCAGGTAGTTGCTCGGCCCCGGCGGCGGCTCGGTGGCGTTGTACTGCGCGATCGCGCCGCACAGCACCACCCGGCCGTGAAAGGCAAGCTGCGCCAGCGCCGCATCCAGGATCTCGCCGCCGACATTGTCGAAATAGACGTCGATACCCTTCGGACACGCCTCGCCGAGCCGGCCGGCCAGCTTGCCCGCCTTGTAGTCGATCGCCGCGTCGAAGCCCGCGGTCTCGACCAACCAACGGCATTTCTCCGGGCCGCCCGCGATCCCGACGGCGCGGCAGCCTTTGATCTTGGCGATCTGTCCGACCAGCAACCCGGTCGCACCCGCCGCCCCCGAGACGACGACCGTCTCGCCAGCCTGCGGTCTGCCGATCTCCAGCAGCCCGAAATACGCCGTGGTGCCGTTCAATCCCAACACTCCCAGCGCCCGTTCGAGCGGCACATCCGTCGGCAGCTTGCCCAGCCGATACGGACCGACGGGTGCCAGCCGCACGTAGTCTTCCCAGGCCAGGATGCCGGCGACCAGGTCTCCCTCCGCGTAGTCCGGATGCCGGGAGGCCACGATCCGGCCCGCTCCCACCGAACGCACCGCGCTGCCGATCTCGACCGCCGGCAGGTAGGTGTCGCCGCCGATCCAGCCCCGCTGGGTCGGATCACACGACAGCATGGACACCCGGACCACCACTTCGCCGTCTGCGGGCGTCGGCAACGCCTCGTGGGTCCAGCGGAAATCCTCATCCCTGATCGCGCCCTGAGGTCGCCGCGCCAGCAGCCAACGCCGGTTCATCTTGCCTTCCATTTCGTTGCCTCCCGTCCCGGGTCTACGATGACACGGCCTTGACAGGTTCGACAGCGGTCGGCTTCTACGCCCGTCACCCCAACCGGATCCCTCGATGGCCGACACCAGGACCACGGAACGCGGCCGCATCACCACCGGCTTGTGGGAAAACGTCAAGACGATCGTCTACGCGCTGCTGATCGCCGTCGGCGTCCGCACCTTCCTGTTCGAGCCGTTCAACATTCCGTCCGGTTCGATGATCCCGACGCTGCTGGTGGGCGACTACGTCTTCACCGCCAAATACTCCTACGGCTACTCGCGCTTCTCCTTCCCGTTCGCGCCCGACCTGTTCTCCGGTCGCATCTTCTTTCACATGCCCAAGCGCGGCGACGTCGCCGTCTTCCGCGAAACCCAGGACACCAGCATCGACTACATCAAGCGCATCGTGGGCCTGCCAGGCGACCACATCCAGATGCGTGAAGGCCAGCTCTACCTGAACGGCACGCTGGTGCCGCGCGACGACGTCGGCGACTACGTCGCCATCGACGAGAACGACCGTCACATGGACGGCCGCCGCTACCTCGAGCACCTGCCGACGCGCGGAGGCGTCGTCACCCACCAGATCCTCAAGTTCGACAGCGACAGCTGGTGGAACAACACGCAGGAGTACGTCGTGCCGCCGGGCGACTTCTTCGCCATGGGCGACGATCGCGACGACAGCGCCGACAGCCGTTTCCCCGACCTCGGCTACGTCCCGCTCGAAAACCTGGTCGGGCACGCCAAAATCATCTTCTTCTCCGTCGATGAGCGTTACCCGCTGTGGGAATTCTGGGAATGGCCGTTCGAAGTCCGCTGGGGGCGCCTGCTGACGGTGGTGAGATAACAGGTCCGAGCCGGGCGCTGGAAACCCGCATCGGCTATCGCTTCCGCACGCCCGCGTTGCTGCGTGAAGCGCTGACCCATCGCTCCGCCCCGCGCGACGGCCGCTTCGCGGGCTTGCGACGCGGCACCGGCTCGAACGAACGGCTTGAATTCATCGGCGACCGGGTCCTTGGCCTCGCGGTCGCCGAATGGCTGTTTGAACGCTTCCCCGACGAGCAGGAGGGAGAGCTGGGTCCGCGCCACGCCCGCCTGGTCTCTCGTGCGGTCCTCGCTCCCATCGCCGACCGGCTCGGCTTGGCCGACGCCATCGCCGTTGCCCCTGACGCGGCTCGCGCCGGGGTGGCGTCGCTCGAGAACGTCCGCGCCGACGCCCTCGAAGCGCTGCTCGGGGCGCTCTACCTCGATGCCGGCCTCGATCCGGTGCGACGCCTGGTGCGCACCGAGTGGGCCGACGCGCTGACCGGGCAAACCCAACCGCCGAAGGACCCGAAGACCTCGCTTCAGGAATGGCTGCAGGCTCGCGGCTCGCCGCTCCCCGAGTATGCGATCACCTCGCGCGAAGGCGCTTCACACGCGCCGCGCTTCGTCGTCGAGGCAAGCGCGCTCAACCTGACCGGCCGCGGTGAAGCCGGCAGCAAGCGCGTCGCCGAGCGCGACGCCGCCGCCGCGCTTCTGACACAGCTCAGAAACCGAAGGTCAGGGGCGCCGCCCCTGGACCCCGCACGGGACCCATCGCGCGAGCGCGATGGGAGCCCGTAAAGGCTAGCCTTTGGAAACCACCACAAAACGGTGCGGCTTTGCCGCCCTGGTCGGTGCGCCGAACGCGGGCAAGTCCACGCTGCTCAACCGGATGGCGGGTGCCAAGCTCTCCATCGTCAGCCCCAAGGCGCAGACCACGCGCGCCCGCGTGCTCGGCATCGTCATGCGCGAAACGACCCAGATCATCCTCGTCGACCTCCCCGGCATCTTCCGGCCGCGTCGCAAGCTCGACCGCGCCATGGTCGCCACCGCCTGGACTGGCGCGGAGGATGCCGATCTCACCCTGTTCCTGGTCGACGCCAAGGCCGGGCTGAACGAGCAGGTCGAGCCGATCGTCGAACGGCTCGCGACGCGCCAGCGCCGCACCTGGCTCGTGCTCAACAAGACCGACCTCGTTGCCCCGCAGTCGCTTCTGCCGCTGACGGCGGCGCTCAACCTCCGTCTCGAATTCGACGAAACCTTCATGGTCAGCGCCGCCAACGGCGACGGTGTCGCCGAACTCCTCTCCGCCATCGCCGGCGCCCTGCCCGAGGGTCCGTTTCTCTACCCCGAGGACGAACTCACCGACCTTCCCGACCGCCTGCTCGCCGCCGAACTGGTCCGCGAGCAGGTCTTCCTGCAGACCCACGAGGAGGTTCCCTACGGCGCCACCGTGGAGACCGAGAGCTGGACCGAGCGTCCGGACGGCTCCGTTCGCGTCGACATCACGATCTATGTGGCTCGCGCCAACCACAAGGCGATCCTGATCGGCGATAAGGGCGTCATGATCCGCGAGATCGGCACCCGCGCCCGCAAAGCCCTGTCCACGCTGATCGATCGTCCCGCCCACCTCTTTCTCAACGTCAAGGAGCGCGCCGGCTGGGACGAGGAGGGCGCACGGCTGCGCGCAATCGGTCTCGAAGTCCCGAAGGAGTAGCAACAATGTTGCATCGGCGAAATTAGCCGTTTAGTTTTGGTCTCGGAACAGGAACCATGACGATGGGCTACTCTCGCTACGCAATCGACCATTTTCACCTGCACCACGACGAGGACGATGATCGCCTTCAATGCGGCGGCTGGTTCCATTCTGCCGAGGCGATCCAAAGCATGGCGATCGACATTCCGGGGCAGCCGGCTCTGTCGCTGCCGATCGAGGATCGGGGCCTCCCGAGCCCCGGCGTCGCCGACATCGTCGATCCTGCCGCCCACTCCGCCCGTTTCTCTTTCGATCAGCGGATGCCGCCCCGCGCCGATCTCGACATGTCCTCGGCCCGGCTTAACCTCTCGCTCGAACGCGGCGACACGATCTCGATCGATCTCGGCCGGCACCTGCTCATAACCCGGAGCCGTCCGAAGGCCGACCGTGAACTCGTCATGCGCTTCGAGGGCCTCGGCGATAATTGCGAGTTTGGCCTCATGCAGCGTCAGGGTGGCTTCGAGCGGTTGGGCCTGCTTCGCTACGCCGGCGCCCGTCACGTGGATCTGCTGATCCAGGCCATCGACAACAGCTTCGAAGGGTTTGCGACCGCAGACGACCTGATGATGTGGGATCACGGTGGCGAATGGATCGCCTACAGCAGGCGTTACGCCCTGACCTTTCATACCGGAGTCGGGCTCGATCGGATGGACGAAGACACGGTTCGCGCGGCCGAGGCGACCAAGCTCGCGTTTATGGCTCAGTTGCTGATGGAGGATTTCGAAACTGCCCACAAGGTCTTCGTACGGCGGGTGGACGAGAACGACGTCGAGGCCGGTCTGTGGACGCTCTACGAGGCGCTACGGCGTCGTGGCCCCAATCGCCTGCTCTGGGTCACCCGCGCCGTCCCGGACAGGCCGCATGGTCATGTCGAGCGTTTGGCGGACGGTCTGTACCGAGCTTTCCACAGCGGCTTCGCCCCCTACGAGAACGCCCACGGGTTTGATCTCGACCTCTGGACGTCGCTCCTCCGCTCGGCGGAGGCGGCGATGGTGACTGCGGCAGGCGACGAACAGCAGACGCCGGTGATCAGGGGAGAACAGGCCGTCACACAGATCCGCAAAAGCTGGCTCCACCGCTTGTTACGGAAGCCGGCCGATGCTCGGGAGGTCGCCTGACAGCATGGTGACGACGCCGCACGGCCTGCTCGGTCGCTTGAAGGACAGTCTCCCGTTTTCCGGTTGTCTGGAGGGAACCGGGCTTTGAGGACGAGCGCTCACCCCAGGCCGTCGTTGGGTATAGCCGTGACCACGTTTGATCGCAGCGATACCGTCGCCGACATGATCACAAAACTCGACAGTTTCACTTCGATCGATTTCGAACTCGTCGTCGCGGATGACGGGTCGACCGACGGCACCTCCGATGTCTTGGCCGCCGCCAAATGTCAGTCAATCCGCGGACCGAACCGTGGCGTCGCCTGGAACAAGAACCGGGGCCTGTACCACCTGATGAACCGCACGAGTGTGGACATCATCCTGCTCATGGACGACGACGTCGTCCCTCTCGTTTACGGTTGGGAGCAGGATTGGCTTCAGGCGGCGATCAATTTCGGGCACGTGAACTTCGCTCCCGCCCACGCTCGCCACCACGTGCTGGCAGGTGCTTGCCGCGCGGCCGACCCGGGTATCATGCAAATCATCGGCGGTCAGTGCCTGGCCTTCACGCGTGAAGCCCTGCTCAACATCGGATACTTCGATCCTCGGTTCGGAAAATATGGCCACGAGCACACGGATGTCTCTTATCGTTGCCTGCGCGCCGGCTTCGGTGGTGTCCACCGCGACAGCGGGCCGGAGCCAAGCGCCTACTTCTTTGCGATCGACAGCGGACTTGGGCTGCGCGACCTTCCATCCTGTTTCGACGGTTCCTCCGTCGAGCGCAACGCCGCCCTTCTCAGCGCCGTCGCGACGGACCCGATCTATCGCCTGCCTTGGAGAGACGACACCGAAATGGCATCGTTCCTGGGCGAGTTCCCAAGTCTGTCGAGCGCCAACTGCCGAGGCATCGTGACCGCTCCAGGGTTCGACGCGGAACTCTACCGTCTACGATATCCGGATGTTGCGCGCTCCGGACAGGACCCGTTTGCTCACTACGTCGTTTTCGGCAGGCGCGAGGGGCGGCTGCCAAACTGATCGTGGAGCCCAGGCCGGCTCCATAGGAGACATTTGTTCATGTCCGCAGACTGGATGGTCGCGTCGCACCTCGGTGAACTCATATACGTTCACCGGCGGGATCGCGTACTCGTTCGCCACAACATGGCGGAACAGGCTGAACATTTTGCGCCACTCCGTCTGAGTTCCAATTTCCGGCTGTTCTTCTTCCATGAGGGTAGTCCCAACTACCTGGATGCCACAGAGGTGTACAACCTGAACGCTTTCGAGGACGGTATGGAGTTCGGTATCAGGCAATCCGGCCTGTACGGAGCCTGCTCCCCGATGACGAACACGATCGAGTTCGACCGGCCGGCAAGGCTGGAGTGGGAGACTTACAGAACCGTCAAAAAGCCGTCCGCTGTCGGCATTGACAAGGTCTGCAACAGTTGCTGGTACTCGGCTGCAGCGGACGAGCTTGTCGACAAATCCCGTGTGCAGGCCGAGGAGGATGGTCTGTGGATCGGCAGTCGCTATTACGACTATGCCGAGAACAGGCGCATGTTCGACGGCGTTGACGACAGCACGCTCAGTCTGGTTCTCGTGAGGGGTCTTCTTTGCGACAGGTTTCTGCGGTTCAGGCCTCTAG
>CAXTSH010000033.1:0-22534 GCA_964246925.1 uncultured Acetobacteraceae bacterium
CGTCAACACCCGCCGCTCCCCCGCCGCCCGACATCAGGCAGCCCATGTCGGCCAGCCAGCTTCTCGAGATTTGCGCCGACCGGCTCGGCCGCTGCCCCGCCGATTTGCGCAAGGAGCTTGACACCGCCGCGCCCTTCACCTGACGACGGGGCCTCAGCCCCGACCGAGCCCGTCCCGTTCACCCCAACGCCCGCCAGCTTGCCGGAACCGAACGATCCCTCGCGGCCCCCGGGCCGGCGAGCCGCTCGCGATTCAAACGTCCAGGATAAACTACATTCAAGCCGAGTGGAAATCGTGAAAATAAAGACAAACTCATCGTGGGTCCGTGACCCCAAGGAACCGATCAGTCTCGTGGCTTCGTTGCCATCGGACGTACAGATTGCGCGCCGGTAGCCGCGACCATTTCACCGGCCCGTGCTGCGGCGTACGTCCAGGCCGAGAACGGCTGTTCCGAAGCACCAATGATGACAGGGTCGCGGCCGTCCATCTGGTATCGGGCGATCAGCGCCTCGGCGGACATTCCTTGCTCGTAAACCTCGGCCAGATCGTCATCGACCATTGCCCGGCACCTGGTCAGCGCGTCTTGCTCGTTGAACTCCTCGCTGAGGTCGTAAGCCGCCTCCTCGTCCTGATACCGGCCGTTGTCATAGACCCGAATGCGGACCGCCATGTTCGTCAAGCCTCAATACTCTTCGACGCTGACCGTATGCTGCGCCACCTCGTGCTGCGTTCGCCACGCCGGCAGCAGCGTCTTGGCATTGAACGCCGGCAACTGATCGGTCACGTGTGGCGAGCCGGGCCGCGAGGCATTGCCGTAGCCGAGCAGAACGCGCGCCTTCGCTCCCTGCGGGGTGAACTCCACGAGCTGGACATAGCCGTCGCCACCATACGACCAGAGATCGCTGGTCCCATTTGGCGCGGGAAACGGATTGACCACCCGGATCGGCCCGAACGGGTCGTCAGGTCCGCTTTCAGGATCGTTCGACAGCGGTATCGCCGTCTGCAGCGTCGCGTCATGCGTGACCAGCACCGTCCTGTGAACGTCGCCCCACGCGACATCGAGCGCCCCATACTCTGCCTGCACCTGCCCCGCCGCCTCGACCAGATCCGGAACGCAGGACGCTGCGTCCGCAAGCCCGGTCGGCGTGTCGAGAGGTTGGCTGGCACTCCAGCCGACCCGGAACTTGGGATGCGGCGAATAGAAATTGATCGTGTCGTCCTTCGCGATCGCAGGATCCTGGCTCACGATGTCCCACCAGCGCTCGAACAGCACCGCGCCCTTGGCTGTAGCGTCCGCCGTGTGATCCCACGCGGCGAGCACGGCAGCGGCCGCGGCTGCCGTCCGGTTGCCCGACGCGGTCGCGGCCAGCAGCAGGTCGGGCAGCACGCGGTCCGCAAGCAGCATGCCGGTCTGCTCCTTGCCGGACAGGATCTGATCGGTCGTGAACTTGGCCTGGCTGAGCAGGAAGCGTGATCCGTGCTGCGGACGCATGTCCATCAATTGCGGCGAGATCCAGGCCGCGAAGTTGGCGGGATCGTCAGTCGGCACCTCGGGAAAGCTCGATGTCCAAGGCGGATCGTTGCTGTTGGCAACGAACCCGCCCGGCGGATCGATCGCCCGCGGCAGCTCCAGCCAGTCGAGCGTAGTGCTCCAGACCAGCGTGGGATCGCTGCCGTCGAGGATGCCAGCATAATCGCCCCAGACACCTCCACGGCGAACCGGCTGTCGTCCGCCGAACACATACATCACGTGGCCGTCCCGATCGGCATAGATGACGTTGAAGAACGGCATCTGCAGGAACGAGTTGGCGAGGATGAACTCGCCGAGATTGTGCGAGGCGATCATCCCCCAGTATTGGGTCACCAGCGACGGCTGATCGAGCCCGGCAACCCGCAGCGCGAGGGCCTTGGTGCCGTTCCGCGCGACCAGCGGCCCCTGCACGGTGGCATAGATGTCGATGGTCTGGCTCTGCAGCGAGCCGTCGCTCGCGCGCACCTTGACGATGTCCGCGCGGTGATCGAGCGGCCGCGTCCCACCCCCGAAGTCGTAGGTCCCGTCTGCGTTCAGCGTGACCTGATAGAGGTTGGTGTTCTGGATCGTATTGTTGGTGTGCGTCCAGCCGAGATCGTCGTTGAACCCGATCCCGAGAACCGCCCCCCCCAAAAAACCCCCCCGGGGGGGGTCCCCCCCGGGGGCGGCCGGGTCGCCGATCACCAGGTTCGCCTCCATCCACTGATACAGACCCAGGCCGGGAACCGGCTGGTTGTTGCCCCACGGCAGATGCGGATTGCCCATCAGGATGGCGTTGCCAGTCGCACTCTTCGAAGGCGCGATCGCCCAGCCGTTCGAGCCGCCCGGCGTGAAGCTGCGCGCGAGCGCGTTCGCAGCCGTGATGCCGCCCGTCTGCCACGCGCTGATCAGCGCCGGCAGATTGTCCTGCTCGGGCATGAACGTGAAATGGACCGTGTTCTGCTCATCGGCCGTCACATCGGTGGGAACGAACGGCAGCACGCGGCGGAACGACGGGTCGATCGTGTCGCCATGACGCGCGGCATATTCATTGACGCCGGCAGCGAACGCCCCGATGACAGCGCTCTGGAACAGCCCGCCGCGTGCAAGCCAGTCGATCGCGCGTGCCGGGATGTTCTCGGTTCGCACCTGGATGTCGTTGGCGAGATTGGCGCCGTTGGCGCCGGCCCCGAAATATTCGGCCGACCGGCCGCGCGCGTTGGCGATGTTGCCCAGCAGCGTCTCGGCATGGTTCTCCATCTCGGCATAGCCGAGCCCACGCACCACCGTCAGCAGATCGGGACCGTAGATGTGCGGGATGCCGTAAGTGTCCCAGGCAATGACCGCACCCGTCGACGCGTGCGCCGGGTGCACCACACCCAGTGCGCCGATCATCGCTCTCACAGCCACGCGGATGCCGCGCCTGCCTGCCCATGAACCGATCATTGTTCCCGCCCGGTCGTCCCTCGTTGGAAAACCGTATCGTCGCCGGCGGCATGTTGCAACCGGCACCCGTCTCACACGGACGGACCCGACGACCCCCTCATCAGCACGAACAGCGCGAACGCGGCAACGCCGGTTGCGGCTCCGGCAATCTCGGTGAGCGTGAAACCCCCCGCTTCGTACAGGAACGTTGCCGACGTCGATCCCAACGCGCCTCCGGCAAACAGGCAGGCGATGTAGATCGCGTTCAGCCGCCCGCGCAGCGCCGGGGCCAGCCCATAGATCACCCGCTGCCCGCACACCTGGTTCGCCTGCACTGCCGCATCGAGCGCCACCGCCGCCACCACGAGAGCAGCAAGGCTTCCCTCCGACGCACCCCAGACCGCGAGCAGCGATGCGCCGGCCAGCGTCGCCATTGCACCGGCACTCGTCGCCTCCGTCAGACCTCGGTCCGCGAGCCGTCCCGCAACCGGCGCCGCCAGAGCGCCGCCGGCTCCCGCAAGTGCGAACAACGCAATGCCGAGCTGACCAAAGTGAAACCGGCTTGCCAGCAGCAGCGGCACCGCAGTCCAGAACAGGTTGAACCCGGCAAACATCAGCGCCTGGTAAAGCGCCCGCTTCTGCAGCACCCGTTCCGTCAGCAGCAGGTTCACCATCGACGACAGGATCTGCCAGTAACGAAGCTCCGTCCGCGGCACTCGCAGCGGCAACCTCGACCAGAGCACCACCGTCAGCGCCATCATCGCGACGCAGGCAACGAAGAACACCGCCCGCCACCCTCCATAGGCGGCAATCAGGCTCGACGCCGGCCGCGCCAGCATGATGCCTGCCAGCAGGCCCCCCATGACGTTGCCGACGACCCGCCCGCGCATCCTCTCCGGCGACAGGTGCGCTGCCAGCGGCACCAGCACCTGCGTGCCAACCGAACTCAGGCCGACCACGAACGCGGACGCGAGAAACCAGAGCGGCCCACGCGAGAGCCCCACCGCCAGCAGCCCCAGCACGGTCGCACCCATGCACAGCAGCACCAGCCGGCGGTTCTCGACCAGGTCCGCCATCGAAGCGATCGTGAGCAGCCCGATGCCGTAGCCGACCTGCGTCACCGTCACGATCAGCCCGGCCTCGCCGGTGGTCAGCCGAAGGTCCGGCGCCATCAATCCGATCAGCGGCTGGGCGTAATAGAGGTTGGCGACGATCGCGCCGCAACTGAGAGCCAGCAATCCGACGAGCCGGCCTGACGGCTCCAGGATTTCCACAGGCGCTTGCACCGCCTGTGCATGCACCCTCTAAGCGCCGCCGGTCCGGTGCAGCCGGTGCTCCCACGCCCGATGAACCTCCCGCGGCGTGCGATGGCGCGGTGGTGCTGCCGGCGTCGCGGGCGCCGCTGTGGACGCCGCCGCCAACGCACCGGAACTTCCCCTGACCGCGTCCTCGCAAGCCTGGCTCTTGCCGACCCCGAACTGGATCGTCGGCAGGATCGCCAGCGGCGCGAACACGATCCCGAGACCCACGGTCGCCGCTCCTCTCCCGATGATCTCGCCACCCGGCTTGATCGATGGGCTCGCGATCGGACCGCTGATGTCGATGGGCCCAGGCAGCGAGCCGACGCTGAACCGCGTCGACCGCGTCGTCAGCGCATAATTGATGGTGTCGTTGCGGAAATCGAGACTGCCCTGTCCCGTCGTACGTGCCTCTCCGGTCTGCAGCACGAACAGGTGCGTGTCGAGCACACCCTGGTGCAGCGGCATCGAGGCCACGAAGCAATCGACGTTGGTCCGCTGCGGCACCCCGAGCGCCGAGAGCAGCGCGTTGGAGAATTCAAGACCAAGCAGGTCGGGCAGCAGCGAGGAAATGTCGCCGCCGTCCCGCATGTACAACTCGACCCCGCCATCGCCGCCGTTCACCAGCCCGGCGATCGAGTTGCCCTGTCCGTCCAGGGTGAACCCGCCGCCCACGATCCCCTTGCCGTGGAAAGCATGGGTCGCGTTCAGCAGGTGCGACAGGTCCACGTTGCGGACCTGCACTGCGGCATTCGCCTTCACGTCGTGACCGACGGGCGCCAGCTTGGCGTGGCCGGCCAACTCGCCATGTCCGACGCCGAAATCGATCTTCTTCAGATCGACCACGCCGCCATGGATCGTCATGTCAACGACGATGTTGTCGAGGGGAATAAATCTGCCTTCGATATGATCACCCCTGTAGGCGAAATCCACATCCATCGCGTTCAGCCTGGGCAGGCTGATCGGCGTCGTCGGCAGCACGTTGGTTCCGCGCGGTGCCGCCGTCGAGCCCTGGTGTGCCGCCTTGTTCTCCGCAGGATGCCCCGGCTTGGCGCCGATGAAACCGCCGAGGTCGACCAGGTTGACCTCATGCGAGTGCAGGTTTGCCTGAAGTTGCGGCGGTTGTTGGTGCGGATCGACCGCGATCGTGCCACCGAGGTCGCTCGTGCCGAGCCGGCCCTCGAAATTGCGAAACACCACGCGCGCCTTGGTGTAGTCGAGCTGCCCGGCGACGCGGTACGGCGGCGTGCTCGGGATCGGCACGCCGGTCAGCGCATAGAGCTGGCCCATGTCGGGTCCCTGAAACACCAGCCGGAGATTGGCGCCCGAGAACTTCAGCGGGTCTTCGACTGTCCCGACCAGTGAAACGTGCGTCGCCCCGTTGGCAACGTGCAGGTCGATCGGATAGGGCGTCGTCTTGTCGCGCAACGTCAGCAGCGCGCCTGCAACCAACTGCCCCGTTATCGGCTGCGCCGCGTACGTCCCCTCCGCACCGACCACGATCCGGTTCTTCGACGCGTCGCTCGCATCCTGTGTCGTATGCACATCGAGGTGAAACTTCGCCCTGAGCTTCGCCATCGCGACGTCGATCCGGCTGTCCTCGATGCTGAGCACGCCAATCTTCGGGCTGGACGAGGCGCTTGCCTTCGGTGATGTCGTCGACGGCTGCATGAACTTGAAGGTGTAGTTGTTCGAGCCGTCGGCACGGCTGATGATGTCGGCGTTCGCGTGGTCGACATCCACTCGCGGGATCACTAGGCCGCGGCCACGGATATAGTCCAGCACGCCCACGGCAATCGTCAGATGCGCGACCTTGGCGACCGGCGGCTCGGAGGCGAACTGCATCGGCTCGGCGACTGTGACATCATCGAGCGTCACCGTCGTGACGCGCCCAAGGTGGACGTGCAGATGCGACGCGCTCACCGGGCGACCCAGCACTGACCCGGCTTCCCTGTCCACGATCGGCAGGAACCAGTCCCAATCCCAGAACACGATCAGGAGGATGACAGCGAGGACCAGCGTGCCGAGACCGCCGAACACAATGGGGCGGCGCCGCCGCCAATAACCTGCCACGCCCAATGTACTCCCGGTGGTCTTCGCAAACGTGCCACCGCCGATGGCGGTTCCGCCTCCCCGGCGCCAGCCCCACCGCTTCGCTCCAGGTAACCGACCGCTAACCGTCATGGCCTACAACCGAGGCGGTCCGGCCGGCTCGTCGCCGGCTGGTGATTCGAGCGTGGGAAACGATGTCGGCTGACGCGACCGCCCGGCCCGTGGATCCGGCCGACTACGAGCGTTTCGTCGCGTTCGCCTTCGCGGCCGCCGATATCGTCGTCGAGCTCGATCCCGACCGTCGGCTGGTCTACGCCGCTGGCACCTTCCGCGCCGACCTCGGCTGCGAGCCCGATGATCGGCTGGGCCGCCCCGTGACCGACCTGGTGGCGCCCATCGACCACGAGCTGCTGCAATCCTCGCTTGCCGTCCTGCAGAACTCCGGCCGCCTGCCGCGTTGCGTGGTCCGCCTCGCCAACCAGGCTCGGACCCCTGTCGCCCTGTCCGGCCTCGCACTCCCGTCACGCGACCGGCCCCCTCGGCTCTGCCTCAGCCTTTCCTTGCTGCCCGGTTCGCCGGGCGGCCGCGTGTCGTCTCCCGGCGCGCTGCTGCGACAGGCGGAGACCTGTGTCCGCGCGCAGACCGGCAGGCTCGACCTGCTCGAGATCGTCGTCGAGGGGAACGCCGACCTCTCGCTGGACGGCCCGATGGGTGCTGCGCTGCGATCGGTCCTGCCGAACGCTGTCAGCGCCCACCTCTCGAACGGCCGCATCGGCGTGCTCGAAGACGTCACGGACGCCCGATTGGACGTGGCAGCCGCCATGGCAGAGACGCTCCGATCGAGCGGCGTGAGAGCAAAGATCGTGTCGCACCATCTGGCACTCTCCGACCACGACCTGACGCCGCCGCAGGCGGCGCGTGCGCTGCGCCACGCCGTGAGCGTGTTCGCGCGCGACGGCGCGACCGGCCTGCTTCGGTCAGGGTTCGATCACGCCTTGACCGGCTACCTGGCTCAATCGAGCGCACAGGTCGCGACCCTGCGGCGTACGTTGCGCAGCGGCAGTTTCGACCTCCTGTATCAGCCGATCGTCTCGCTGCGTGATCGCCGGATCACACGCTACGAGGCGCTGATCCGCCCGCACGGGCTCGCATCGGGCCTCGCCAGGACGCCGCAGGACTTTGTCATGATGGTCGAGTCCATCGGCATGGCCGAAGAGCTCGATGGAGCGGTCGCGCGTCGCGTCTGCGAGGCGGCCATCGTGTCCGGCCACCCCCTCGCGCTGAACCTCTCCAGCCAGTCGGTCCAGAGTCCCGCCTTTCGGCGTGAGCTGCTTGCCCTGCTCGAGGCGAGCCGTGCCAGCGAACGCCAGATCTCCATCGAGATGACCGAGACCGCCGACATCGACGATCTGCAGCAGGCCGCGCAAACGGCGGACGAACTCCGCCGCATCGGCGTCGCACTCGCGATCGATGATTTCGGCGCTGGCACCGCCGGCATCGACGTGCTGCGGGCGATGAAGCCCGACATCGTCAAGGTCGACGGTTCCTACACCCACGGCGTGACCAAATACGCCCGCGACCGTGCGCTGTTCTCCGCCATGGCGGACCTGGTGCGCGCGACCGGTGCCCAGATCGTCGCCGAGCGCGTCGAGACCGAGCGCGAAGCCGAGGAACTCGTCGCACTCGGCGTCGATTTCGGCCAGGGCTGGCTGTTCGGTCGCCCCGGTCCGCTTCCTCTGCATGCGTCCGCCACGCCGCCCCGGGCCGTGCGTCGCCGCCAGGGCGAGAGGGAAGTCTGGGGTCGTTGAACCGCCCACGAATAGTGGCCCGAATGGGATTTCCGCCACTACCCGTTTCGACGCCGGCAATTTAAGGTCGCTGCCGGAGGTATACCTGAACGTCGCCTCCACCCCTCGGCCCAGCAATCACCCGTGGAGCCAGCAGATGTCAGGATACGCCAACGAACTCTTCACCGAGCCAGCCCGCTCCTGGGACATCATCGAGCAGCAGCAATACCGGCTCTCCGAGCATGTCGGCGCTCTGACGGCTGCCGACCTGAACGCGCGTCCGCTTGAAGGACTCGTCGACGAGCTGTGCGAGCGCTACTCGCTCAATGTGCCGGTCCTCCGCGAGGAGGCCGCGACCGCGAGCCAGCAGGAGGTCGAGCTCGAACTCCCCCGCCGCTTCACTCTCGGTCAGCCCCGCCTGACCCGCGGCCTGCGCGTCACCATCGCGGTCCCCTTCACCGGCGACCGGCGCATCCTTGACCTTCGCCCGGACAGCTACGAGGAGCTCCCGACGCCCAAGGGTCTCGTCGTCGGCGACACGGTCCTGTTCGCGGCCGAGGGTGCCAACCTGGCCGCCGAGGAGGTGAGGGCCGACTACGATGGCTGGCTCGCCCTGGTCAACCGCCACCTCGAGATCCACCGCGAGAAGCTCGGCGGCTTCAACCAGAGCCTGCGCCCCTACGCCATCGACGCGATCAATGCCCGCATCGAGCGTCTGCGCGAGCATGCCGATCTCATCAGCAAGCTGGGATTGCTCACCACTGCCTGATGCGTGCCTTCGCCTTCGTCACCGTCGACGTCTTCACCGACCGCCGCTTTGGCGGCAATCCGCTGGCTGTCTTCCCCGACGCCAGCGGATTGTCGGACCGCGAGATGCAGGCGCTCGCCGCCGAGTTCAACCTCAGCGAGACCACCTTCGTCCTTCCGCCCGACGACCCCGCCCACACCGCCCGCGTCCGCATCTTCACCCCTCGCCATGAACTGCCGTTCGCCGGCCACCCCAACGTCGGCACCGGCTACGTGCTCGCCAGCATCGGCCGCGACCACGACGGCCGCCTCCTGTTCGAGGAGGAAGCCGGTCTCGTCGAAGTCACCGCCGAGCGGGACAGCGCCAACACCCTGACCGGCGCCATCATCGCAGCGCCGCAACCGCTTTCCGTCGAACCTGGACCCTCGGTCGAGCAGGTCGCCGCCTGCGCCAGCCTCGACCCGACCCGAATCCGGACGGTCGCCCACCGCCCGGTCCTCGCCTCCGTCGGCACGCCGTTCGTCATCGCCGAGGTCGATCCGGCCGCCCTGACCGCCGCCGCGCCCGAGCTCGCCTCCTTCCGCGCTCTCACCGGCACCGCCCTGCATCTCTACGCCCGAGAGGGCGGTCACCTCCGCGCCCGGGTGTTCGCCCCCATGTCGGGAATACCCGAAGACCCCGCGACCGGCAGCGCCAACGCAACTCTCGCCGCCCTGCTGCTGTCGCTGACCGACGACGCAGGCGCCTCCTTCGCAATCACCCAGGGGGTCGAGATCGGCCGCCCAAGCCTGCTGCGCGCGGCCGCGCGACGAACCGTCGACGGCATCCGCGCCACCGTCGGCGGTTCCTGCGTCCCGGTGCTGCGCGGCGAAGCATCCCTCGAACCGGGCCATCCAACATGAGCGACGACCTTCCCGAACGCCCGAAGACCCGCCTGAACATCCTTCCGCTCGACGCGCTCGGGATCGCCGAGCTGCAATCCTATATCGCCGAGTTGCGCACCGAGATCACCCGCGCCGAGGCGGCCATCGACCGCAAGCAGGCCCACCGCGGCGCCGCCGAACTGTTCTTCGGCAAGCCGAAGTAGGTGCGGGGCTCTGCCCCGCCCCCCGCCAAAGGCTGGCCTTTGGAAACCAACACTTCAGCATGGGTCCAGCACATGGACCTTCGTGCTGATCAATAGCTCCTTTACCTTCGCGGCATAGGCCGCCATGTGCGGCGCCTTCGAGTGCGCCCTGAGCGCCGCCGTGCCGCTCCACTTCTCGATCACCACGAAAACGTCCGGCCCGAATGCGTCCGCCGCTCCCGCGACGTCGACGGCAGGACCGTATTCGAGGCAGCCCTCCTCGGCCTGCACTGTCGGGATGAGGGTCCGGAACTCCGCGAGCACCGCCTCGCGCTGACCGGGCTTGGTGACGACGATGGCAACGACATGGATCACGGCGTGTTCCTTCCCAAAATCCTGCCGCCATCCCGCCTCATCCGGCTGGGAACGGCAAGACCGGGAGGAAACAATGAGCGATCTTGCCCGCGCCATCCCGCTCAGCGCCTGTCTCGCCCTGGCAACCCAGACGGCAACCGCCGCCACGCTCAGCACAGCCCCATTCGGAACCACGAGCGACGGCAAGTCCGTCACTCTGACCATCATGACCGCCAGCCACGGCCTGACGGTCAAGTTCATGAGCTACGGCGGCATCATCACCGAGATCCTCGCCCCTGACCGCTCGGGGAAAACCGCCGACATCGTCCTCGGCTTCCCCACGCTGAAGGATTACGAGACCAAGAGCGCCGCGGGCGGCCTCTATTTCGGCGCGCTCATCGGCCGCTACGCCAACCGCATCGCCAAGGGCCATTTCAGCCTCGACGGCCACGGCTACACGCTCGCGATCAACAACCCGCCCAACGCCCTGCACGGCGGCCTCAATGGCTTCGACAAGCAGACCTGGGACGTCAAGCCCGGCGCGACGTCCGGCCGCACCGTCAGCGCCACCCTAAGCCTGACCAGCCCGGACGGCGACCAGGGCTACCCGGGCACCCTGAAGGTCACCGTCACCTACTCACTCTCCGACGACGGCAGCTTCACGATCCGCTATGTGGCAACTACGGACAGGGATACTGTGCTGAACCTGACCAACCACTCCTACTTCAACCTCGCCGGCGTCGGCTCGCACGACGGCGTCTACGATCAGGTTCTGACGATCAACGCCGACCAGTACACGCCCACGGACGCCAACGCGATCCCGCTCGGCAGCAACGCCTCCGTCGCCGGCACTCCGTTCGACTTTCGCCACCCAACAGCGATCGGCGCCCACATCCGAGATGACGACATCCAGCTCACCCAGGCTCAGGGCTACGACCACAACTGGGTCATCAACCCCGGCCGCGGCCCAACCTTCGCCGCCCGTCTTTTCGACCCAACCAGCGGCCGCACCCTGACCGTGCTCACCACCCAGCCCGGCGTCCAGGCCTACACCGGCAACTTCCTGAAAGGCACCTACGCCGGCACTGGCGGCATCTACCGCCAGACCGACGGCGTCACCTTCGAGACCCAGCACTTCCCCGACAGCCCCAACCATCCCGACTTCCCCACCACCGAACTCAAACCCGGCCAGACCTTCGACCAGACAACCGTGTTCGAGTTCGGTGCGGAGAAGTAAGTCTGGAGGCCCTCGCTTGGATTGCTGAAAGCCGCCTAGCTAGACCGGCGTTCCGGTGCCGTCCGACTACTCTTTCTTCGGACGTCTCTTGTTGAGCATCGCCTGAATGTCAGTATACGCCGAAGTCGCAGCGGTCAAAACGTCCAGCGCGTATTTGATCTGGATCCTATTCATGTCAGCAATGCAGTCAGGATCATCCTCCATGCCCGCCCAGATGCTGCAATTGAGCTGAAGCATGAATTGATTCATGACGTCTTGTGTATTTGCCAGATGACCTTGCATGTTAGCTTCCAGTGCTGCTGAGATATTCCCTCATAATGGACGACGATCTCGCGTCGGATAGCCGGCCGCGACCCAGGCTGCTTCCCCACCTCGATACCACAGGACATGACGAAAGCCGTGGTGGATCAGAGACAGGGCGGCATTGTAACTCTGCCAGCCGAAAGGGCCGCAACTGGCCAAAATGATGAACCGATCTGACGGCACGCGCGCGTTGCCGACCTGCTTTTGCAGTATTTGATCAAGGTCAGTCGTTAGGTCGTCTGGTGATACCCAGACAGCGTCAGGGATGACCGTGGCACCATCGCTCAAGTCGATGACCAGCGGCTTTGCCGTGCCGGACACGAGCGCGTGGACGGTCCGAGTGTCGACGCGCTGTCCCCCCGGTATGGAGAGCGGTGTCGGATCGAAGTCATCGCCGGTTTGTGGTTTGTCAGTTGGCGGAGTGCCGAAATCGTCATCCTCATGCGGGTAGAGCGGCATCCCGGCGGCGCTCAGCGCATTGAGGAAAGCCTTGTTGCCACTCAACAGCGAAATCGCCCGGCTTTCGTGCTGTGCGAGTTGGAACACGGTTCGATGCGGTCGCCGCCTATCGAACTCCTGATACTGACGGACGGCACTCGCCGTGTCACCGGACAGCTGGGTCGCTGCGATGAGGAAGAGATGACGGTACTCCTGCCATCCGGAAGCCATCGCCTGGTTCTGATCGCTCCCGAGGTTCGCCCCTGCGCGATTGAGCCAGTCGATAGCCTCCCTCGGCCTTCCCAGCATGAGGTAACCCATGCCGATCGAGTTCTCGCTTTCTGCTTTGCCGGAACCGACCGGATCTATTCGCAGGATCTCGCGGAGCTCTGAAATCATCTCGGCCATGTGCCCGAGCTCACGAGCGCAGAAGGCAAGACCGCTGCGAGCTTGCAAGTCGTTGGGGTCCAGCGACAAAGCCAGATGGAAGCTTGGCTGCGCTTCCCCACATCGATACTCAAGCCAAGCCAACATGCCGTTGGCAGTGATGGCAAGCGGGTTCTGCGGCGCCTGGCTGAGCGCCTTCCCGATGACCACTGACGCCCTGCTGTGATCGGCAACTTCATCGACGTCGTCGAAGTCGCCAATCTTGCTGACCAGGACCAACCCGAGCTCCGCCAGTGCGTTGCTATCGTCCGGCGAGATCTCCACCGCCTTCTCGAGCAATCGCTGGGCGGTCAGCAGACCTGAGAAGGCGTCGCTGCGATCAAGGACGGATTTTGCTCGAAGGTAAAGATCAAGCGCATCGGGATTGGCCGGCGGCTGAAACAAAGACCGCGTCTCTTCGGCCTGGACGAGCGTGAATCGCAGCGCACCCGAGATGCGCTGGACAATCTCCGTCAGGCTCCCCGCCAGATCCGACCGGTCGACATCAAAGACGCTCGCCCAGAGCTCAGTTCCGGCCGCGGCATCGACCAGGCGCGCATTGACGTGCAGCACCCGAGCGCTGGCGAGCAGGCTTCCTTCGAGAAGATAGCGGACGTTCAGCGCCCGGCCGATCGCGGTGGCGCTCATCTCGCGCCCGCCAAAAGTATCAGCGCTGTCTCGGGCGATCACGATGCTGCTCGGGATGTGCGACAGGTCCGATGTCAGATCATCGGTCACCGCGTCGGCAATATAATCCGTCTGTCCAACCCCGGCCAAACTGCGAAACGGCAGGACGGCAATCGACAGCCGAGGCGCCACTCTGATCGGCCGAGCGCCGAACCCCACCCACCCGATGGCAACCAGTATCGCGACCACCACCACCATGCCGAGCCACACCGCCCCGATCCGTCGAGGTTTCCCCGCCGGCGCTGCCGGGGGCGTCCAATCGAAAACCGGAGCAGGCGATGGATCCACCGGCGTCACGTCGCGCACCGCCACATTGTGCATGGCATCCACGACCGATCCCACAAACCGATAGCCCAGCCCCGAAACCGTCGCGATGAACCGATCGCCGCCCGGTTTCTCACCCAGTGCCCGCCGCAGTGCAGAAATGTGAACGGCGAGGTTGTTCTCCTCGACGACCGTCCCGCGCCAGACCGCAGCCAGGATTTCGTCCTTGCTGACCACGCGGTCCCGGTTACGAACCAACAACAGCAGGATGTCGAACGCGCGCGCGCCGAGCGGCACGACCGCCGCATCTGCGCACAGGCAGCGCCGATCGGGTTCGAGCACAAAGCGGCCGAAGCGATAGGTTTCCTGCACGTCGAGCGACGTCATCGCTGATAGACCCGTTATTCGGGTTCGCCATCCACTACACCATTCCGCTTGCAGGATCAAAGCTGGCCCCATTCCCACCACCGGTGGCCGATTCACAAAATTTCATCACGTTTTGTCCCCCGCTTAAGGACGTAAACCCAGCTCCGGGCACATCGAGGCGCGCCAGCTCCTGGTCCTTCGACGGTCTCGCACAACGCAGGCTCTGGCACCCCACCGCGCGCTCATCGAGCGCCGCACCGAGGAGCCGCCGCCGTGTCCACCATGTCTCACCTCGCCGGGCCGATCACCCCCATCGCGTTCCCCAGCGGGCTTCCCTCCCGATTGACGAGCAGTGCGCACAACGGTCCGCGCCCTGCCGCCGCGCCGACCGCCGTTGGCGAGTGGTGGAGCGGCGACGCCGAGCTTGCCTTCGTCAACAGCCTCGAAAGGGCAATGCTCGCCATCGTGATGACCGGTGCGTCCCTCTTCGCCGCCGGGCTGCTCCGCGGTGCGTCGGCCAGCCCTTCCGCCCATGCCGGTGCCATGGTCTTCGGCTCCGTCGCCATTGCCGGCGGGACGGCCGCGATCTGGTCTACCCTGACCGGTCTGGTCCGGCTCTACCGGCTGCTCTCGAAATCCCCGGCCAAGACGCCGGCCTCGGCGAACCTGCCATGAGACCGCTTGCCGTCGCTTCTCAACTCCGGGCCCGGCCCGGTCCAGGAGCCCGAACCAGGCCCAGGTTCTCGCCCGCACAACCGGTGTTCCTGCAACATGTCGGGCTGTGTGGCCGGCTGGGGCAGGGCGCCCTCTCGGCCGCTTCGCACCCGGTCGCGACCACCACGATCCGTATCGGCGCCCAATCCCGCTGGCGACTGGACGCCCGAGGCCGGAGCCTGCCCGATGCCGCCGCCGAACTGCGGGAAGCCGTCGCCCCGCTCGGCCTCGCCTGCATCTCCGGCTGGCACTCCGCCCAGCTCCTTGCCCGCGACGCCGAGGCCGAAATCGCCGCCCTGCGCCCCTGCCTCGACCTGATGCACGCGCTGGGCAGCAGCGTCCTGGTTTTCGCCGACACGACGCACGCGATTCACCACGATGTCGGCAAGCCGCTCTCGAAGCGTCCGTCGCTTCGTCCGGGCGCCTGGGCGTCGTTCGGCGCCCGCCTGACCCGTGTCGCTGATGCGGTTGCGGCCGAAGGCGTGTCGCTGGCCTACCACCACCATCTCGGCACCATCGTCCAGAGCCCCGACGACATCGCGTCGCTGATGGCCAACACCGGGCCTTCCGTGAAACTCCTGCTCGACACCGGTCACGCGGCCTGGGCCGGCGCCGATCCGGTCGAGCTCGCCCGCGTTCACGCGGCCCGGATCGTCCAAATCCACGCCAGTGACATCCGTGCGGACACCCTCCGCCGGGCACAGGATTGGAGCTACCAGCGTGCCGTCGTCGAAGGCGCCTTTACCGTTCCCGGCGACGGTGTCGTCGATTTCGGACGCGTCTTCGCCAGACTGCCGAGGTTTGAAGGCTGGGTCGTGGTCGAAACCAGACCCGACACCCGCACCGACCCGGTCGATCAGGCCCGGCTGGGCGAACTGCACCTACGCCGCGTCCTCGCTGACACCGGCCATCTCCGATTGGAGATGGCCGCCTGAACCAGTAAGTCGGTTTTACCCAGACGTCAGTGATAGCCCGCCTGACGGATCGCCCGCTGCGCCGCGGCCTGGCTTGCCACCAGCGCCTGATCGACGGTCGACGAGCCGGTCAGCGTCGCCGCCACCTGCTGCCCGACCTGCGTTCCGATCGACTGGAACTGCGGGATGCCGACATACTGGCCGCCGGTATACGGGCGCGGGTTCTTCGTCTGACCGGTCGGATTGGCGTTGTCGATCGCTTCCAGCACGAACCCGGCAAACGGTGCCACCTGCTTGTAGCTCGGATCCTGATACGTGGAAGTCCGCGTCCCGGGCGGAACCGTCACCCAGCCGTCGCTCTTCGCCACCAGCTGGATGTAGGGCTTGGACGTCGCCCAGCCGATGAACGTCTTGGCCGCATCCACCTGCTTGGACGACGTCGGGATCGCTAGGTTCCACGACCACAGCCAGTTCGGGCCGCCCGTGAAGCTGCCGGTGGGGCTCGCCGCGAAGCCGACCCGGTCGGCGACCTGGCTCTGCTTCTTGTCAAACACGATACCGGCCGCACTCGTGGCATCAATCCACATCCCGCAATGGCCGGACGTGAACAGCGCCAGGTTCTCGTTGAAGCCGTTCGAACTCGCCCCCGGAGGTCCGTCGGCCTTCATGATGCCATCGTAGTAGGTCAGCGCCGTGTGCCACGCCGGCGTGTTGATCGTGGGCTTCCAGTGCATGTTGAAATACTGGCCTCCCATCGCGGTCACCAGCGTCGTGACATAGGCCATGTTCTCGCCCCAGCCCGGCTTGCCGCGCAGGCAGATGCCGTAGATCTGGTTGGACTTGTCCGTCAGCTTGTCGGCGAACTGCCTGATCTGGTCGTAGGTCGGGTGGTCCGGCATCGTCAGGCCGGCCTTCTTGAACAGGTCGGTCCGATAGAGCGTCATGTCGCTCTCGCCGTAGAACGGCAGCCCGTAGATCTTGCCGTTGGCGCTCACGCTGGAGCGGATCGTCGGCAGGATGTCGTTGACGTCATAGTCGGCCGGCAGGTTGTCGAACGGCACCAGCCAATTCTGCTTGGCCCAAATCGGCACCTCGTAGTTGCCGATCGTCAGGATGTCGAACTGGCCGCCATGCGTCGCGATGTCGGTCGTCACCCGCTGGCGAAGCACGTTCTCCTCCAGCACCACCCAGCGCAGGTGGATGTCGGGATGCAGCTTCTCGAACTCGCTCGAGAGACGCTGCATCTGGATCATCTGACCGTTGTTGACGGTGGCAATGGTCAACGTCGTGTCGGCTTGCGCCGCTGGCGCCGCCAGCGTCGCCAGCGCGGTGAGCGCCGCACCGGAGAGGGTAGGCAGAAATGTACGCATGAACCGTTTCCTTCGATGGTGACATGTTCTTGGAGGGCCAATCTTCGGGAGGCAGGGCCGCGCTCAGCTCATCCAGTTGCCTCCGTCGATATTGTAGGTCTGTGCCACGATGTAGTCGGCATCCCGGCTTGCCAGGAACACGGCAAGACCCGCGATCTCGTCGGGCCTCGCCATGCGTCCGAACGGCACCGCCGCACCGACACGTCGTTTCTTCTCGCCCGGCGCCAGGCCCTCGTAGCGCCCGAACAGCGCGTCGACCTGCGCCCACATGTCGTTGTCGACCACCCCGGGCGAGATCGCATTGACGTTGATCCCGTGCTTGATCAGATCGAGCCCGGTGCTCTGCGTCAGGCTGATCACCGCGGCTTTCGACGAGCAGTAAACCGCCACCAGCGCCTCGCCGCGCCGTCCCGCCTGGGACGCGAAGTTGATGATCTTGCCGCCGTCGCCCTGCGCGATCATCTGCCTCGCCGCCGCCTGCAGCGTGAACAGCAAACCCTCCACGTTGACCGCGTAGACCCGCCGGTAGCTCTCGCGCGTGATCTCCACCGTCGGCGCCAGGTCGAAGATGCCGGCGCCGTTGACCAGGATGTCCAGCCGCCCGAACCGTTCGACCACGCCCGCGATCGCGCCGTCGATCGAACCTTGGCTCGTCACGTCGAGCGCCAGACCGGCCGTCCCGCCCCCGATCGCCTCCGCTGCCGCAAGCGAGCCCGTCTCATCAAGATCGCCGATCGCAACCGACGCTCCCTCGCGTCGATAGCGCTCCGCGATCGCCCGGCCGATCCCGCGTGCCCCGCCCGTGATCAGTGCCACCTTGCCCTCGAGCACCATCAGCCACCTCCAGCCGGCGAGGTGGCTCGCCCATAGGCCCGGAGCACGTCACGGACGGCCTCCAAAAGCAGTTCGGTTGGCGTCCACCGGGTCGAGGAGGCCACCACACGCTCATACAGTCGCGGCAGGAACTGGCTCACCAGCGTGTCCGGGATGCGCACATCGTCGAGTGTGGACAGCAACGAGGCTGTCGCGACAACCGCGTGGCGGTCAGGCCAGTAATAGCGGATCCGGTCGCTGTAGCTGTAATGACGCAGCGCGCGCAGATGATCGTCATCTCCACGGTAGTGGCTTTGCCAATGAACCGGCGTCTCCACCATCAGCCGTTCCATCGCGTTCTGCAACGACCCTGTCCGCGGCCGCAACACGCCGCGTATGGCATCGAGCCCATACAGCGCCTCACGCAAGGCGAACGTGAGCGCCGGTCCCACCTTGAGGATGCGAAAGCCGTCAGCCACCAGCCGGCGCAGCGCCAAGGCAGGCTGAAAGTCTGTCGAGTGCGCTTCGAACACCAGCCCGGGCATCCTCGCCAACGTCGCACTCAGCGCCCGCGCCCGGTCAGGCTGGTATGCCACGACTTGCTCGTGCCCGAATTCGACCCCCGGCTGCACGACGATCGCGATCACCCGCCCCCAGAGCGCGCCGAACATCTCACGATGCACGGCCCAGGTCGACAGCACCGCCTCGGGACTGGTCGGTTCCAGGTGGTCGAGCGTCTCGACCGCACCGCCCGGCGTCGGCACCTCTGTTCCGACCACCAGGGACGGCGTCCGCGTCGCCGAGGTTTCCGCCCGCGTCCCTAGAAACGCCGCCCGCTTTGCCACCTGCCGGTCGCCGAGCACGGCCGGCTCTCCGGCGCATCCCATGCTCGCATCCAGATGCAGCTTCTCGTACCCGGCCTGTGCATAGGAGGTGACCATGACCTCCGCCTTGGCCATCGCCACCTCGGACGCCAGATGCTTCCACGGGTTGGGACCGAGATGGTCGCCGCCCAGCACCACCCGCTCGCGCGGCAGCTCAATCCGATCCGCGATCCCATGCACGAAGTCGCGGAAACCCGCCGGGTCCATTCCGGTGTAACCGCCGTCCTGGTTGACCTGGTTGCAGGTCGCCTCGATCAGCGCGCTGCCGCCATCCTCGCGCGCCTGCAGCAACGCCGCCTCGATCACCAGCGGGTGCGCCGAGCACACCGACACGACGCCACCGCCCCGCGACGCGAGCCTGCCGAACATCTCAGCGCCCATCAACGTCCGGACGCGCCAGGAAAGCTTCGAGTTCGGCAAAGCTCGAGTTTCCCTCCATCGGCCCTTTCCGGCTGACCGCGAGCGCGCCCGCCGCCGCCGCGTTGCGCAGGCTCGCCTCGACGCCGAGACCACGCCTGCGGCAGACCACGAACGTCGCACCGAAGCAGTCTCCGGCCCCGGTCGGGTCCACCTCGTCCACGCGGAACGCCGGCACGCGCACCGAGCGCTCCCGGTCGTGATACTCAGCCCCCTCCGCCCCCCGCTTGACGACGACCGCACCGACGCCACCCGACAGGAGTTCCCTGATCGCGTCCGGTTCGACATCCGCCTTCGTCAGCAGGGTCAGCTCCGGCCCGCTCGGCAGGAACAGGTCGCAGGCGAGCGACATTTCGGACAGCCCGGCCCGCATCGGCCCGGACAGCACCTCCGGCCGGACATTCGGATCGAACGACACCGCGCCACCCTGCTCGTGCACCAGCCGGGCCGCCGTCAGCGCCGCCTCGATCAGGGCTGGCGAGAACAGCGATGATCCCACGATGTGCAGGTGCGTGCACTCCGCGAGCACCCGGCGCGCCGCCTCGTCGATCCGCGTCGACCCGCTCGCGCTGTCACGCAGGTTAAAGATGAAATCCCGCCCGCCATCATCCCGGTAACGGACGAAGGCGCTCCCCGTCACCCGGTCCGGATCGACCCGGACCGCTCGCGTATCGACGCCGTCCGCGCGCAGCCGCTCGACGGTCATCGAACCGAAATCGTCGTCCCCGACGCACGAGATCAGGGCCGCCGCATCACCGAGCCGCGCCACCTGATCGATGAAGATCGCCGGCGCTCCGGACGGGAACGGACCGCGCAACGCCAACGGCTCACGAAAGCCGCTGCCGCGCGTCTCCGCCATGATCTCCACCAGGATTTCACCCAAGGCGGCGACGCATCCTTCTTGCCGGGACCGCGACATCCAGGCCCTCCCCACGCCCGACGATATCAATCATCGTTACGTTAGGATAGCGCCCGCCCGGCGCGGCCGGCAGGCGCATCCGGCTTAGTCGGTGACCGGCCTGCTTCCTGCCTGCAGCTCGTCGGCCAGCCACTTGTCGTCGTAGACCTCGCGCAGTGCCGCCAGCAGGGCGGCGCTGTCCACCGCGACCGCCCGATTGTCCGCCTGGTTGTAGACGAAATCGCCCGCGATCGAGTGAATGTTGCCGTCGAAGATCAGGCCGACCACGTGCGCGTTCCGGTCGATCACCGGACTGCCCGAATTGCCGCCGATGATGTCGTTGGTGCTCACGAAATCGAACGGGGTCGAGAGATCGAGCTTGTCCTTCGCGCGCAGCCACGCATCGCTGAGCTTGAACGGCTCCGAGCCTGTCGCCCGGTCATACAGTCCGGCAAAGGTCGTGAACGGCGCCACCTGGTGTCCCTGTTCATCCCAGCCCTGCACCGTCCCGAACGACAGACGTTCCGTGAACGTCGCGTCCGGGTACAGCGAAGTGCCGTCGCGTGCGAACCGCGCACGGGCAATCAGCTCCGAGTTCTTCTGCTGCGGTGCCTCGACCTGATCCTCCCATTGCTTGTGGACAGCGCGCGAAGCCGGATCGACGAGCACGGCGAACCTGATCATCGGATCCGTCGAGGCATCGATCGCAGCCACGCCCCCATCCCAGAGCTCATGACGGGTCTTGAGGTCGGCCAGCCTGGTCCCGTCGACCAGCCGGTCTGCAAGCGCCTCGGGCGAGGATTTCCCAAGCACCAGGTGAACCAGCTCGTCGTCCGCGCCGAGCACCTGCCGCATCTTGGTCAGCGAGAACGCGAGGGTCGTCTTCTCGAGTTCCGGATAGATCGGCGTCTTCGAGAACAGTGCTTCCTGCAACGCCGGCAGATTGGCGTCCCGGTAGGCCGGCAGCCGGTCCGCATCCGGTTTGCCTCGCTCGACCGCCGCGCGAACCAGGACCCTTGCCAGATCGAACTGCTTGGAATTGAAGGCGGCCGCACGCCTTCGCCCTTCAAGAAAGATGTAGCGCGGGTAAAGCGCCGTCTCCTGCGGGATCGTCGCCCGGATCGCCGCGAACGGGTCGCCGTAGGCGGCCTTGCGCGCCGGATCCTGGTCGATCCAGTCCAGCAGCGCCTTCTGCTGTTCCTGTTTCCTGGCCATCAGCTCGGGCCGGGCGAACTCCTGCATCCAGCCGGTATAGACCTTCAACGAGTTCTCGATCCCGAAGATCGGGTCGGCGGCCTCCTTCGCCGCCTCCGAGCCGTGACGTGAATACTCCCACAACACGCCGTCCAGCGCTGAGTAGAGCCCCAGGATGAGCGGCAGCTCGACGTCGTGCAGCGCCGTCAGCTCGGCCGCCGTCGTGTCGCGTTCGGTGCTGCCGGGATTGCCCGAGGTGATCACCAGCTCACCCGCCTTGGGTCCCTTCGGGTCGAATGGAAAATACGCGGTGTGCGCCGGATGGCCGTTTTCGTAGACGCGCAGGAACGTCACGTCGAGGTCGTAACGAGGATAGTTGAAGTTGTCCGGATCGCCGCCGAAGAATGCTGCGTCCTGGTCCGGGGCGAAACTCAGCCGCACGTCGTCGAACCGTTTGTAACGGTAGAGCGCGTAGCGTCCGCCATGATAGAGCGTCACCACGTCGCATCGGGTGTGCTTCGGGTCGGCTCCCGAACAGCCCTTCTCGATCGCACTTTGCACCGCGTGCTGCGCCTTGATGTAATCGGAACCGGACTTGCCGTTCGTTGCGTCGTTCACCTGCCTGGTGACATCCGTGATCGCCTGAAGCTGGTTGAGCTCCATGCCGGGACATTTCGGCTCGGCGCCGCGATCGGCCGCCTTGAAGCCATTCTGCATATAGTCTGCATGGCCGACTGAAAGGTCCGAAAGGCACCCGTTGGCGCAATGATGGTTGGTCATCACCAGCCCGTCCGGCGAGACGAACGAGGCCGAACAGCCCAGCGCCAGTCGCGCCGACGCATGCGTCACCTGATCGATCCATTGGAGGGTCGGCGTGAACCCGTACCGGGCCTTGAGCTGACCCATCGGCAGGTTGTCGAGCGTCCACATGCCCTCTGCGGCATGCGCGGCACCAGCCAGCGACACGGCGGCTGCCGCAAATGCCGCATTTCTCATCTTCATTGAGCACTCCGAACAAGATTGCCTCGATGACAGGCAGACGCTTTCCATGACGTCAAGTTGCCGCTTCCAGCGCGCCCGCCGCCTCCAGCCACTCGTTCTCGGCTTGCGTCTCGGCACGCGCGATGGCGCTCAGGCGCGCGTTCTCCCGCGCGATGTCCGACCCGCCGCCCCGGTAGGAGGCCGGGTCCGCGAGCTTGGCCTCGATCGCACGCCGCTCCTCTGCCAGACGCGCCAGTCGCGCCTCCGCGTCGCGCGCCCGTCGGCGGAGCGGCTCGAGCGCCGCGCGCGCCCCCCCCCCCCCCCCCCCGTAGTAGCGCGTCCAGTAGGCCGTACCCGACATAGCCCCAACCCCCCCCCCCACCCCCAC
>CAXTSH010000033.1:22544-35935 GCA_964246925.1 uncultured Acetobacteraceae bacterium
CCGGTCGTCGCGCGTCATGTCGGCCTTCCCGGACTTCGCCGATCCCGCCACCCCCTCCGACAGCAGCGCCTTGTAGTCGTCGAGATCGCCGTCGAAAGGCGTGACCGTCCCGTCGCCCACGATCCACAACCGGTCCGCCACCAGCTCGATCAGATGAGGGTCGTGACTGATCAGCAGCACCGCCCCTTCGTAGTCGGCGAGCGCACGCACCAGCGCGTCGCGAGCGTCGATGTCGAGATGGTTCGTCGGCTCGTCGAGGATCAGCAGGGCCGGCGCGTCCCGCGTCGCCAGCGACAGCAGCAGCCGCGCTCGCTCTCCACCCGACAGCGCCCGGGCACGCGTCTCCGCACGGTCCGCATCCAGCCCGAACCGCGCCAGTTGCGCCCGCGCCTGCGTGACCGTGGCCGCCGGCATCGCCCGCTGCATGTGCACGAGCGGCGTGTCGTCTCCGTCCAGCTCATCGGTCTGATGCTGCGCGAAGTATCCGCAGGCGAGCCCGCTGGCGCGGAACTGCGTTCCCGACATCGGTGCCAGCCGTCCCGCCAGCAGCTTGGCGAATGTCGACTTGCCGCGCCCGTTCGGTCCGAGCAGTGCGATCCGGTCCTCGCTGTCCAGCCGAAGCGACAATCCCCGCAGCACCACCCGCCCGTCATACCCGCAACTCACCCGGTCGAGCGTCAGCATCGGCGGCGCCAGCGGGGCAGGGGAGGGGAATTGGAACTTCGTCGCCTTCTGCTCGACCACCGTCTCGATCACCGGCATACGCGCCAGCGCCTTCAGCCTCGCCTGTGCCTGCCGCGCCTTCGTCGCCTTCGCGCGGAACCGGTCGACAAAATCCTGCATGTGCTGCCGTCTCGCCGCGATCCGCTGGGCCTCGCGCGATTGCTGCAGCGCCTGCTCGGTCCGTATGCGCACGAACTCGGCGTAGCCACCCGGCGTCGTCCTGATGCGTCCGCGATCGAGATGCGCGATCGCATGCACCGCGTTGTCGAGCAGTTCCCGGTCGTGGCTCACGATCACCACCGCGCCCGCGAATTTCTGCAGCCATCCTTCCAGCCACAGCGTCGCCTCGAGATCGAGATGGTTGGTCGGCTCGTCGAGCAACAGCAGGTCGGGAGCCGCGAACAGCGCTGTCGCCAGCGCCACCCGCATCCGCCACCCGCCCGAGAAATTGCCAACCGCGGACCCCTGCTGCTCAGCATCGAACCCGAGCCCGGCCAGGATAGCCCCGGCCCTCGCGGGCGCGGCATCCGCCCCGATCGCCCGCAATCGTTCGTGCAGTTCGCCGAGATGCTCTGCGCCGCCATGCTCGGCCCGCTCCACCTCGGCCAGCAGCCGCAGCCGCTCCTGGTCGCCCTCCAGCACGCAATCGAGCAGGCTCGCCGGTCCCTCCGGCGCCTCCTGCCTGACGGTCGCCATTCTGGCTCTCGATGCGATCCGTATCTCGCCGCCGTCCGGCTGCCGCTCGCCAGCGATCGCCGCCAGCAGCGTCGACTTCCCGGCGCCGTTGCGGCCTACCAGGCCCACGCGTCTCCCGGCTTCAATCGACAGATCCGCGTGCTCGAGCAGCGTGCGGCCGGCGACGCGTATCGTCAGGTCGCTCACGATCAACAGGCTCAACGAAACCCCCAAGCGAACCAGGGGCGCCGCCCCTGCACCCTGCCGGGGCCTAGGCCCCGGACCCCATCCGTTTTAGAAGCCGGCCAGACAACCACGGGACGCATCACATGGCCGTCGAACGTACCCTCTCCATCATCAAGCCCGACGCCACGCGTCGCAACCTGACCGGCGCCATCAACGCCAAGCTCGAAACGGAAGGGCTTCGTATCATCGCCCAGAAGCGCATCCAACTCACCGAGGCCCAGGCCGGTGCGTTCTACGCCGTCCACAGCGCCCGCCCGTTCTACCGCGACCTCGTTGCCTCGGTCTGCGCCGGTCCCGTTGTCGTGCAGGTGCTGGAGGCGGAGAACGCCATCGCCCTCCACCGGCGCATCATGGGAGCCACCGACCCCAGCAAGGCTGATCCTGGCACCATACGCGCCGAGTTCGCCGAGAGCATCGAGGCCAACTCGGTGCACGGCTCCGATGCGCCCGAGACCGCCACGACCGAGATCCCGTTCTTCTTCTCGACCCTCGAACTCCACCCCTGACGCTCAGGCGGCCCGTTTCTCCATTCGCCCGTCCAGTCGGGCCAGGCACTCTGCATAAATCACCCGGTCGAGTGAGGTCAGCCGGTCGAGTTCGATCGCGATCTCCGGCGTGATCGTCGCCTGCTCGACCGGGCGAAACAGCCCCGGCCGTGCCGAGGCGTTCGCCTCCGAGATGTTGTCCGCCTGCAATTCGAGCAGCGGCGCTCCGAGCGAGGCGGACAGACCGGCCAGGCTCTCCTCCATCCGCTCGATCACGCCCACGAAAGCCAGCCGGCCCAGCGCCCGCCGCGCGAGTTCGAGCGAGCCTGCCGGATCGGCCGCCAGCCTGTCGGCGCTGCCGGAGGAGTAAAAGCCCGTCAGCCGGCGCACATACAGATTGTCGATGCTGTCGCGCAGAAACGGGTCCTCGTGGCGCAGGAAACCCACCAGGTCGAACCGATGGGCGAGCTTCACCCCATCGTTCCCGAACGGCTCGAGCAAGGCTGGCTCCACCGACCGCCAGTAGCGGTAGAGCGACAGGATACGCGCCGTCGGCTCGCGCAGCATCGTGACGATCACCCGGTCCGATCCAAGCCGGAGCAGCGACGGCAAGTCGTAGTGGCCCCACACCAGCTTGCGATCCCGGATCGCGCCCAGGGCCGGCGTCGGAAACGCCGACCGCAGATGCGGCGGCATTGTCCGGTGCGGATCAGGGTCGATCTGCAATGGATGGAACCGCTCCGTCAGCGCGTTCGCGAGCGCCGTCCCGGCAGTCTTCTCCAAGTGCAGGAACGACACCTTCGGCCCTTCCCAGAAGCTCAGCGGATTTCCCACCTGCGGCGCGATCGGCATCGTCCCGAACTCAAGCGGAGGCGGTGACAACCGTCCGTCCCGCATCAATCCGAATAGGAGCAATCGCGAGATTTGCAGCCGCGAAGCCGGCACCGCATGCATCGCCCGCAACAGGGCGGGCATCGGCGTGCCGCCGTCGCACAAGCCCGCTTTGAACAACACCCGTTCGCCGGCGTCGGGCCATCGTCCCAGGCAAAGCCGGAACAGACCACCACCGAACACCGCCGAGATGGCGGACATGACCGCCCTTCGCACGACCGAAGCAAAATCCGGCGAACCGATCAGCAAGGCCATGATCGGAGGCGCCCTCGCAGAAGGTCGACCGTTGCGCCTCTCAGAGCAGCGTCCAATCGAGCAGGACCAGCAGCACGACGATACCGATGATGCTCCACAGGATCAGCTTGGTGAAGCCGCCCCAGAGATGCTGACGGTCGGCGAGCAATCCTTCCGCCGCATTCGGGACACCTTCAGGCTCCTGCACGACCTCGATGCGTTCTCCGTAAGCCTCCTCCGATGCCATGCCGCGAGCCTCCAAACGCCAAAGCTCAACTATCCGGCCTGGCTCACCCGCGGCAAGAGCGACACCAGCCGCGCGTCCGGCTCTGCCCCTCGCGCCGGACCGCCGAGCACCATCCGCACCACTGCCGGATACAGCACGTGCTCCGCCGCGAGCACCCGGACCGCCAGGCTCGCCTCGTCGTCTCCCGGTCGCACCGGGACCGCCGCCTGTCCGAGGATCGGACCCTCGTCGACGCCTTCCGTCACCAGGTGAACGGTGCAGCCGTGCAGGGCGACGCCGGCCGCCAGCGCCCGCGCGTGCGTGTTCAGTCCCGGAAATGCTGGCAGCAGGCTCGGATGGATGTTGACCATCCGCCCCGCCCACGCTTCCACCAGCCATGGTGTCAGCCGGCGCATATAACCGGCGAGAGCCACGAACCCGATCCGCGCCTCCAGCAGCGCTGCATGCAACGCCACCTCGTGCCCGGCCCGATCGCCCGCAAAGTCGCGCCGATCGATGACCCGCGCCTCCACCCCGCGGCCACGCGCCAGCGCCAGGCCAGCCGCGTCCGGCCGATCGGACATCACCAGCGCGATCTCGCCCGGATAGTCCGGCGCCGCCGCCGCCTCGATCAGCGCGCCGAGATTGCTGCCACGGCCCGAGATCAGCACCCCTATCCTTGTCCGCCCGCTCAAGACCCGCGTGCCACCGTCCGACCGATCACCCACGCCGTCTCGCCCAGTTTCGAAAGCAATGCGGTCGCCGACGCCACGTTGCTCACCACCAGCGCCATGCCGATGCCGCGATTGAACACGAGCGCCATTTCGGCCTCCGCGATCTCTCCTGCCGCTTGCAGCCATCCGAATACTGCCGGCACCGGCCACGACCCCGGCTCGATCGCCGCTTCCACCTCGTCGGGCAGCACACGCGCCAGATTGGCCTCGAGCCCGCCCCCGGTGACGTGCGCCGCCGCATGCAGCAGCCCCGCCTCGTGCAATGCCAGGACGGCCTGCACATACAGCCGCGTCGGCCGCATCAGCGCCTCCCCGAGCGACACTCCCGGTTCGAACGGCGCCTCCGTCTCCCAACCAAGCCCGGACGACGCCACCACCCGACGCACCAGCGAGAACCCATTCGAATGCACGCCCGAGCTCGACAGGCCCAGCACCGTCATGCCCGGCAGCACCGTCCCCGGCAGTAGCCGCTCGCGCTCCGCCGCCCCCACCGCGAACCCGGCCAGGTCGTAATGCCCCGGTCCATACATTCCGGGCATCTCGGCGGTTTCGCCGCCCACCAGCGCGCAGCCGGATAGCCGGCAGCCCTCGGCGATCCCCGCCACCACGCGCGCGGCCTGCGGCACCGACAATGCCCCGGTCGCGAAATAGTCCAGAAAGAACAGCGGCGTCGCTCCCTGCACGACGAGATCGTTGACGCACATCGCCACCAGATCGATGCCCACCTGGTCGTGCCGGCCGGTCTCGATCGCGATCAGCAGCTTCGTCCCGACCCCGTCCGTGCACGACACCAGCACCGGATCGCGAAATCCCGCCGCCTTGAGGTCGAACAACGCCCCGAACCCGCCGAGGCCGCCCATCACCCCGGGTCGAACAGTGGCCGCCGCGTGCGGCTTGATCGCGTCCACCAGCGCGTCCCCGGCCTCGATGTCGACACCAGCGCCGCGATAGGTTGCCAATTCAAAACTCCCCTCAGGCCAGGGGCTCCGCGCCTGGACCCCGCTGGGCCGTCGTGCGCAGCACGCCTCGGCGTGACGGCCCCAGGCCCCAATTCAATGTATAAGCGTCCACTCCACCGGAGAGCCGACATCAACGATATTGACACCCTGCCCACGCGTTCCGCGCCTTCCGCTGCCTCCGTGAAGGCCCAGGTCGCGGTCGCGCGCGCGACACGCGCCCAGCGCCTCGCCCTGCTTGCGGGGTTGCTGGTTGCCGGGTGGCTCGCCCTTCGCCTGTTCTCCGCGATCCTGCTGCCCTTCGTCGCTGCCTCGGGCATCGCCTACTTCCTTCACCCGCTCACCTCGCGCCTCACTCGGCTGGGTGTACGGCGAAACGTCGCCGCCTTCCTCGTCATCATCATGCTCGGCGCGATCATCCTGCTGTCCGTCCTGCTGCTCTATCCGCTGATCATCGCCCAGGTCTCCGTGCTCGTCGCCCGCGTTCCGGTCTATGCCGGCTCGCTCCGCCATTTCGCCGACCACCTGATCACGGAGGCCCAAGCCCATCTCGGCACCCGCTATGTCAACGACCGGCTGCGCGACCTCGTCGCCACGCAGGCCGGCACCGTCATCGGCTTCTTCACCGCAGCACTCGCCCGCATCGTCGGCGGCGGCTTCGCGATCTTCAATGTCCTGTCGCTGCTTCTCGTCACCCCGGTCGTCGCCTTCTACCTGCTTCGCGACTGGGCCTTCGTCATCGAGCGCATCGATCGTTGGCTCCCCCGCCGCTACGCCGGCAGCCTTCGCGCCCAGGCCGCCGAGGTCGACCGCATCCTCTCCGCCTGGGTGCGCGGCCAGTTGATCTGCTGCCTCTTGCTGGCCCTCTTCTACGCCGTCGGCCTCTCGCTGGCCGGCCTCGATCTCGGCCTTATCGTGGGCCTTCTCGCCGGCGTGCTTTCCTTCATTCCTTATGTCGGCACCATCACCGGAGCCGTGTCCTCGATTGCGCTGGCCTTCGCGCAGTTCTCGCACTGGCACCGCATCTTGATCGTGGCCCTGGTGTTCGTCGCCGGCCAGCTTTTCGAAGGTTATCTGATCTATCCTCGCTTTCTCGGCAACAAGGTCGAGCTGCACGCGGTCTGGGTCATCTTCGCGCTCTTCGCCGGCGGCGCCGCTTTCGGTTTCGTCGGCGTGATGCTCGCGGTCCCGATCGCCGCGACGATCGGCGTCCTCGCCCGCTACTGGCTCGACCGCTATTTGCGCAGCCCGCTCTACCTCGATCCGCCCTGAACATGCGACAACTGGCGCTCCCCTTCGTCCACCACGCACCGCTCACCGCCGCCGATTTTCTCGCGGCACCCTCTAATCAGGCGGCGCTGTCGTTTCTGTCCGCCGATCCGAGCCAATGGCCGTCTCACCGCCTGTGGCTCTGGGGGCAGGCCGGTTGCGGCAAGACGCACCTGCTGCATCTCTGGACCAGCCGCCGAGGCTCCAACGCTGCACGCCTCGAGGCTGCCTGCGTTCGACGCATCGCCGCGGACGGCATCCTCCCCGCAACCGGCGGGCTGGCGATCGACGACGCCGACCAGATCCACGACGACACCGCCCTGCTCCACCTGCTCAACATCGCCGCCGAACGCGAGGTCCCGCTCGTCCTTGCCTCCCGCACCAGCCCGGCCCGACTGAACGTCGCTGTCCCTGATCTCGCAAGCCGGCTCCGCGCGACCCTCACGGCCGGGATCGAACCTCCCGAGGACGACCTGCTCGACGCGCTGCTGGCCCGTCTTCTTGCCGACCGGCAGCTTGCCGTCTCGCCGAACGTGCTCCGCTTTCTGCGGCTCCGCCTGCCGCGCGAGCCCGACGCACTGCGGCAAGCCGCCGCCGATCTCGACGTCGCCTCTCTGGAGGGTCGCCGCCCGATCACCGTACCCCTTGCGGCCGCGCTGTTCTAACCGCGAGACCTGTTGGCGACACGCTCGATCATGTCGTCCGCCTTGGAGACCAGCATTCGGAGCAGCGGCGAGCTGTTCGCCTTGTGATAGCCGAGAACAAGATCGATCGAGGGCGCTTCGCCGGCCAGTGGCACGCTGATCACCGACCAGGTGAGGAAGTTCCGGGCAAAGCTGGGCAGCAGTGCCACACCTCGGACCGAGGCGACCAATGATATCGCCATCGAGAGATACTCCACCCGGTGCGTTGGCTGCAGGTCGACGCCCGACCGCCGGAGATAATCTTCGGTCAGCGAGCGCAGGACGGGGGCTTGGTCGGCCATGCCGATGAACGTCTCGCCAGCCAGATCCTGCGGCCGAATCGCGTCGCGTAACGCCAGACGATGGTCGCTCGGCAGCAGCACGATCAGTGGTTCGGCGACCAGAACCTTGTAGAGAAGATCTGGAAACCCTCGCTCGGGCCGCAGGAAGGCGGCGTCCAGCCTTCCGGCGGCGAGCCCTTCGGCAAGCTGCGGTGAGTGCTTGCTGGAGATGGTGACCTCGACTTCTGGCAGCCTCTCACGCAGCACATGCATCGCCGCCGGCAACCATTCCGGCTCGTGCCCGCTCAGGAAACCGAGCGCCAGCGTCTTCTGCTCCGGATGGGCCGCCCGTCTGGCGGCGGCAGCGGCGGCCTCCACCTGGGCCAGCGCGAGCCGGGCGTGATCGAGAAACGCCCGTCCGGCGGCAGTCAGTTCGACACCGCGTGTGCTGCGCGTCATCAGCGCGGCGCCTACCTCAACCTCCAGGTCGCGAATCTGGCGGCTCAGCGAGGGCTGCGCCGTATGCAGCCGGCGCTCGGCCGCCGCTGTCAGGCCGCCTTCCTCCGCGACGGCCACGAAGTAGCGAAGGTGCCGCAGCTCCACCATCCCACCCCATGCTTGTCGAGCATGGAAGGCAGCCTACAAAGTCTTTTTCCACGGCACCACGGCCACCTAGATCCTGCCGTCGCCGGCCACCTGCCGGACACGGAGAAGGACAATGCCGAAGAAGCTCGATGGCAAGATCGCTCTCATCACCGGCGGCAGCACCGGCATTGGCCTCGCCACCGCGAGGCTGTTCGTCGAGGAGGGTGCCCACGTCTACATCACCGGACGTCGCCAGCCGGAACTCGATGCCGCGGTGGAAGCGGTCGGTTCGCATATAGTCGCCCTGCAGGGAGACGTCACCAAGCTTGCCGACCTTGACCGCATCTACGCGCGGATCAGAGACGAAACCGGGCGTCTCGACATTCTCTTCGCCAACGCGGGCGGCGGTCCTCTCGTGCCGCTGGGCTCCATCACCGAGGAACATTACGAACAGGTCTTCGACGTGAACGTCAAAGGCCTGGTCTTCACCGTCCAGAAGGCGCTCCCACTCATGCCCGACGGCGGAGCCATCGTTCTGACCGGCTCCATCGTCGGCATCAAGGGCTTCCCCGCCTTCAGCATCTACTCGGCGACGAAGGCCGCGGTGCGCAATTTCGCCCGCACCTGGACTACCGACCTCAAGGATCGGCATATCCGCGTCAACGTCGTCAGTCCTGGCCCGATCGATACCCCGCTCCTCAACGAGGCCTTCTCCGATCCTGACGACATGAAGGCACTCGTCTCAACGATCGTGATGGGTCGTCTCGGACGTCCGGAAGAAATCGCCAGGTCCGTTCTCTTCCTCGCGTCCGACGATGCAAGCTTCATCACCGGAGCCGAGCTCTTCGTCGATGGCGGTGCCGCCCAGGTCTGACCGCGATGCCAACCTCCTGATCAGGAGCCGAACCATGGCTAGTCTCTCGGGAAAAACCGCTCTCGTGACCGGCGCCTCCCGCGGTATCGGACGCGCCAGCGCGCTCGCTCTCGCCAGGGCCGGGGCGCAGGTCCTCGTCCATTACGGGCGGGGCGCCAAGGAAGCCGACTCTGTCGTGGCCGAGATACGCCACGCAGGCGCTCGCGCCCAATCCGTCTCGGCCGACCTGGCCGCCCCGGATGGCGCGCATCGGCTGGCGGCGGAGGTGCGCCGCATCATCGGCGATCGTCTCGACATTCTCGTCGCGAACGCCGGGATATCGAAGGCCGCCGCGATCGAAGAAACGACGGTGCAGGACTTCGACAGCCTGTTCGCCATCAATGTCCGCGCGCCCTACTTCCTCGTCCAGCAACTGCTCGCCACGCTGGGCAGTGGCAGCAGCGTCGTCTTCCTGTCGTCGCTCGCGGCGCGCGCGTCTGTGGGCAATCTTTCGGCCTATGCTGCGACGAAAGGCGCGATCGACACGCTGGTGAGGCATTTCGCCCTGGCACTCGGCGAGCGCGGCATACGCGTCAATGCGGTGGCACCCGGCGTGGTCGACACCGAGATGTCGAACTTCACCAAGACGCAGGCGGGCCGCGACGTCACGCTGCAGATGCAGGCGCTCAAGCGTATCGCGCGGCCGGAGGATATCGCCGGTGCCGTCGCCTTCCTTGCCTCCGACGACGCGCGCTGGATCACCGGCGACACCATCAGGGTCGATGGTGGTTCGAAACTCTGAGTTGGACCGCCCTCGCAGCCGGCCTGTTCAGCGGCTAGAAAGGCCCGATGGACAGGTCCCCGTCAGCCGAAGCCCTCGTGCATTCCGGCCGCTCGCGTTACAGCCGTCGGGCCAATCGCACCGCCGCACCCGAGCTGCCGCCCGCTATCGAACCGGGCCAGCCCGCTCGCTTCATCAACCGCGAGCTCTCCTGGCTCGATTTCAACCGCCGCGTCGTCGAGGAGGCCGAGAACCAGGCCCATCCACTGCTCGAACGCGTCCGTTTCCTCTCGATCAGCGCCGGCAACCTTGACGAATTCTACTCCGTCCGCATTGCCGGCCTCGTCGGCCAGACCCGCGAGGGCATTAAGACCACCTCGCCCGACGGCCTCACGCCCGCCCAGCAGCTCGAAGTCGTGGCCGAGCGTGCCCGCGACCTGATCGGCCGTCAGCAGCGAATCTGGGGCGAGCTCCGCCAGGCTCTGCAGGCCGTCGGCGTGTCTCTCCTCGATCCCGGAGCGCTGGCCGAACCAGACCTCGGCTGGCTCGACACCTGGTTCACCGACCGCGTCCTGCCCGTCGTCACCCCGCTCGCGATCGATCCTGCCCATCCGTTCCCGTTCATCCCCAACATGGGCATCGTGCTGGCGCTCAAGCTCGTCCGGACCGAGGACAACCAGCCGATGCGCGGCCTGATCCCGCTCCCCTCGCAGGTCGAGCGCTTCATCCGCCTCCCTCCCGCCAAGGGCCAGGAGGATCCTGCTCCAATCCGGTTCATCCTCTTCGAGGCCCTCGTCTGCCTCTTCCTCGACCGCCTTTTCCCCGGCTTCAGCGTCGCCAGCCGCGGCCTGTTCCGCCTCATCCGCGACACCGACGTCGAATTCGAGGAGGAGGCCGAAGACCTCGTCCATTCCTACGAGACCGCGCTGAAACGACGCCGCCGCGGCGTGGTGATCCACCTCTCGGTGGACGGCGACATGGAGGACGAGTTCTCCGCCTTCGTCGCTGACGAACTCGACGCCCCCGCCGACGAAGTCCATCGCATCGAGGGCATCCTGGGGCTCGCCGACATCAGGCAGCTCATCGTGTCCGACCGCCCCGAGCTCCTCTTCGCCCCATACGCGCCGCGTTTTCCCGAACGCATCCGCGACTTCGGCGGCGACTGCTTCGCCGCCATCCGCGCCAAGGACATCGTCGTCCACCACCCGTTCGAGAGTTTCGACGTCGTGGTCCAGTTCCTGAGGCAAGCCGCCCTCGATCCGGCGGTGATCGCGATCAAGCAGACCCTCTACCGGACCAGCCGCGACAGCCCGATCGTCAAGGCGCTGATCGAGGCCGCCGAACTCGGCAAGTCGGTCACCGCGCTCATCGAGCTGCGCGCCCGCTTTGACGAGGAAGCCAACATCCGCCTCGCCCGTTCGCTCGAAGCCGCCGGCGTGCAGGTCGTCTTCGGTTTCGCCGAGCTCAAGACCCACGCCAAGATCAGCCTCGTCGCCCGCCGCGAAGGTGGCACGGTCCGCGCCTACGCCCATTTCGGCACCGGCAACTATCATCCGGTCACCGCGCGCATCTACACCGACCTCAGCTTCTTCACCGCCGACCCGGAGCTGACCCGCGACGCCGCCAAGATCTTCAACTACATGACCGGCTATGCCCGTCCCGAGCACATGGCGGCGCTGGCCTTCAGCCCGCTCACCATCCGCCCCAAGCTCGACGCTCTGATCGAGGCCGAGATCGCCCATGCCGTGGCCGGCCGCCCCGCAAACATCTGGCTCAAGATGAACAGCCTGGTCGATGCCGATCTGATCGATGGTCTTTACGCCGCCAGCAACGCCGGCGTGAAAGTCAAGGCCGTCATCCGTGGCATCTGCTGCCTTCGTCCGGGCGTTCCGGGCCTGTCTGAGAACATCCAGGTCAAGTCGATCGTGGGCCGGTTCCTCGAGCACTCACGCATCTTCGTCTTCGGCGACGGTCACCGCTTGCCCAACCGGAACGCCAAGGTATTCATCTCCAGCGCCGACTGGATGGCCCGCAACATGGAGTGGCGCGTCGAGACCATGCTCCCGATCCGCAATCCCACCGTCCACGCCCAGGTTCTTGATCAGATCATGGTCCACAACCTCCGCGACACGCTGCAATCCTGGCAGCTCGGCCCCGACGCCGTCTGGCGCCGTCTTCCTCCAGGCGAGAAACCCTTCTCCGCTCACGACTACTTCATGACCAACCCATCGCTCTCCGGACGTGGCTCGGCACTCCACCCGCCGGCCGTTGCACCCATCGCCCGCCCGCTGCCGCGCCGCCCCGACCGCATACTCGAGGACTGACGGTGCCGCAGCAGAGACGGCGCTCCGCCGTGGTCGATCTGGGCTCGAACTCGGTCCGGCTGGTCGTCTTCGAGAGCGTCGGCCGCAACGCGGTCGCCATCTTCAACGAGAAGGCGACGCTCCGCCTCGGCCGCGGCCTGCAATCCACCGGCCGCCTCAATCCCGACGGTGTGGCACAGGCGCTCGACGTGATGGCCCGTTTCCACGCCGTCGCTCACGTCATGCGCGCCGAGCCGTTCGAGGTTCTCGCCACCGCGGCAGTCCGCGAGGCTGCCAACGGGCACGCCTTCACCGTCGACCTGCAGCGCGTCATGCCCGGCGTGCCGATCCGCATCCTCACGGGCGAGCAGGAGGCCGCCTACGCCACTGCGGGCCTCCTCGCCGGCGCTCCCGACGCCGACGGCACGCTCGCCGATATCGGCGGCGGCTCGCTCGAACTCGTTCGCCTCGATGACGGTCGCTCGCTCCACGCAACCAGTCTCGCACTGGGCGCACTCCGCCTGGCCGACCGAGCCGACAGCGACCCGGCGCGCGCCCGTGCCATTGTCGAGTCTGATCTCGCCACCGTGCCCTGGCTTGCCTCGGGCGCCGGCCGCGATCTGTTCCTCGTCGGCGGAGCCTTCCGCGCGCTCGCCCGCCTGCACATGGCCCAGACCGGCTACACGCTGCACATCGTCCACCACTACACGCTGCCTCGCGAGGAGGCCCGCAGCTTTGCGGGCGTCGTCCCAACGCTGCCGAAACGTGTCGTCGAGCGCGTTCCCGGCCTGCGTCGGCGCGCGGACGACCTTCCTTACGCCGCCATCGTGCTGCGCCGCCTGCTTCGCGCGGTGGCACCTCGTCGTGTGGTGTTCAGCGCGCTCGGCCTGCGCGAAGGCTGGTTCGGCGAGCGCGTCGCCGGTGGTCTGCCCGACCACGACCCGTTCCTCAGCGAGCAGCGCGAAATAGGTCTGCTCCTCGGTCGCGACTCCGGCCTGCCTCCGGCACTGATCGCGTGGACCGACCATCTTTTCCCCGACGAGACCGATGACGAGCGACACGCCCGGCAGGCCGCCTGCTGGCTCGCCGACACCGGCAGCCACGATCATCCCGAATACCGCGCCGAGCAGTCCTTCAACCGCATTCTACGCCAGCCTGGTGGCGCGCTCGACCACCGCACCCGCGCCTTCCTCGCCACCGCGGTCGCAATCCGCTACGAGGCCGAGCTCGACTCGCCGTTCCTCGAGACCGCCCGCGTCCTGCTCGACCCTGCCAGCTTTGGCCGCGCCGAGCGCCTCGGCCTCGCGCTTCGCCTCGCCACCATGCTCAGCGCCGGCACCCCCGACCTGCTGGCCGGTGCGACGCTGCACCGCGGCGAGGAGAAACTCACGCTTCGGCTCCGCCGCGGTCACGGCCTGATCGCCGGCGACAGCGTCTACCGCCGCCTCGAACGCCTCGCCGCCAGC
>CAXTSH010000034.1:0-26766 GCA_964246925.1 uncultured Acetobacteraceae bacterium
ATCGAGGCCTTCGGTCCGACCACCGCGCCGTTCGCGCAATGCAGGTCGTCGTGCGACAGGCCGGCCCAGTCAGGACCGCCGGCGGCGAGCGCCAACCCGAACAGGCGGGCGCGAACCGAACCGGCCGCCATCTGAACGGCCGGCATCACGCTGGCGGCCGTGGTCGACCCGCCGGACACCGGCGCCTCGGGCAGGCTCGTGTCGCCCAGCTCGGCACGCACGCGCGACATCGGCAGGCCGAGCGCGTCGGCCGCGACCTGCGCCATGATCGTGTAGGTGCCGGTGCCGATGTCCTGCGTTCCCGACTGCACAACCGCGCTGCCGTCCGCCAGCAGTCGCACCCTGGCACTCGCCGGCGCCCGGTTGGCCGGATAGGTCGCGGTGGCCATGCCCCAGCCAACCAGCACCTCGCCGTCACGCATCGAACCGGGCGCCGGGTTGCGCCGCGCCCAGCCGAACATCTCCATGCCCTTGGCGTAGGCAGGACGGAGGTTCTTGGACGAATACGGCTTGTCTTCGTCGCCGTCCCGATCGGCGTAGTTGGCCAGACGCAGGGCGACCGGATCGATCGCCAGCGCCACGGCAAGTTCATCCATCGCGCATTCCAGCGCGAACACGCCCGACGCCTCGCCCGGCGCCCGCATATAGGTGGGCAGGCTGAAATTGGTCGCGACCAGCCGGTGCGTGGTCGCGACGTTGTCGCAACGGTAGAGCATGCGCGACGCCAACGCGACCGGTTCGGCGAACTCGCCCAGCGCCGGGTCGGACATCTGCGTGACACCGTCATGTCGCAACGAGACCAGCACGCCATCATGCCGGGCGCCGAGCCTGACCGTCTGGTGTGTCCGCGGCCGGTAGCCGTTGTTGGAGTACATCTGCTCGCGTGTCAGTTCGAGTCGTGCCGGCCGGCCGGCATGGCGCGCCGCCATCGCGGCCAGCGTGATCGGCGGCCATGCGTTGCCCTTGCAGCCGAAGCCGCCGCCGACGAACGGGCAGATGACGCGGACATGCTCCGGTGCAAGCTGGAAGAAGGCGGCCAGCGTCTCGCGCACCCCGCTCACGCCTTGCGTCGCGGTCCAGACGGTCAGGTGATCGCCGCTCCACGACGCCACCGTCGCGTGCGGCTCCATCGGATTGTGGTATTCCGCCGGGGTCTCGTAGACCGCTTCGATCCTGACGTCCGCCCCCCGGAACGCGCCGTCGGGGTCGCCACGATGGCTGTCGGCCGGCAGGCTTCCGTCACGAAAGTTCTTCGGGTGATAGGCGTCCGGCAACGCCGACTGCATGTCGGTGACCGCATCGCCTGCCCGCTCGTAGCGCACAATCACGAGCGATGCGGCATGTTGAGCAGCCTCGATCGTCTCTGCGAGCACCAGCGCGACTGGCTGCCCCTGGAAGCGGACGTGGTCGTTCTGCAGCAACGGCTCGGTGATGGTCTGCTTGGATGCCTTCGTGACATGCAGGCCGGACGCATCGTCGGTGGTGATGATCGCGATCACGCCGGGCAGCCCGCCCGCCTCCCTTGTGTCGAAGCCGGTCACGCGACCCTTGGCGATCGTGCTGGTGACCATGCTCACGTGCACGGTGCCGGGCTCCATGAACTCGGCGGCGTAGCGCGCCCTGCCCTGCGTCTTGACCGGCGCGTCGACGCGCATCGTAGCCTCGCCGATCATGCCGTCACCGTCTCGAGCGCGCGCCGGGTCACGTTGACCAGCAGGCGAACCTTGAACCCGTTCTCCGACTGCGCCACCGCACCGGCCGAGGCCAGCGACGCGGCGGCGCGAATATTATCCGCCGTCGGCGCCTTGCCTCGCAGAGCGTCCTCGACCGCGGCCAGCCGCCAGGGTCTGGTGCCGACCCCGCCCGCGGCGATGCGAACCTCACTCACCAGCCCGCCGTCGACATCGACGCCGCAGGCCACAGAGGCGAGCGCGTAGGCGTAGCTCTGGCGGTCGCGCACCTTCACGTAGGTCGAGCGCCTCGCACCCGCGCTGGACGGAACCAGGATTGCCGTGATGATCTCGCCCGGCTTCAGCACCGTCTCCAGCCAGGGCGTGTGGCCCGGGAGACGATAGAACTCGCCGATCGGGATGCGGCGTCCGGCGTCGGTCTCAATGCTGGCGTCGAAGGCCACGAGGGCCACCGGCATGTCCGACGGATGCGTCGCGATGCACGACGAACTGCCGCCGAGGATGGCCAGTTCGCGGTTCCGGCCGGCGATGGCCGGGCAGCCGGACCCGGCCTCGCGCTTGTTGCAGGGGAACACGGGGTCGCGGAAATACAGGCATCGCGTCCGCTGCAGCAGGTTGCCGCCGACGGTGCCGAGATTGCGTATCTGCGGCGAGGCGGCGGCGAGCAGCGCGTCGGAAATCGCCGGCCAGTCCCGGCGCACCGCAGGATCGGCGGCGACCTGCGCCATCGTCGCCAGTGCGGGAAGGCGCAGCATGCCCGCCTCCACCGTCACATGCTGTCGGGCCGCGACGTCGAGGCTGCGCAGAGTGTCCGGCTGCACCACTCCGGCGCGCAGCAACTGCACCATGTCGGTGCCCCCGGCGATCACCATGCTGTCGGGACCTGCCGTCCGCGTGATCGTGAACGGATGCATGGCTCAGCCTTTCTCGATGCCGATGGCGCGCTCGGCACGTTGGCCGGCGGCGTCGCGCACGGCGGCCACGATGTTCGGGTAGGCCCCGCAGCGGCAGATGTTGCCGCTCATCCATTCGCGGATTTCGTCGTCCGAGCTGGTATGGCCTTCCTCGACCAGCGACGCCGCCGACATCACCTGCCCCGGCGTGCAATAGCCGCATTGCAGCGCGTCGTGCTCGCAGAAGGCGCGCTGCACCGGATGCAGCGCGTCGCCGTCGCTCAAGCCCTCGATCGTGCGCACCGAACGACCGTCCAGGCGAACGGCCAGCACCAAGCACGACACCACGCGCTCGCCGTCGAGATGCACCGTGCAGGCGCCGCACGCACCCATCGCACAGCCCTTTTTGGTGCCGGTCAGCTCGAAATGATCACGCAGCGCGTCGAGCAGCGTGGTGCGCGGGTCCAGATCGAGCGCCACCTTTCGGCCGTTCAGCTCGAAGGCGACGTGCTGGGTGAACGCTTCCGGCGACGGGCCCGGTGCCGCGACCGCGCCGTCCAGCTTCATCAACGCCAACCCCGAGGCGCTGGCCCCGAGCACGTCCCGTCGTGTGACAATCGTCTCTCGCATCCGCGCCCCCGGCTCCACCCTGGTCATAGGAGGGCTCGCGAAGCCGTTCTGTCGCGTCAAGAATGCGCGACTCAGATCGGGCTCTGCCCCGAGGCCCGCTGGGGGCCGCGCCCCCAGACCCGCCTGACTTAGACCGGCTCCGTATCCAGCGCGTAACCGGCGGCCCGCACCGTGCGGACCACGTCGATCTCCCCCTCGGCGTTGATCGACTTGCGCAGCCGGCGAATGTGCACGTCAACCGTCCTTGGCTCGACATGGATGTCGAGCCCCCACACCGCGTCGAGCAGCTCCTCGCGCGCGAACACGCGACGCGGATGCTGCATGAGGAACTCCAGCAGCCGGAACTCCGTCGGGCCCAGATGGACCGGCCGGCTGTTTCGCTGCACGCGGTGGGCGGCCAGGTCCATGGTGATGTCATGAAATGCGAGCAGACCCTTGCTTGATATGGCGCGCGCCCTTCTGAGCAGCGCGCGCATGCGGGCGACGAGGGCTTCGACGTTGAACGGCTTGGTGATGTAGTCGTCCGCACCGGTGTTCAGGCCACGCACGGTGTCCTGGTCCTCGGTCCTTGCGGTGACCATGATGACCGGAAGATCACGGGTGGATGGCCGCCGCCTGATCTGGCGGCAGACCTCGATGCCCGACATCGAAGGCAGCATCCAGTCGAGCAGGACGATGTCCGGGTTCAGCTCGGACAGCAGCGTGAGCGCCTCCTGCCCATCGCCGGCTTCCTCTACCCGGAAGCCCTGTTTTTCGAGATTGTAGCGAAGCATGGTCAGCAACGCCGCCTCGTCCTCGACCACGAGCGCCAGCGGACGGGCCGCCAACACCCCGTCGGCCGAGCTGCCGCTCATCATCGGCGCTCCTCGAACGTCGCGTCGCCCTTCGGCCTATCGTCGGGCAGGTTCTCTCCGGTGGCGGCGTAATAGACGGTCTCGGCGATGTTGGTGGCGTGGTCGCCGATGCGTTCCAGGTTCTTGGCGATGAACAGCAGGTGCGTGCAGGGCGTGATGTTGCGCGGGTCTTCCATCATGTAGGTGACGAGTTCCCTGAAGATGGCGGTGTAGATGTCGTCGACCTCCTGGTCGGCTCGCCACACCTGCTCGGATTTGTCGGCGTCGCCTTCACCGAGCGCGTCGATCACCAGCTTGAGGTTTTCCTGCACCAGGCGGGACATGTGCGAGAGACCGCCGAGCCGGTGCGAGAAACTGGTTTGGTTGAGGATCATGCTCCGCTTGGCGATGTTCCGGGCGTAGTCGCCGATGCGTTCGAAGGCGGCCGTGACCCGAAGCGAGGCGACGATCTCGCGCAGATCGCGCGCCATCGGCTGACGCAGCGCCAGCATCTGGATGACGAACGTCTCGACGCGCCGCTCGAGCTCGTCGACGTCCGTGTCCTGCTCGATGGCGCGGTCGGCGGCGACGTCGTCGCGGTCGAGCACCGCACGCATCGCCAGCGTGAGCTCGCTTTCCACCAGGCCGCCCATGTCGGCCAGCAGGTCGCGAAGTCGTTTCAGCTCGATCTCGTAGCTGGTGACGATGTGTCCGGCAGTCTCTGGCATCGGGTTCTCGCGTGATGGTCGGTTCAGCCGAAGCGGCCGGTGATATAGTCCTGGGTGCGGCGCTCCTTCGGCGCGGTGAACATCTTCGCCGCGGTCGCGATCTCGACCAGTTCGCCGAGATAGAAGAAGGCCACCTGGTCGGCGCAGCGTGCCGCCTGCTGCATGTTGTGGGTGACCATGGCGATGGTGAAGTCTCGCTTGAGCTCGTCGATCAGTTCCTCGACCTTGAGCGTGCTGATCGGGTCGAGCGCGCTGGTCGGCTCGTCGAGCAGAATGATTTCGGGACGCGTTGCGATCGTGCGTGCGATGCAGAGGCGCTGCTGCTGGCCGCCGGACAACGCGGCCGCCGGCGCGTCGAGGCGGTCCTTGACCTCGTTGAAGAGCGCCGCTCGGATCAGCGACCACTCGACCCGCTCGGCCATCGCCGAGCGGCTCAGCCTCTCGTGCAGTCGCACGCCGAAGCTGATGTTGTCGAACACCGACATCGGGAACGGTGTCGGTTTCTGGAACACCATGCCGACGCGCGATCGCAGGCGGTTGACGTCGATGTTGGCGCCGATGATGTTCTCGCCATCCATGATGACTTCGCCGGTGGCGCGCTGGCCCGGATAGATGTCGTACATCCGGTTGAACACGCGAAGCAGCGTGGACTTGCCGCATCCGGACGGTCCGATCATGCCGGTGACCTGGCGAGCGGGAATGTCGAATGTGATCGACTTGAGCGCCTGGTTGCGGCCGTAGAAGAAGTCAAGCTGGCGTACGGAAAGCCGCGACGGCTTTAGCGTCCCGCCTAGCGGCTCGGCGCCGGCGAAACGCGCTCCGGGAGCCGCTGCACTCTGGAACTGCATTCGGATGCCTCCCTCTGGCGCTCTCAACGCCCGCGAAGCGCAAAACGCGCGGCGAGGTTGATGGCCAGCACGCCGAGCGTGATGATGAGCGAGCCGGCCCACGCAAGCCCGACCCAGTCGGCATAGGCGGAGCCGGCATATTGGTAGATCGTCACCGGCAGGCTGGCCATCGGCTGCGCCGGGTTGGTCGACCAGTTCAGGTTGCCCAACGACGTGAACAGCAGCGGCGCGGTCTCGCCGGCGAGCCGCGCCATGGCGAGCAGGATCCCGGTCAGGATGCCGTTGCGAGCCGCACGGATCGAGACCTGAACGATGGCGCGCCATTTCGGGGCGCCGAGTGCGACGGCTGCCTCCCGGAGCGACACCGGCACGAGGCGAAGCATGTCCTCCGTGGTCCGGACGATGATCGGGACGGCGATGATGGCGAGCGCCGCCGAGCCGGCCCACCCGGAAAAGCCCCCGAAAGGCTCGACCAGGAGCACGTACACGAACAGCCCGATCAGGATCGAGGGCGCCGACAGCAGCATGTCGGACACGAACCGGGTCGTTCCGGCCACCCGGCTGCCGCCATACTCGGCCAGGAAGATGCCGACCGCGAGCCCCATCGGAACCGCGCCCGCCAACGCGATGACCGTCTGGATCAGGCTGCCGACGATCGGGTTGAGCAGGCCGCCATGGCCGCCCGGCGGTGCGGTCGAGTGCGTCAGCGTGGTCAGCCGCAGCGCACCCAGGCCACGCCAGAACAGCGTCACCAGGATAGACACCAGCAGGCCGAGTGCCAGCAACGTCGCCACCAGGCAGAGGATGGAGACCAACGCGTTGGTCCGCCTGCGGCGGCGTCCCAGGCTCACCGATACGGCGGTCGGAGCGGCGATCGTGGCACTCACAGCACCGGCCCCGCACGCTTGAGCAGCAGGCGCGAGATGGACAGCGTGACCAGACTGATCACCATCAGGATGAAACCGAGTGCCAGCAGTGAAGACAGGCGTAGACTGCCGTCCTGCGCTTCGGGAAATTCAAGTGCGATCAGAGAGGCGATGGTGTTGCCGGGTGAAAACAGGCTGGTCGAGATGCGGTTGGCATTGCCGATGACGAACGTGACCGCCATCGTCTCGCCGAGCGCCCGGCCGAGGCCGAGCATGATGCCGCCGACCACAGCACCCCTGGTGTAGGGCAGGACAATGTGCCGCATCACCTCCCAGGTGGTTGAACCCAGGCCATAGGCGCTCTCCTTGAAGACCGCCGGCACGGTGAGGAACACGTCGCGCATGGTCGCCGCGATGAAGGGCAGCACCATGACCGTCAGGATCAGCGACGCGGTGAAAACCCCGGTGCCGTAGGGCGCCCCGAACACCAGGTCGCCGATGACCGGCCAGTTCCCGACCGTGTCGGACAGGAACGGCTGGACGGTCGTTGCAATGATCGGTGCGACGACAAAGAAGCCCCACATGCCAAAGATGATCGAGGGGACGGCCGCCAGCAGCTCCACCGCCGTGCCGATCGGCTGGCGCAGCCACGCAGGCGCCATCTCGGTCAGGAAGAATGCGATGCCGAAGGCCAGCGGCACCGCCATCGCCAGAGACAGCAACGCCGTCACCACCGTGCCGAAAATCGCCGTCAGCGCGCCGTAATGGTCGGTGACCGGGTTCCAGACCGCGGTGACGAGGAAGGCGGGGCCGAAATGGCGGAAGGCGGGAAGCCCGCCGTACAGCAGTACGAGAACGATCGCGCCCAGCAGCACCAGGACAAGAAGGCTCGCGATGCGGACGGTAGCCGCGAACAAACCGTCTGCGGACAGGGCGGATCGTCCGGTCAGAAGGAAAGCTTCTGACCGTTCGGAGCCTTGATCAGGCTGCTCCAGGCATCGCGGACGCTCGCCTGCACCGCGGCCGGCAGGGTGACGTATTTGAGATCGGTCGCGATGCCGCCGCCGCTCTGGTAGGCCCAGTTGAAGAACCGCAGCACCGCTGACGCCCTGGCTGGATCCTTCGGCGCCTGCGGCACGATAATGAAGGTGGCCGATACGATCGGCCAGCTCGCGGCACCCGGCTGATCGATCAGGCTGACGGCAAAGTTCTTGGCCCCCGTCCATTGGGCATGGGCGGCCGCACTCTGAAACGACGGCAGCGTCGGCGGGATAAACGCGCCCGCCGGATTCTTGAGCTCGACCGTCGTCAGTCGGTTGGCAGCCGCATAGGCGTATTCGACATAGCCAATCCCGCCACGCGTGTTGTGCACGGTCCCGGCCACACCGTCATTGCCCCGTGCACCGGCGCCGGTCGGCCAGGCTACCGACGTGCTGGCGCCCACGTCGGACTTCCACTTCGCACTCTCGGCCGCCAAGTAGGAGGTAAACACGAATGTTGTCCCCGACCCGTCCGCACGATGCACGGCGGCAATGGCGAGGCGTGGCAGGTGAACTCCCGGGTTGAGCGCGCCTATCTTCGGGTCGTTCCAACTGACGATGTCGCCGTTGAAGATGGCGGCGAGCACGTCACCATCGAGCTTGAGCTGGTTGGGCGAAACGCCCGGAATGTTCACGATCGGAACCACGGCGCCCATGACGGTCGGAAACTGGAGCAGATGGTTCGCCGCGAGCGCGCCCGCGCTCATCGGAGCGTCCGACGCGCCGAAATCGACGGTGCCCTTGATGATCTGGTTCTGGCCGGCACCGGACCCCAGCGCCTGGTAGTTCAAGCTAACCCCGATCGCGCCTTTCGCGGCCGCGCCCCACTTGGTGTAGACCGGCGCCGGGAACGTCGCTCCGGCGCCGGTGATGTTCTGTGCCCGGGCGTCGGTGGCGCCGATCGACAGCGCTGCCGATCCGAGGATCAGCAGGCGGGGCAGGAATGTCATGCAACCTCCGTCGGCAACGCGGAAACGATGGCCATAGTCCTGCCGCAAGACAGGCGTAGCTGACCGACGCTATGGGCCGGCGGACCCTAGGAGCAAGCCGTGAAGGTTCGATGTCAGTTCGATGAAGCTTCTGTGACACCTGCGGGCCGTGCGCGCCCGAACCTACCCGACTCGACCGTACGACGGCGCGCCCAGACCCGGGCACGAGCACCGGCTGCCAAGCGGAACCTGCTGTGGCAGGGTGCACTGATAGAAGCCGGCATGACACACGTAGCCATAGCCGGCAGCCGCTCCCTCGCCTTCAGCCGCGGGCGCCCCCTCGCAAGCGGCCAGGGCGGCGAGTAGAGGCACGATCGTGACCAGCCACCAGACTTTGTTGCCAGCCGTTACGGTTTGGGCGATTGCCTTCGACGGGGCTCGGACGGACATCTACGGCACTCCTGGCATGGTTCCCGCGACGGATCGGAAGCGATGATGAACGTTGATCGAACGTCCGGTGGTGGCCACGGTTCGATCCGCCGGCCACGGGCGGAGGCTGCTTCTGCCGTGCTCTGCACGCTCGCGGGCCTCGCGACCCGGCTGCACGGGATCGGCTCGAAGCCGTTCTGGCTCGACGAAGTGACCACGCTGCGCCGGTCCGCTCTGCCGTTCATGGCGATGGTTCGCGACTCGCTGAGCTTCCATCATCTGCCCGCCTACTTCCTGCTGAGTTCCTTCTTCCTGCCGTTCGGCTCCGACGAGGGCGCGCTGCGGCTGCCGGCGGCGTTGTTCGGCGCCCTCTCGTGTGGGCTTGCGGCCATCGTCGCCGCTTCGCTTGCCGGCGCCGAAGCGGGCCTGCTGTCCGGCATGCTGATGGCCGCGGCTCCGATCGAGGTGCAGTACGGGCAGGAGGCCCGCTCCTACACGCTGGTGCTCTGCCTCGTGCTGGTGGCATTCTGGGGACTGATCGGTCTGCTGACCAACCCGGAACGCGCGGCGTTGCCGGTCCGTGACGAGCGGATGCCGAGCGGCCGCTGGCTCGCCTATGCGGGTGGAACGCTGTGCGGCTTGATGGTGTTGGGGGTCGCGATCTCCTGGTTCCTGGTGGCCAACCTGGCGGTGCTGGTCCAGGGCTGCCGCGCGGGCGGGCTCACGCGCGGCTTCGTCCGTCGCTGGGCGATCGTCCAAGCCCTGGTCATCGTGCTCGCTGCACCCGGCTTCTTGGCGATGTGGCTGCTGGTGCTGCAGGCGCACGGCACCTTCAGGAGCGGGCTCGACTGGATCCCCCCCGTCTCATGGCATCACCTGCAGACGACCTTCCAGGCGCTCTACATGCTGCGCACGTCGAGCCTGATCGCCGATCGCCTGTTCGATTCGCCGGTTCCCCTCCTTGGTCCGGCGATCCTGGCACTCGCGTTGGCGGGCTTCGCCGTGCTCCGCCGTGACCGCACGTCGTCGCGGTTGCTCCTCGTCAGCGTGGTGGCACTACCGGCCGGCACCATCCTGATCTCGCTGGTCCAGCCGCTGTTCATGCCGCGCTACGTGCTCTGGGGCACCGCGCCGTTCCTGGTGCTGGCCGGCATCGGTGTCGCGATCTTTCCCGGGCGCGTGCGGTTGCCGGTCGCTGCCCTGATCGTCGCCGCCGCCTTCGTCAATCTCGCACCCTACTACCGCACCGAGACCAAGCCTCGCTGGGAGGTCGCAGCCAAGACGGTCAAGGCCGCGCTGCGGCCCGGCGACGTGCTCCTCATCGACGACAAGGGCGCGGTCGACATGATGAATGTGTTCCTCGGCCGGAAAAACGACCTCATCTCGCCGTCCTCCTGGACCGAGAACGTGACCGAGGCGTCTTGCGTCCTCTACAGCGGCGGTCGGGTATGGGCGCTGCAGGGCCGTGTGGGTCAGGTCGACCACGAGATGCTCGACGGCTTCCTCAGCCGCATCGCAACACTGGGACGCCCGTCCTCGGTTCAGCGGATCGGGCTGGACATCACCCTGCTGCGCTATGATCAGCCGGGAGGTCCCTGCCGGGCGCAGGGCTAGATGGAGGCTCGCCCCGTGCAGCACGGTCTATGATCTGGGTCGTCGAGTGGCCGCCGACGAGGTCGGCGAGGACCACCTTGCCGCCGGCGGCCTGCACGATATCGGCGCCGACCACCTGATCGATGCTGTAGTCGGCACCTTTGACCAGCACATCGGGAAGCAGAGCTTCGATCAGCGCGCGCGGCGTGTCCTCGTCGAAGGCCACCACGCAATCGACATGGCGGATCGCCGCGATTACGCACGCGCGGTGAACGAGCGTATTGATGGGCCGGGTGGCACCCTTCAGCCTGGCAACGCTCGCATCCGTATTCAACGCGACGACGAGGCGGTCGCAATGCGCTCTGGCTCCAGCGAGCAGGGCGACATGGCCGGCGTGGAGTATGTCGAAGCAGCCGTTGGTCAGACCAATGCTCAGACCCTGCTTCTTCCAACCCGCCACCAGGCTGACGGCACGCTCGAGCGACCGAAGTGCGGAGTCGGTGCCTGGCGCCTGATCCGCCGCCTCAAGCTCGTGCACGACTTCGGCGATCGTCGCGGCAGCGGTCCCAAGCTTGCTGACCACGACGCCCGCCGCGGCGTTGGCGATACGCATCGCCTGCGCCAGGGTCCGTCCTGAGGCGCGCGCGACCGCAAGGGCGGCGATCACGGTGTCGCCTGCGCCGGACACGTCGAACACCTCGCGGGCTCGCGCCCCGACGCTCACCACCTCTCCCGATCGCTGAACCAGGATCATGCCGTGCTCGGACCGGGTGGCAAGGATGGCGTGAGTTCGAACCCGATCCATCAGGGCGCTGCACGCGGCGATCGTCGACGCCTCGTCGGCGACGGGCAATCCGCTGGCCAGCGCAAGCTCCTTCTGGTTGGGCGTGATGCAGGCCGCTCCGTCGTAGCGGGTGAAATCCGCACCTTTCGGATCGACAAACACGGGAATGCCTCGATCGGCCGCGGCGCTCATCACGTGCCGGATCACCCGTGAGCTCAGAGTAGACTTGCCGTAGTCGGACAGCACGACGACGGCAGCGCCGGTGACGTGAAGGCTTACCGCTTCGACAACAGCGTCCTCCTCGTCGGACGACAGTGGCGCCAGGTTTTCCTCGTCAACACGGACCACCTGCTGACGCGACGCCAGGAACCGCGTCTTTCGTATGGTCGGACGCTCGTCGGAATGGATCAACACAGGATCGATCCGCCCGGCGATCGCCAGCGTGTGGCGCAAGCTGGCCGCCGCCTCGTCCCGCCCGACGACACCGATCAGGATGGCCCGAGCGCCAAGTGATGCCACGTTGCTTGCAACGTTGCCGCCGCCACCCGCCATTTCCCGGGTGGAGGAAAGACGCAGGACCGGGACCGGAGCCTCAGGCGAGATCCGCTCGATCTCGCCCTCGACGAAGCGGTCAAGCATGACATCGCCGACCACGAGTGCGGTGATGCCCGAAAAATCCATCAGCTCGAACCCAGGCCCGACCGGGGCGGCACGCGCGTGCCGCCCCGCCAGGCAATCCCTTCCTATCTAGGCACGGGTGCCTGACGTGACGGTGGCTTTCAAGTCAAAGCGATCGGCGTTCATCACCTTGTTCCATGCCGCGACGAAATCGCGAACGAACTTCTGCTGAGCGTCCGAGCAGGCGTAGACCTCGGCGAAGGCGCGTAATTGCGAGTGCGAGCCGAAAATAAGATCGACCCTCGTGCCGGTCCATCTCACTTCCCCGGTTTTGCGGTCACGCCCCTCATACGCGTTCTCCGACGCCGTAGGCTGCCACTGCGTGCTCATATCGAGCAGATTGATGAAGAAATCGTTCGTTAGCGTCCCGGGCTGTTTGGTAAAAACGCCGTGTTGTGATCCGGCGGCATTCGCACCGAGAACCCGCAGACCGCCGACGAGCACCGTCATTTCCGGCGGAGTCAAACGCAGCAGTTCGGCTCGGTCGACCAACGCTTCCTCGGGCGCCATGAACTGCTCGCCCTCATAGTGATTGCGGAAACCGTCGGCGGTGGGTTCGAGCGGCGCGAAGGAGGCCGCGTCGGTCTGCTCCTGCAGGGCGTCCATGCGACCAGGGGTGAACGGCACCTCGGTGTCGGTTCCGGCATCCTTGGCGGCCTGCTCGATGGCCGCGCAGCCGCCGAGCACGATCAAGTCAGCGAGCGACACCTTCATGCCGTCCGGCGCGGACGCGTTGAACTCCGACTGCACCGCTTCCAGCGTCTGGAGAACGGTTGCCAGATCGGACGGATCGTTCACCTTCCAGTCCTTTTGCGGCGCCAGTCGGAGGCGCGCGCCGTTGGCGCCGCCTCGCTTGTCCGAGCCACGATACGTCGATGCCGACGCCCAGGCGGTCGATACAAGCTGAGACATCGATAGCCCGGTCGAGAGGATCTTGGCCTTCAGCGCCTCGATCTCAGCCTCGCCGATCAGCGGATGATCCACCGCGGGTATCGGATCCTGCCAGAGCAATCTTTCCTCGGGAACGAGTGGGCCGAGATATCGCTCGATCGGACCCATGTCGCGATGCGTGAGCTTGAACCAGGCGCGGGCGAACGCGTCCGCGAACTGGTCGGGGTGTTCGTAGAAACGGCGCGAAATCTTCTCGTAAGCCGGATCCACCCGCAGCGCGAGATCCGAGGTCAGCATGGTCGGCAGACGCCTCTTTGACGGATCGTGCGCGTCCGGGATTGTGGCCTCTGCGTCCTTGGCCTGCCACTGCCAGGCGCCAGCCGGGCTTTTCGTCAGCTCCCACTCGTACTTGAACAGATTGTCGAAGTAGTGATTGCTCCACTGGGTTGGGGTCTGCGTCCAGGTGACTTCCGGTCCGCCGGTGATGGCGTCCGCCCCGTGACCCGCCCCATGCTTGCTTCGCCAGCCCAGACCCTGGTCCTCGAGAGCGCCCCCTTCAGGCTCGGGACCCACGAATGATGGGTCGCCGGCCCCGTGTGTCTTGCCGAACGTGTGGCCACCAGCGACCAGGGCGACGGTCTCTTCGTCGTCCATCGCCATGCGGGCAAACGTCGCGCGGATGTCGTGGGCCGAGCCGAGCGGATCGGGCTTGCCGTTGGGTCCTTCCGGATTGACGTAGATGAGACCCATCTGCACCGCGCCGAGCGAGCTCTCGAGCTGGCGCTCGCCGCTGTAGCGCTCATCGCCCAGCCACGTCCCTTCCGGACCCCAATACAGCTCTTCGGGTTCCCAGGTATCCGGGCGCCCGCCGGCAAAGCCAAACGTCTTGAACCCCATCGACTCAAGGGCGACGTTGCCGACCAGGACGAAGAGGTCGGCCCAGGAAATCTTGCTTCCATACTTCTGCTTGATCGGCCAAAGCAGCCGGCGAGCCTTGTCAAGATTGGCGTTATCCGGCCAGCTATTGAGCGGCGCAAAGCGTTGCTGGCCACCGCCGGCGCCGCCGCGGCCGTCGGTCGTGCGGTAGGTGCCAGCGCTGTGCCAGGCCAAACGAATGAAAAGGCCGCCATAGTGACCGAAATCGGCTGGCCACCACTCCTGCGAGTCGGTCATCAACGCGTGCAGGTCCCCGATGACGGCGTTCAGATCGAGCGTCCTGAACGCCTGGGCGTAGTTGAAACCGTCATCCATCGGGTTGGCGCGAGCGGAATGCTGGCTGAGCGTGTTTAGGCTCAGCTGCTCCGGCCACCAGTCGCGGTTTCCCCGGCGCGAGCTCCCGCTGCCCATCGGGCATTTGCCCGAGATCTTGTCGTCGGTCATTCCATCCATGTTGCTCTCCTATGACGTCCGGCCCGCCCCTTCTTGGCCGCCGATCTTGTCAGACCTCTTGCATGCGTCGGACGGCGTGTGCGCACTCTCGACGAGATGACAATTTTACCGCACCGTATTCTCTTGTATAATTGATTGTCAAAATGGCGACGATTGGTAGCAACTATCGTTGCGGTGAGCTGCCCGGTCAGACGCGTGTGACAGCTTGCGGCAGATGATCGCGCAGCGTCTGCGCCAACAGATGAAGGTCGCTGATCTTGCGGTAACTCCGCCGCCAGACAATACCGATGCGCCGCCCGATCCCAGGCTCCATCGGCCGCATCGTGACTGCGCGGCTTTGGCAGCCAGTGCACGCCATCGCCGGCAGCAACGTACTCCCCAGGCCCGTGGCAACCATTTGACGAATGGTTTCAAGGCTGGTGGCGCGGAAGTCCGCATCCGAATCGCGGTCGGTCGTGCCACAGATCGCCAGCGCTTGTTCACGCAGACAATGGCCTTCCGTCAACAGCAGCAACCGCCGTCCACGCAGATCGCTCTCCTTGATGACCTTGCCATTGACGGTTTGAGGGCCTTTGGGTTCGGCAAACCAGAACGGTTCATCAAACAGAGGAATGGTCCCAACACGATCATCTGAAATCGGCAATGCCAACAGCGCGGCGTCGAGTCGGTGCGATGCCAGTCTCTCCAGAAGAGAAGCGGTCAAGTCCTCCCTGATCCCCAGCTTCAGCTCCGGATAGGCTTTCTTCAGCGCCGGTACAAGCCACGGCAGGAGATACGGTCCGAGCGTCGGGATCACACCCAGGCTGAAATTGCCGACCAACGGCCTGGACACACGCCGGCTGAGGTCGGTGATGGCGTCAACCTCAGTCAAGACCTGCCGCGCCCGCCCCGCGATTTCCGAGCCGACGGCCGTCACGCACACCGACTTGTTCGTGCGTTCAAACAGCGTCAAGCCAAGCTCGTCCTCAAGCTTCTTGATCTGTGTGCTGAGGGTCGGTTGGCTGACGTCGCACGCTTCAGCGGCGCGACCGAAATGGCCATGATCGACGAGAGCGACCAGATAGCGCAGGTCTTGCAGGGTCATGTGCGCATCGGCCCAGAAGGAAACATCAGGCGGCTCAACGAACGACGCGGCCTGTAGTCCTTTGCTGATGAAAGGTCCACCCGGCGGGTGGTGCTCGGTCATGCGGAGGTCGCGCCGCCCCCTTCTCCGCTCACGCCGTGGTGGCCGCCGATGGGGTGACGCGCATCGTGGTGATATCCGCTTCGAGCAGGCCGAGGCGGTCCAGGTGCTGGCAGGCTGCGGAACCACGCCTCAAAACCACTATTGCTTGCTGTCGCCCAGAACGACCGACCGGCGCTGCCCGCCTTGTCGGAACTCACGGCAACATCGAAGCAGACGCCAATGGTATATATCCGGACCACTGACAACGGGCGGTCGGTCGGCGCGCCGAAGCCGGCCTCCATGACGCGTCCGGCCGTTCGTTGTGCCTCGCCACAGAATGGTTCAAACCCACTCGTATCGGAGCAGCCGCATGCCACTCGATCTTCTTGTGTTCTACGGCTCCTATCGTTCCGACCGCGCCGGCATCCGCCTCGCCCGCTACCTGACGGCGCGCCTAGCCGGACGCGGGCACAGCGCCATCCTGATCGACGCCCGCGAGGTCGGCCTGCCCATGCTGGATCGAATGTACAAGGAGCACCCGAAAGGTCAGGCGCCCGAGAACATGGAGCGTCTGGCCAGCCAACTCCGCGCCGCCGACGGCTTCGTCATCGTTGCGGGCGAGTACAACTGGGGCGTCCAGCCCGGTCTGAAGAACCTTACCGACTATTTCCTCGAAGAGTGGTTCTGGCGCCCGGCCGCCGTCACCAGCTACTCGGCCAGCCGCGCCGGCGGCGCCCGCGCCAACCTCCTTTGGCACGCCACCCTGTCCGAGATGGGCACCGCTGTCATCCCCAGCACATTGACCGTCGGCCCTATCACCGAGGCACTCGACCCCGAGGGCAATCCTTCCGGCGAGTCTGGCCAAGCGCTTGAACGCGCCTTTCCCCGATTTGCCGCTGACCTCGAATGGTGGGCCGAAGCCGCCCGCTTAGGCCGTGCCCGATTGCCAGTTCCGTATTAGCAGCTCGGCTTACGACGTGCACACGTTGCTACCGGAGTTCTTGATCCGCCAGGAGGCGGCCGACGCGCTGCGGGCACTGATCGATTGTGTGACGCTGACGCCAATGCAGCATTGCCCAGCGTGACGGCAGACGGTGCTTACGACGGTGACCCGGCCTACCGAGTCGCCTCAGAACGTCAGCACGACCCGCCACCGGACATCGTCATTCCGCCGCGTCCGTCCGCGGTGCCCGCCGTGCTCAACTGCATAATCCGCATCGCCAAGCCGATCTCCGTTCGTCGCAGCTAATTAGCACCAGGTACCTCGCCGTCGTTTCGGGGCGAGGTCCGTGCACCAACGTCCTTAAACGGTCGAGATCGTGCTTTATCCACAAGGGCTCCCCGCCAAGCCTTCATTGCAGAATCATCTCTCTATTGCCGGTCCAACTCTGCGAAAGTTCTGACACGGCTCGAAAGGCGTGGGTCTCGGAGCCTGACATCCCTCGCAGGAGCTTCGCCGAACATGCGCTTGTATTCGCGACTGAACTGGGAGGCGCTTCCATATCCAACAGCGAAAGCCGTGCTGGTGACGGGGGCTGCGCCGGAGAGGAGTAGCCTGCGCGCTTCAAGCAGCCGCAAGTAGCGCTGGTAGGCGAGCGGGCTGTAGCCGGTCACCGCCTTGAAGTGACGGTGAAGGGACGTCGCGCTCATTCCGACTTCGGCGGCGAGACGTGTGACGCTGAGACGCTTGTCCGCATTGCCGCCAATCCAGTCCGCAGCAGCCCGGACCTGGGCAAAACGTGAGTCGCGCCGTCCGGCTTGGCGAAGCGTGTCGCCCAGCGGCCCCCGAAGCAACCGGTAGCATAGCTCTCGCGCGAACAGCCCGGCGAGCACTGGCGCATCAGCCGGGGTCGCGAGCAGGCGAAGTAGGCGGCCGAACGGCTCCAGCATAGTCGCGTCTGCCGGCGCCGCGGCGAAGCTTGGCACATCGCGAGCCGCAACATCCGGCAAAGTCAGCTGCAGATCGGCGATCACGCCGGGGTCGAGCCTCAACTCCGCGCCGACATAGGGACGGGCTGGAGATGCCCCGATCACTTGGCTGATGAAGGGCAGCCCAACCGTCGCCACGGCGCAGGTTCCGGTTGCGAAGTCGTGTGTCTGACCAGCAAAGGTCAGGCGCTTCGCACCCTGCAGCACGACGTAGAAAACGGGCTCAAATAGCGCTGGGATGGGCGCTGTCGGCTCGGTAGTGCAGCGGAGCATAAGGCCCGGAACGGCGGACGAAGCCGGTGGCGAGCTTGCGTGCCTGGCTCCAAATGCTGCCTGTTCCGCCAGCACCGCCTCTACTTCCATCACTCCTCGTCCCTGCTAACTATGACCAGAAGTGGTGCAATTGGTAGAATCAGGCAAGTCTTTGGCAGCATCGGAAATGCAAATGCCGCTTCTCATCCCGACATGCCGGTGGTGAAGGTAACCACGCCAAGCAAGCCACCGCGCTCATCACCGGTGCCAACAAGGGCATCGGTCTCGCAATTGCCCGCCAGCTCGGAGAACGGAAGTTTGCTGTCTGGCTCGGCTCTCGCGATCCCGGTCGCGGCGAAACCGCTGCCGCCGAACTGCGATGTTGGCATAGACGCCCGTGCTATCACGCTCGACGTCGCGGACGGCAAAAGCGTGGCGCAGGCTGCGCCACGTCTGGAAGAAGAGGCAGGCGTGCTAGACGTGCTTGTCAACAACGCCGGTGTCAGTGTCGGCAGCCCGCCGCCGCAGATCACAAAGGAAGCGATCGATGATGTGCGCGCAATGCTTGAGGTCAACAACCTCGGGCCGCTGAGGGTCACGCAGGTGCTGCTGCCGCTCCTGCGCCGGTCGTCTGCACCGCGGATCGTGATGATAAGCAGTGGTCTTGGGTCGATTTCCGACACAACCGACATGGTGAGCCTCATCTGGGATGTTGGCGCAGCCGGTAACAGCGCGTCCAAGGCCCCGCTCAACATGCTCACAGTCAAGCTCGCAAAGGCACTGCTCCCCGACGGAATCCAGGTCAACGACGCCGATCCCGGCTACACTGCCACTGACCTCAACGGCCATAGCGGCACGCGCACCGTCGAGAAGGCCACCGGCATTGCGGTACGACTTGCGACCATGGGTCCGTTGGGGCCGACAGGTGGCTTCTTCAACGATGGCCATACCGGTCAGGTGTCCCGCTTCCGTTGGTGATCCGCACGTCCTCAACTCGGTTCGGCACGCTTGCTGCCGATCTCCCTACGAACAAGGAAGTTACGATGACTGATCAAGCTCTCTCTGTCCTGCCACGCGAGGCCAAGGGTCCTCTTGCGCCGCCGCCGGTACTCGGCGGACCAGTTCAAGCGGTTGCATACGCCATCGCCGCCTGGCCCGACGTCGAGGCCACAACGCACTGGCACCTCAATGACCAAACCCGAGTCGACGGAATCGACTTCTATGTTGGACCGGACGAACTCGGCCACATCCATCTCGACGGCTCTATCCATCTCGCGACCACGCCAGGACTCGGGGCGGAGCTGGTCGCAGAAGGGCTTGGGAAGCCCTTTCCATGGGCGAGAGGGTGGACGATGGCCAAAATCGACCGGCTGGGCGTTGGTGCCGCCGTAGAAATCTTTCGACGCAATTACGACCGGTTGCGGCCGGCCGCCAACTGACAGCGTCCTGCTCGCGCGAAAAGCCGGGCTAGTTCAACGTCCAATGGAGCATTTGTATGATCGTCGTTACCACGCCGACTGGCAATATTGGGCGCCATGCCCTCCAGCACCTGCTTCACGCCGACGAGGCGGTCCGCGTCATCGCGCGCAATGCGGGCAAGCTGCCGCAGGCGGTCCGCGATCGGGTTGAGGTCTTTGAGGGATCGCATGGCGACGCCGCAGTGGTTGATGGCGCGTTCGACGGCGCGAAGACCGTGTTCTGGGTTGCGCCACCAAACCCGTCCGAGACTCTCGACGCCACCTATATCAACTTTACCCGGCCTGCCGCCGACGCTATCAGCCGCTACGGCGTTTCGCGCGTCGTCGTCGTCACCGCGCTTGGGCGGGGCACCGAATGGCAGGACCGGGCAGGGCTGGTCACTGCATCGATCAAAATGGTCGACCTGTTGAACGAGACCGGCGCCGCCGTGCGCGGTCTCGCCATGCCGGGCTTCATGGAAAACGCGCTTCAGCAGGTGGAAGCGATCAAGCATGGCCAGATGTTCGGCCCGCTCGATCCAGACAAGAAAGTGCCTCACACTGCCACACGCGATATGGGCGCGGCTGCGGCTGGGCTGCTACGGGATCGCTCATGGACGGGCCAGGAAGACGTGCCGTTGCTGGGGCCGCAGGACCTGTCGTTCAATGATGTCGCCGCAATCCTCTCTGAGATCCTCGGCCGCGAGGTGCGCTACCAACAGGTCCCGTTTGACGGCTTCAAGGCGCAGTTAATGGGCCGCGGAATGAGTGAAGCTTTCGCGCGAGGCTACGTCGACATGATGCGAGCAAAGAACGAAGGCATGGACAACGTAGTGGCGCGCTCGTCCACCAGCACCGGGCCAACCACATACCGGCAATGGGCAGAAGATGAATTGAAACCTGCGCTGGATGGTAAGCGATCCTGATTTCGATCGATGCCCGCGACCGGAGCATGCCGTGGCGAACCTGCTCCGACTGGCGGACTCGGACCTGAAGGATGCCGAGCTCCTGAGTTTGGGACGCAAGCCGGGCAACGCGCCTGCCCTGGCCCGTCTCGGGATCGAACGTCTGGTCGGCGCGGTCGTCGCGACCGAGACAGGTTGGCCGACAAGCTCGTCCCACCACCATACTTCAACAGAGTTTGGGAAGCTCTGAACAAACGCACCGTTCTGACGGGGCGAGGCCAGTCTGGCCAGACAATGCACAAGCGCTGCTCCTGGCAGCTGGTTCCCTTGCTCGTGGCTGCCGGACGCCGCGTCGTCACATTCGACTTTCTTGGCTTCGGTCACTCGGACAAGCCAACAGGTCCCTGCTACAGTTTCAGACAGCAAGTCGACGATCTGAAGGCCGTCGCCGACGATCTCGGCCTGCGCAAGCTGATTCCTGTTGCTCACGATTGCTCGGGTGCCGCTGCGGTCAATTTCGCTATAGAGTGTTTGCCTGGATCGTGAACTTCCAGCGTGAGCAGTTCCAGAAAAGTCTGTCGAGCAAGCACAGGGGACATTATGACGACTTCCTCGCTCCGCTTATTGACCAGAACTTCAGGCAGCAGCCAGGAGCGGGGCCGGCCTTCGTGCAAATGACTGGGCAGTTTTTCGCGAGCTAGAACGGAACGCACTGCGGATTCCGCAAATGCAAGGACTGGACATCCCTTTCAAACTGATCTGGGGCGAGACCGACCGATATACAAATACAGGTGTGGCGAGAGACTTCGAGGCTCATTTGAAACATCCGTCCATGCATCTATTGTCGGTCGGCCACTGGCCTCAGCTCGATGAGCCCCAGCTGGTCGCAGATGCCATGCTCTCGTGATCACGACGGGACCGACAGAGCCGACGAACGCCTGTGGACGGTGTTGAGGTGGTGATCGGAGCCGTGATCTTGCGACGAACTACGCTGCTCAACTCCGGATTAAGCCTCAAGACGTCGGCGTCGACTTCGATGCGAGTTGAGCCGCGCTGTGTCAGGTCGACGGTGCCGGCCAAGGCTCCAAGATGCACGCCCTCGAAGCTGGTCCCTTGCTGGATATCCGTGACATCACTTTGTAACACGTCGGTGAAGTCATCGAGCGCTGTCGATCCGGGCGCGCCAAAATCGTCGCGGATCATGAACGCGGCGGCCGTCATCGAAGCGATACCGCCGCCGACGAGGTAGGCGGTGCTCTGAGGAGAGAAACTGGATCCTGGGCTTGGCGACGCCATGACGAGGATCTCCGCGTGGTCTGACGCAGAAAAGAACCGATCGGGTTCACCCGACCAGTCTCGGAGATTACGTAGAGGCTTGCTTGTGACGACGTCTCGTCTTGCTCTGGCTCGCGGTCGGATCATCGACGCCGGTCCAGTGGGCGGCAAGCGCGAGGCGGGCGAGGGCGGGCAGGGATGCCGAGCCCGTTCGTTTCATGATCGACGCGCGATGGTTCTCGACAGTACGTTGACTGATGCCGAGATCGGCGGCGATGTTCTTGCTCGGATGACCGGCCAGGACCAGCTCCATGACCTCGCGCTGTCTCGGGGTGAGGCCGGAAATATGAGCCGTCGCCTCCTCTCGCCAGTCCGACAGCTTGCTGGAGTCTTTCGCCCGTTCGAGGGCACGCCGAATGCTGACCAGTAGCTCCTGGTATCCGACCGGCTTCTCGATGAAGTCCGATGCTCCCGCCCTCATCGCGTGAACTGCCATCGGCACGTCGCTGTCGCCGGTGATCATGATGGCTGGAAGCAGATCTCCCGCAGCGCGGAGCTGCTCAATCAATGCCAAGCCGCTCATCCCCGGAAGGTAGGCGTCGATCAATAGGCACGCATCTCGGCGGGGCTGGTAAGTGTCGAGAAAGGCTTCACAGCTCTCATAGGCCTCCGCGCGATGCCCGTTGGCGATGAGCAGCTCGCTCGCCGCGTCGCGAATGCCAATGTCGTCGTCAACGATGAAGATCGTCGGCGCCTCCGCAGATACAATCGCCGACGGGGTCGGGCAAGGGTGCCGTCGTGCAGTCTTGTCCGAGACGGCCGACACCAGAAGCTCCTCGATCGCTTTCCTGAGGTCGGAGAGCTTGACCGGCTTGTTCATACGCATGCAGCGTTGGATCGCGACGGCTCGCAAGGTGTCGGCCGACACGTCACCGGTCAGCACGATGACGGGGATTTCTCGGCCGAGCGTCCTCCGAACCTTCTCCGCAAGGTCAAGTCCGGTCAGACCATTCGGCAGGTTGTAGTCGGACAGAAGCAGCTCGGGTCGCAATTCATGCTGGGCAATCAGGGCAAGAGCGGCCACACCGTCTGATACTGCCACCACTCGGAAGTTTTCATCGTGCAGAAAGAGCTCGAGCAATCCCCGCAGATCAGGATCGTCCTCGACGACGAGGAGCGTCCTGCTGCGATGCGCGGTCTCGGGTCCGGGCAAGCTCGTCCGGTCTTGAGGAATGGGTCGCGCGATCTCGGCCGCCAGCGGAACCTCGACCGCGAACACCGACCCCATTCCGCGACGCGAGCGGACCTTGATGTGATGTCCAAGCAGATCACCGAGTCTTTGCACGATCGACAATCCGAGGCCGAGACCTCGGCTGCGCTCCCGGGCTGGGTTGTCGAGCTGATGATACTCCTTGAAGATCGCGTCCAACTCGCCTTCTGGGATGCCCACACCGGTATCCCAGATCTCGATGCTCAGCGCCTCTCCGCGTCGGCGGCAGCCTAGCAGCACCTTGCCCCGACGCGTATATTTCAGCGCATTGGACAGCAGGTTGCGGATCATCTGCTCGAGCAGACCCGGATCGCTTTTGATCCACAAACCGCAGGCGACCACGCGAAGGGTCAGCCCCTGCGCCCGCGCGGGATAGACGAACTCGTCGCGCAGGCGGCTCAACAGCGCATTGATCGCGAAGTCGGCCTTTTCCGCGCGTATGATTCCGGCCTCGATCTGGTTGATGTCAAGCAGCGAGTTCAGCATGCCCGACATCGCTCCGAGCGTGTGGTCCAGGCGTGCCAGGAGGTCGCGTGCTTTCTCGCCTTCCATGGCCTTCTCCAGGAGGCCCTGGAGCAGAACGAGCGTCTGCAACGGTTGCCGAAGATCGTGGCTTGCGACGGCGAGGAAGCGCGACTTCGCGACGTTCGCCTGCTCGGCTTGCTGTTTGGCGGCCTCCAATGCGTTCTTGATGTGCTTGCGTTCGGTCACATCGGTGAACGTGAGCACGATGCCCTCCACGCCGTCGCCATGCGTGCGGTAAGGCAGGACGCGACGGCTATACCAGACGCCGTCCGGGGTTTCGACTTCGCGCTCGACCACCGGGAGCCCGTCCAGCACGGCCCGCAGGTCGGCCGAAAGGGCATTGTCGGAAGCGAGCGAGGTCAGATCGGCAAGCGGGCGCCCGACGTCGCTAGGGATCACGCTGAACAGCGATCTAGTCGCGGGCGTAAAGAAACGGATCCGGAGTTCCCGGTCGAGGAAGAGCGTGGCGACGTCGGTGCTATACAGCACGTTCTGCAGATCGTCGGCCATCGTCCGTTGGCGCTCAAGCGTTTCTTGAATCTGGCTGTTCAGAGCGGTCAACTCCTCGTTCAACGCCTGCAGCTCCTCCTTGGACGTCAGCAGCTCCTCGTTGGTCGACTGATACTCCTCGTTGACCGAGAGCGCCTCCTCGTTGATGGCCTCCTGCTCTTCAGTCGACATCTCAAGATCCTGCAGCGCGACCTGCAACTCTGCCCTGGTGGCGTCCAGATCGCGTTCGAGTTCGGCCACGCGAGGCAACGGCGACGCGGTCGTCTCCGCTGCGGGGGCGCTGGCGGGAACGTCAATGAAGCAGACCAGCTTGAGTTCCTCGCCGCTGCTCGCCACCGGGCGCACCTCAATATTAAACAAGGTGGCGCGGCCATCGCGCACGACTCGGCCTCCGGGAACTGTCACCAGACCCTTTTCACGGGTTGATTGTCGGATTGCCTGGCGCAGCTTGCCTCGAAGGTCGGGCCGCGCCATGGACAGGAGATCATGCGTCGGATGGCCAGGCGCCACGCGAAGGTATTCGTCGATCGGTCCTAAAGCGAATAGGCTCTCGAGCCGAGCATCGATGAGAATAGCGGCAGGCGCGTACATCTCTAGGACGAGACGCCGGCCAAGCTCGGCCAGGACCACCGCACGGCTGGACGGCAGTACTGGCCCACTCGGCGCCCTGACCAAGCTGTCCCTGACACCTGTCGGGAAGGCGAGGTCTCCCGGTTGCCTGCGACCGGTGTGTCGAAAGATGCGTTCCGCCTTTGAGATCATCTCGAAGCGCCCCTCGGGATTGCCGATCGTCTCCGCACTGCCGAGCAGGAGAACGCCACCCTCGCGGAGCGCGAAATGGAACAGGGATATGACCTTCGCCTGGGCGTCGGCGGTCAGGTAGATCAGCAGGTTCCGGCAGGAGACGAAATCGAGACGGGAGAAGGGCGGGTCGGCAAGCACGTTCTGCACCGTGAACACGATGGCCGCCCGCAGTTCGGCCGACACCCGGTAGTCGCTCCCCTCCTTGGTGAAAAACCGCGCAAGCCGTGCGGGCGAGACGTCCGTTTCTATCGAGCCGGCATATAGGCCCTCCCTCGCGGTTGCCACCGCATCTGGATCGACATCGGATGCGAACGCCTGCAGGCGAACCTGGCGACCCGATGCCGCGATCTGCTCTTGGAAGATCATCGCCAGCGAATACGTCTCCTCTCCGGTGCTGCAGCCGGCGACCCAGAGACGCAAAGGCTGATCGGAGGCGTGCAGGCGGACCATATCGGAGATGACCGTTTCGCTGAGCGCCGCGAAGACAAAGCTGTCGCGGAAGAAGCTGGTGACGTTGATCAGCAGGTCTTTTGCGAGCTGATCCCGCTCGTCCGCATCACGTTCGAGCAAGTCGAAGTAGCGGTCGAGATCTCCGCTTTCCACCCCAGCGGACGCCATGCGTCGCTCGACCCGTCGCTGCAGGGTCCCTCTCTTGTAGAGGGTGAAGTCATAGACGGTCCTGATCCGTAGCAGCTCGACAATGTCGCTCACATCACGTGGGCGGGAGTGCCTCACACAGGCGCCCACTGGTTCGGCCCGGCCACCGACCTCGCCGGCGCCTAGCCTGCCGGCAATCATCGCGACCGGCAGGATCAAGTGGACCGCGCCCGTCGCGATCGCGTTGCGCGGCATCCCATCGTAGGCGGCCTCGTCGGGGTCCTGCGCGATGACGAGGCCGCCGGCCTGCCTGATCGAGCGTAGACCCAGACTGCCGTCCGCGCCCGTTCCCGACAGGACCACACACACCGCCCGCGATCCATATTCTTTGGCCAGCGAATGAAGCAGGAAGTCGAACGGGAGGCGGGCACCCCGACGAGCCTTCGGATAGGAGACCGCAAGCGCGCCGTCGCGCAACGAGAGGAAGGATGCCGGAGGAATGACGTAAAGATGGGCAGGCGAGAGACGCATCCCGTCGGCCGCCTGCAGCACCGTCATCGAGGTATGCGTCGCCAGCAGCTCCACCATCATGCTGTCGTGCGTGGGATCGAGATGCTGGACCAGGATGATGGCCGCTGTCTCGCTACCGTCGAGCGCTTCAACCAACCTGGTGCAGGCCTCCAGGCCCCCTGCCGACGCGCCAATGCCGACCACCCGGACCTCGTCGATCCCGACCCGGGTCTCAGTAGGTGGAGGACGGCGGCTCACGGCCCGGAGAGGGCTCGCCAACGATTGGTCGTGCGACATCTCGCCCCTCCTTCTGCCGGCTCAAAGAGAACGCCCAAACTTCAATTGTCGTTGCAGACGCCTTTCCGACTTCCCGGGCGCGAAGCCATAGGTGATTCCCGAGCCTGCTCCTCCTGGTCTGCCATCAGCTATGTTGCACGCCGCCATGGGCTGTGCCCGAGCCTGGTCTTCCGGTGGAGGCGTTTGATGACCGAGGGAGGCCGTGAGGCTGTCCGGCCCGACGACGATGCGTGAGGCCGCAAAGGGGACGTCGTGTGCTCCGCCAGCGTCTGCACCATTCACCCCGCCGGCTGCCCCGTCGGGCTGCGTGCTTGCTGCCTTAGTCTTCGACATGGGCGGTGAGGGTCACTTACCTTTGCTGGCCACGGTGCCGATATGGGCCACGACGACGCTTTTGGTCTCACGCCAAATCGGTAGAACGCGCATCCAACTCTCCGATCCCCGCCTGGACCAGAGAATCAGATCAGCGCGATGTCCGCACCTGAGTTTCGCAGCCTGTTAGCGCGCCGTCCCTCAAGTCACTATCTCTGTCAAGGTGGATATAGTCAGGTGCGAGACCGATACTCAGCTCCCCAAGTCGCGCCTTTGACCATCATCCATGCGTGCCACCGAAGACGGCCACTGGCTCTTGCTTGGTGAGAAGTCCTGGCCGATGCAGGCCATGGTGTCAGTGCGGCGCCGCCAGGGCCTGAGCGCGCGGCCTCGTTGGGTCGGTGGGTGTTCCGCGCACGCAGAAGGTGTTCACCACCGGCGTCGGACTGCTGTTCCCGCGTGCGGGTCGAGGAAAGTCACGCCTGCACGCCGTGCCCAGCGAGCAGGCGCAGGACGGCGCGGACGTACTGGCTGCCTGCCGATGGCGCCGCATCGCTTGGCGCCGAGGCAGCAAACGGGCGCTAGCCGCTCGTTTCGCGGCCGTACGTTTGCGGGTCGCCGACGGATCACGCAGTCCTCGCCATGGCCATTTGCCTGGCGAAGAGGTTTTGCTCGTTGGCGATTGGCGAAGCGGCGGCGAGCGGAAATACTGCCTGAGCAATCTGCCGCCGGGGAC
>CAXTSH010000034.1:26866-29274 GCA_964246925.1 uncultured Acetobacteraceae bacterium
TCCTAAACTCAAAAATGCTCAACATCGGGCTGAGAGCTGGTCGCCCCTTGGACGTCTTGCTCGATCACAGCCGTCCTTTCCCGTTCGTCAAGGCTGCGCGTGGATTGCCCACCTGAGCTCGGCGAGACTGCTTTATCTCGCCGAGCCCGCAAGCGGTGTCTTCAGTCCATGTCTCCCATTCCCATGCCGCCCTGCGGCATCGACGGCCCACGCTTCTCCGTCCGTTCGGCAACCATGGCTTCGGTGGTGATAAGCAGGCCCGCGACCGATGCGGCGTTCTGCAGTGCTACGCGGACCACCTTGGTCGGATCGATGATGCCGGCGGCAATCAGGTCCTTGTAGTCGCCGCTCTGCGCGTCGAAACCGAATCCATAGGCGCTGTTTTCCAGCACCTTGCCACCGATCACCGCCCCGTCCTCGCCAGCGTTCTCGGCAATCTGCCGCAAGGGAATTTGAACCGCGCGGCGAACGATCTCGATGCCGAACCTCTGATCAGGATTCTCGGCCTGCAGGCTCGCCAGGATCAGGCTGGCGCGAGCGAGTGCCACGCCGCCGCCGGGAACGACCCCCTCTTCGACGGCGGCACGGGTGGCGTGCAGCGCATCGTCGACGCGGTCCTTGCGCTCCTTGACCTCGACCTCGGTGCTACCGCCGACCTTGATCACCGCCACACCGCCGGCGAGCTTGGCTAAACGCTCCTGCAGCTTGTCACGATCGTAGTCCGACGTGGTCTCTTCGACCTGGGCACGGATTTGCTCGCACCGGCCCTTGATGAGTTCGGAGGACCCGGCGCCTTCAATGATGGTGGTGTTCTCCTTCTCGATTAGCACCCGCTTTGCGCGGCCGAGCATGTCAAGCGTGACCTTCTCGAGCTTGATGCCGAGATCCTCGCTGATCACTTGGCCTCCGGTCAGAACGGCGATGTCTTCGAGCATTGCCTTGCGACGGTCGCCGAAGCCTGGTGCCTTGACGGCGGCGACCTTCAGCCCGCCACGCAACTTGTTGACGACGAGCGTCGCCAGCGCCTCGCCCTCGATGTCCTCGGCGACAATAAGCAACGGCTTACCGGACTGGACCACCGCTTCGAGCAGCGGCAGCATGATTTGCAGACTGGACAGCTTCTTCTCGTGGATCAGGATGTAGGGGTCATCAAGGTCGACCGTCATCTTCTCGGGATTGGTGATGAAGTAGGGGCTGAGATAGCCGCGGTCGAACTGCATCCCTTCGACCACGTCGAGCTCGGTCAGCATACCCTTGGCTTCCTCGACGGTGATGACGCCCTCGTTGCCGACCTTCTGCATGGCCTGTCCGATCATCCGGCCGATGTCGGCTTCGCCGTTGGCCGAGATGGTGCCGACCTGTGCAGTCTCCGCCTCCGTGGTGATCTTCTTCGTGCGCTTGGCGAGCTCGTCGACGAGCGCCGTCACCGCCTTGTCAAGGCCGCGCTTGAGCTCCATCGGCGCCATGCCTGCGGCGACCGCCCGTCCCCCTTCACGCACGATGGCGTGGGCCAGGACGATGGCCGACGTGGTGCCGTCGCCGGCGATGTCATTCGTCTTGGACGCGACCTCGCGCACCATTTGCGCGCCCATGTTCTCGAACTTGTCGGAAAGCTCAATCTCCTTAGCGACCGCTACCCCGTCTTTGGTGATGCGTGGCGCACCGTAGCTCTTGTCGATGACGACGTTGCGGCCCTTGGGTCCGAGCGTCACCTTTACCGCGTCGGCTAGCATGTCGACGCCGCGCAACATGCGGCCACGTGCATCTTCGCCGAAGCGAACATCTTTGGCTGACATATCATTTTCCTCTTGGTTCAGGCGGCTTTGACGAGGGCGCTAGGACCCTCGATCACGCCCATCAAGTCGCTCTCCTTCATGATGAGGAGCTCTTCGCCGTCGAGCTTGACTTCGGTTCCCGACCATTTGCCGAATAGCACGCGATCGCCCGCACTGACCTCGAGCGCCAAGACGACGCCCTGTTCGTCTCGCGCCCCGGCGCCGACCGCCATCACCTCCCCCTTCATTGGCTTCTCCTTGGCGGTTTGAGGGATGATGATTCCACCTGCGGACTTTTCCTGCGGCGTAATGCGACGGATGACGACACGATCGTGTAATGGCCGGAACTTCATGCAAGATCTCCCTGATGGCGGAGGCTTTGGCGAGCACCCATGCAGTCTCCGCGTTTGAGAGACGCGGTGAGGCAACTAGTGACCTGCGTGACCCACCCGCCCAGATGTTTGGCGCAACTTCTATGTGGGCTGGCGCCACAGCCCAAGCAGGCTCGGAAAATACCTATCAGCCGGTCAGCGCTGGACACAACCTTGTCCCGGGCGGATCTGGCCCACGAGGAGCCCGCATCAACGCAGAGTGCGGGCCTTTCTGCTCCTGGAACGCTCGTGATGCTGCCGG
>CAXTSH010000034.1:29374-35583 GCA_964246925.1 uncultured Acetobacteraceae bacterium
GGGTATCGGCTATCACTAAACGCCAATGAGGCACTTGGCAGGGTGCTCCGATGAGCAGAAACGCTCGTAAGCATCAATCATACCCAGATGCTGACCTTCTGATACAGACATGTGAAGCTTCAGTCGACCACGTCTGTGGGAGTCCAAGTCGGACTTTCCTTGGTCTCGTGGCTGGAGATGTTGAGCCTGACATCTTGACGCGGCCAGCTGATGTCTCGGATCGCGGAGGGCGGCACCATCAGATGCTTGCCGGGCCGCCAATGCTCTGTGTCAACGATGATGGCGCGGATGTTCCAGTCAGCATCGTCGAGAAGAACGTCCTGGACATGGCCGACCAGTCCGTCCGTGCAGTGGACATGGTTGCCGGTGATGGCCGAAACGCTTCGTAGATGAGGATCACCGTCATCAGTCTGACCGCCACCACGAGGTCTCTTGAGCATGGATTTCTCCTCGGCCAATCGTTCTCGGGACACGCGAATTCCTATCCCGCCCCAGAATCCGGCCACGTAGCGAGGGTTACCCCACGCCGGATCCCATCCGGGACAATGGTGCTCACCATACTCGATCTGCCGCGAAGCGGGCTCGTCGAGCAGGATATCGGGGCTCTTCTCCACCTCTGCTCTCGTCAGGCGAACGACCAACTTCTGGCTCTTGTGATCAGCCCGGCCGATCGCCGACGGATGGACCAGAACCGTCCGTCCGGTAAGCCACGACCCCGTGTTGATGACCATCCAACGCACATGCCACGTAGAGTCATCGAAGAGGAAGTCGCCGACGGTCCCGATCCGACCATCGCTCGCTTCTATCGCGAAGCCCTTCAGGGATAGCCCAGCCAACAACATGGCACGATGCTCCCTGAACGGGCTGACCCGAGCCCGAGATTAATCAGGCGCCTCTCACCTGACATCATGACGGGAGCGCTGGCTTTCATCAGAAGCTGATACAAATCGGTCGATCGCGACTCAAGGTGCACAACGTCCCGCTCACGACAATCGTCATTGTCTCACCTTTCTCCAGCGCGGCGTAAACGGTCCGGGCCGGTTGCCTGATGCTGACCTTCAGATGCCGTCCCCGCCACTGAACCGGGAAGGCAAGGCTCCGCCAGGTTGCTGGGAGCTTGGGGTCGAGCGCCAGACTATCGGCACGCAGCGAGAGGCCTGCGAACCCGAACACCGCCATCAGCCAGATTCCACCCAACGCGGCGATGTGCACGCCACCGTCGATCGCCACATGCGTGTCGGCGAGATCGATGGAAGCGGTCCGTTCGAAGTGACGTAGCGCCATGTCGGGCTCGCCCAGCCGGGCAGCGGCGATCCCATGCATGGCAGGGCTCAATGAGCTCCCCTGACCGCAAAGCGGCTCGTAGAAGTGGAAATTGTCTGCCCCGCTGGCGCCCGCGAATTCCGCGGGAAGGAGTGCGAGGAGCGCCACGACATCCGCCTGCTTGATCACCTGCGACTTGCCCGTCCGCTCCCTCCCGAGCACGACATCCATCGGCACCGAACGGCCAGCGTAAATCGCCAAGTCGATGTGCTCGAGATTGAAGAAGCCGTCGAATTGCTCGTAAATCCCCGTCTCATCATTGAGGCCGGTCGTCAGCGTGTTCGCGACAGTCAACCACTGATCGAACTCACGGTCGTTAAGGCCCAGCCGGGACGACAGGGGCGCCCAGGCGTCCGGCCACTGCGTTCGCAACAGCATCGCCACATCGAGCGCGCGGCCGATGTTCCAGCGAGCCATGACATTGGTGTAGGCATTGTCGTCGATTTGCTCGTGATATTCGTCAGGTCCGATGACACCGCGAATATGGCGTCGACCATCGGCTTCCAGTTCGGCCCGACTGGACCAGAACCGAGCGGTCTCAAAGAGGATTTCGGCACCCGCCTCGAGCAAAAACTCTTCATCGCCGGTCGCGAGCCAATATTGCCACACCGCATAGGCGACGTCGGCGCTGATGTGCTGCTCCTGCGTGCCGCACAGGATCTTCAGGACCTGACGATCCGGACCGATCGCCTGTTCGGGCGTAGTCTCGGCGCCGGTGTCCGCGGACTCCCACGCATAAAGGGCGCCCTGCCAACCCATCCCGGCCGCCTTCGCCCGGGCGGCATCAAGCGTGTGGAACCGATACTTCAGCAGCGCACGCGCCGCTTCCGGCCAGGTCAGGATGTAGAATGGCAGCAGGAAAATCTCGGTGTCCCAGAACACGTGCCCGCGATAGTCCTCGCCGGTCAGCGCCCGTGCGCCGATCGAAACATGTTCGTTCGTCGGGTCGGCTGCCCCGTTTAGATGATAGAGGGCGAAGCGCAGCGCCTTCCGTGCGTCGGGATCGCCGTCGATCTCGACATCGCTGCACCGCCAACGATCCGCCCAGGTGAGCTCGTGCGCTGCCATTACGCCGCGCCAGCCCAAGCGTCGCGCTGACGCGAGCTTTTCCCGCGCAATCGGGCCAGGATCAATCGCGGCATCGGTCCGGGTGATGGCGACGTGACGCGCAAAGCGCACGACCTGCCCCGGCCGCGACCGCCACGTCCACGACCACTTCAGTCCGCCCACCGAGTTCGGAGGAAGCTCATGTCCGTCGATCTGCAGCGTGGGCTCGGTCGCGATGGCGAGCCGCTTGCCCGAATGCCTGGTGCGCCAGACAGCCAGGTCACGCTCCACACGCTCGAGCACGAGACCGACATCCATCCCGTCGAACGACGCTTCCATCGTGACGTTGAACTCGCCAGTCTCGAACAGTGCCTCGATGAGTTGCAGGCCGATCGCGCGATCGCTCGCCGACACCAGCCGCAGCGTATGCACCCGCACGCTCAGCGAGTCGGCATCTTGTCGATGGGATTCGTTGAGGACAAGGCCGCGCTGAAAGTCAATGGTCCGGCGGTCCCAAGTCGCGACATCGAGCCCGTGGATCAGAGGCTGGCCGGGTAAGGAGAGAGAGACCAGCAGCCAGTCGGCGGCCGAGACCAGCCCGGACATCGGCTGCTCGGTGCCTGGCGTGTCGAACAGGCCTGCGACATAAGTGCGCGGCTGCACCACCGTCCGGACCGTACGGTTGACTGCCCGTCCACCGCGGACGCCAAGGAAACCGTTACTGATGGCAAAGCGCGACTCTCGGCTGCTCTCGCGCAACGGATCGTAGCCGACCTCGTCGAGGAGCCAAGCAGGATCGTTTGTGGGCTGCAGCACCGCATCCATCGTGGGCTTGATCATGTCGGCCGTCGGCACAGCCTGCCGGTTCTCAATTGCTCCACGTCGACGTCGTCGAGGCTGGTGACCACCAGGTCGGCACTTGCCGCTTCGAGCAGGGCCGCGTCGCCAAGGCGAGCCACACCAAGTGCCGCCATCCTGCCCGCGCGGGCGGCCTCAACGCCCGCTGACGCGTCCTCGATGACCAGGCAACGCATCGGCTCCGCGCCCAGCGCGGCGGACGCGAGCAGGAAGATCTCTGGGTTAGGCTTGCCGTGCCGCAGATCGCGGCCGCAGACATTGGCGGTGAAGCAATCAAGCAGGCTTTTGCCGGAAGCCAGCCTTATCGGCCGCATCATCGCGTTCGCGTTCTTCGACGACGAGGCGGCCGCGATCCGCCAGTTCAGAGAAGCAACGGATGTGACGAAACGGAGCGCATCGTGAAAAGCCTCAACGTGTCCGGCCGCGATCAACTCCTCTAGTCGCCGCTGCTTGCGCGCCGCATATTCAGGCGCTCGGCGCGAGGCATCCTGGATGCCGAGCGCTTGCAGTGCGGCGAGAGCGCCATCGAGACGCGGCTTGCCGGCGACGTAGGCCTGATACGTCTCGGTCGTGAAGTGCGAGGGATCGGCAAAGCCGACAAGGGCCTCGCGCCACGCCCGCTCATGCGGCGATGCGAGCAGCACTCCGTCGACGTCGAAAATGCACGCGGTCAGCCGATGAGCGTGAGTACGGCGCGGGGACGACTCATTGCGAACGGTAGCGTCCATCGTCACGACACCAGCGGGACTTCTTTCGCCGTCAGCCCGTGGATCACACCATTCGTGCTCACCGGCTTGCCGGCCTTCTCAAGGATTTCGAGGAACGGCTTCATGATGTCGATCGGCATCGGGAAGACAATGGTCGAGTTCTGTTCGGCACCGATTTCAGTCAGCGTCTGCAGGTAGCGCAGCTGCATGGCGGCCGGGATGCTCGACAGGATCTTGGCCGCATTGACCAGCGTCTGTGAAGCTTGGAACTCGGCTTCCGCGTGGATGATCTTGGCGCGGCGGTCACGTTCCGCCTCGGCCTGCTTGGCGATGGCGCGCACCATGTTGTCGGTGAGTTCGACCGTCCTGATCTCGACGTTGCTGACCTTTATGCCCCAGGCTTCGGTCTGGCTGTCGAGGATGCTTTGCACGTCAGTGCTGAGTTTCTTGCGCTCGGAGAGCATCTCGTCGAGCTCGTGCTGCCCCAGTACGGCGCGGAGCGTCGTCTGAGCCAGCATGTTCGTCGCAGGCAGGAAATGCTGGACCTGAATGATGGCCCGCTCGGGATTGACGACATTGAAATAGAGGACAGCGTCGACCTTCATCGAGACGTTGTCATGCGAGATCACGTCCTGGCTGGGGATCTCGATCACCTGGATCCGGAGATCAACCCTGACCATCTCCTGGATGAAGGGGATCAGGATCACCAGACCCGGTCCCTTCACCCTCTGGAACCGTCCCAAGGTGAAGACAACCGCACGCTCGTATTCGCGGAGGATCTTCACGGTCGCGCTTAACAGGAAGAGGGCGAACAGGACCACTACGCCGAATGCGAGGATCGGAAAGAGAAAGCTGACCGGGAAAAGCATCATATGTCTTTCAGAGCCGGGCAATGCTTGTCACGATGGCTGAGCCGGCTTGCGATCAACCGAGCGCGTTTTCATAATGTTGGTCATCAAGGTGTCGCGCTGATAGGCTCGGAAAATACTCAGAAAGTCAGGAAGGTCCGCCGTCGTCCGGGAGACAGAAGTCGTGAACGAGACCTAAGTAGATTCCGTGCCTCGCGTGTCAGGACCTTTGTCCCCATCTTTGGAAGTCGATCAAAAGTCGTTCAGGAGCGATGCCATGCTGCAAGTCACGTCGACGTTGAGAGGATGCGTTCTCGAAGTCAGTGATGGAATTATTGGCAAAGTCACCGACCTCCTGTTCGACGATGCCACATGGAGGATGCGTTGGCTCGTCGTCGACGTCGGGTCGTGGCTGACAGGACGTAAAGTCCTAATTCACCCCTCGGCGATTCAATCCTCGGATCCAGACCAGAGGTCGATGCGGCTAGACCTGAATAAGGCGCAAATCAAGGCAAGCCCTGGCATCGCCATCGATCAACCGGTTTCGCGACAGCTTGAGAGTAGTCTATACGGGTATTATGGGTGGGACCCACGATGGGACACGGGCATCATGGGCGGGGGTGGACTAGGTTTCCCGTCCGTCCTGCAGGCCCGCTTTGGTGAAACGCTGCGAAAAGCGGCACCCAGTGATCCTCTCCTCGATGGGGGGGATCCGCACCTACGAAGCATTGCCATCGTTACTGGGTATCATGTTCACGCCACCGACGGTGGCATCGGTCATGTCGAGAACTTTCTGATCGACAGCGGGGATTGGGGCATTCGCTACCTCATCATTGACACTAAGAACTGGTGGGGCGGCAAACGCGTGCTTCTGTCCCCCCACGCCATTAACGACATCAGATGGCTTGATCGTCAGATCCGGCTTGATGTCAGTCGAGACCAAGTGAGAAACAGCCCGCCCTGGAGTCCCCTCGACAGAATCGATCGGTCCTACGAAAAGCAGCTCCACCAGCACTATGGTTGGCCCGGCTACGGTTGGTGATCCGGATTCCTTGAAGATTACTCGCCCGCAAGCGCCGAATACGATCGGCACGGTGCCGTCTCAGGCAGGGGAACATCATGTCTCAAGTCGATCTCTTCGCGATACGGAACTCGAATTTAAACGAGTTCCTCTACTCGGACGTCGGCATTGAACTCAACGGTTCGGGACTGACAATCCTCTCGATGCTTGCGCGTCTGGGTGAGGATCCCTGGACGCAGGCTCGGCTATGGGCACAAGCGCCAAAGGTAAAAGCGATTGACTGGCTGGCCGCCAGCATCAGTCGCATGCCCTTGAGCTCCGACGGCATCGAGAATGCCCACTCGACCGCCTCGCGGCTGGTTCTCCTATTGCCCAGTCAATCCGCATTGCTTGGCAGACACTCGG
>CAXTSH010000035.1:0-35305 GCA_964246925.1 uncultured Acetobacteraceae bacterium
CTAAGCAAGGCCAGGGCGCCCCCCTGGACCCGCTGGGGCCGGCGGCCCCAGACCCGCCGTCAGGAAATCGAGCCGTCTCTCCAGCACCAACAGCTCGAACGGTGGCATCAACGCGATCGGAAACGGGCGCCGCTCACCCGTCAGCTCGTATCCGCGTCGTTGATAGTAGGCGATGAGTTCCACACGCTGCGGCAGAACCGTCAGTTCCATCCTCTCGGCACCGAAGCGTCTGGTCGCCTCTCGTTCAGCAGTCGCCATCAGCCGCTTGCCGAGGCCGTCTCCCTGGCGTTCGGGATCGACGCTCAGGAGACCGAGATAGCCCAAACCCCGCGGCTTCCTGCCCACGTGCACGCATCCAACAACTTCCCCTTCGTCCTCGAGGAGGAGCAAACAATCGTCTTCGCCGCCGACAAGCTTCGTAAGCTCCTCCTCGCTCGTCCTTTGGCCCTGCAACAGATCCGCTTCATGGGTCCAACCGCGCCGCGCGCTCTCGCCGCGATAGGCGCGCTCGACAAGCGCGTGAAGGGCAGCCACATCTGCTCGTCTCGCAGCACGGATCATGCCTTGACGCAGTGATCCCGGGATAGGCCGGTATGGTCGATCGGGATTGGGCATCCGTCAGCCGATAACATGCCGGAGGCTCCCAATCATGATGGCCACGCACACGCTGACGCGTTTCTACAACGACCGCAGCGAGGCCGTCGCCGCCGTCCAGGCGCTTGAAGCCGCCGGCTTCGGCCACGATCACGTCAGCATCGTGGCGCACGATGGCGTTCAGACCTCGCCGGCCAGTCTCGAAACCGGCCACTCCGTCGTCCCGGCCGACGACGTCGTCACCGGCACCGCCGCCGGCGCCGCGGTCGGAACCGTGATCGGAGGTGGCGTCGGGCTGCTGACCGGCATGGGTGCGATCATCATTCCCGGCTTCGGTCCGGTCGTCGCAGCGGGCTGGCTGGTCACGACTCTGACCGGCGCCGGCGTCGGCGCAGCCGTCGGCGTCGGCACCGGCGGCCTCGTCGGTGCGCTCATCTGCGCCGGCGTCAGCCAGGCCGACGCCGAAATCTACGCCGAAGGCATCCGGCGCGGCGGTGCGGTCGTCACCGCGCGCGCCGACGAGAACCGCTCAGCCGAAGCCGCGCAGATTTTCGATCGCAGCGGTGCCGTCGACCCCTTGCAGCACAGCGCTCTTCACGCCGGCCTCAACCGCCTGGACACTTGACGAACCCGGAACCCGGCCGTTCCAGGTTTGGACCACCTCATGATCTGCTTACCACTTCCGGGCTTGGGCATGCGCCCAACACGATGACCCGGCGCTTCAACCGACGGGATCGAACCATGGCGAACCAAATCTTGACGCGCCTGTACGAGAACCACAGCGCGGCCGTGGCCGCCGTCCAGGCGCTCGAAGCCGCCGGCTTCGACCACGAGCACATCAGCATAGTCTCACATCACGGCAACCACCACTCGCGGCTCGGCTCTGCCTACGACCCTGCCGTTAACGAGCCGACCAGCACTCCCTTCGATGTGCAGGCCGACACAACAGCGGCCGAGATCGGCGCCGGTGCCAGTGTCGGCACCATCGTCGGCGGCGGTCTGGGCCTGCTGGCCGGGCTTGGCACGCTCGCGATACCGGGCCTGGGTCTGGTCGTCGCTGCCGGCTGGCTGGTCTCGACGCTGACCGGAGCCGGCATCGGTGCTGCCTTCGGGGGCGCCGGCGGCGGTCTGGTCGGGGCACTGATCCATGCCGGCCATTCCGAGGAGGATGCCGAACATTACGCCGAGGGAGTCCGCCTGGGCGGCACACTCGTCGCCGCCCGCGTCGACCAGGCCCGGCTCCCAATCGCGAGGCAAATTCTTGACGAGAACCGGGGCTCCGCCCCGCACCCCACCAAAGGCTAGCCTTTGGAAACCATCATTCAGACCTCGAATTTCAAGTGCCGGTGATCGTGATCGAACAAGTCTCAGGTCCTACGCAGGACGTGCGCTCGCTCGTCGACGAGCTCGAAACCGAACTCTCGGCGCACTACTCGGACGAGCAACGGCACGGCGTCGACATCGAGGCGCTGTTCCAGCCTGACGTTCTCTTCTTTGTCGCTCGCTCCGACGGCAACGCCGTCGGCTGCGGCGGCGTCGCTTTCCTGGCCGACTTCGCCGAACTCAAGCGCATGTTCGTCCGTCCGCAAGCGCGCGGCCGAGGGATCGGGTCCGCCCTGCTCGCAAGACTGGAAACCGCGGCACGCGCTCGCGCAAGCACGCTCCGCCTTGAGACGGGTGTACAACAACACCAGGCCATCCGCCTCTATGCCAGACACGGCTTCGAGCGCTGTGCGCCCTTCGCCCCCTACACCGCCCTCACACCCAGCGCGATCGCCACCAGCATCTTTTTCGAAAAGTCGCTCACGACGCTCCGCACCTGACCGCCGAAGTCCCGCCCGACCACCACGAATTTCAAGTCGGCCCATCTACCTGAAGACACTGGTATCGTTCCCGCCATCGCCGCCCGTTACCGATCGAGTGTTCCTTGCAACCGGACCGGACCAGATTTTCGTGTCAGACGATGTCTGCCGGCCCCAGCCGTCCAGGACGCGTGAACAGCTCGAAGCCGTCCGGCCGGGCGACACCGACCAACGTCATCCCAGCCGCCTCCGCGGTTCGCAACGCCAGCGCCGTCGGCGCTGACACCCCCGCCACCAGCGGCGCTCCCATCCGGGCCGCCTTCTGCACCAGCTCCACCGACAGACGGCTCGTGAGCACGACGATCCCGTCCGCCGCGCGCCGCCCTGACCGCGCCAGCCAGCCGCCAAGCTTATCAAGCGCGTTATGCCGCCCGACATCCTCGCGCAACGCGAGCAGGCCCCCGTCTCGCGTCCAGTATCCCGCCGCGTGCACCGCCCGCGTCGCGTGCCCCAACGCTTGCGCCGGCTCGAGCGATGCGACCGCCGCCACCACCTCGGCCGCCGAGAACATCATCCCCTCAGGCACCGCCGGCACTGAACGCAAGGCTTCGGCCAGTGATTCGAGCCCGCACATCCCGCATCCCGTCGCACCCGCGATCCGTCGCCGCCGGCGCTCAAGTGCCGCCATGCGCTCCGCCCCGATCCACATCCGGCACTCCAGCGCGTCGCCCTCGGCCGGCACCAGCACCAACTCCTCGATCTCGCCGGCCGCTGCCACGATCTCCTCCGACAGGCTGAATCCGACCGCGAAATCTTCCAGATCCGCCGGTGTCGCCATCATCACCGCATGGGTGACGCGATTGAACGTCAGCGCGACTGCGGTCTCTTCGGCAACCGCCCTCGTCGCCTCGTGCCAGCCGCCGCCGCGAAACGCCCGCAGCGGCACCTGCACCGCCCGCTCAGGCAGGCTTCGCAGTTTTGTCATCCTTCGACGCCGATCCCGAACTCCAAGCAGGCCGCGATTTCAAGGGCAGCCCGTTCCAGCCGCTTCCGTCTCCGACCGGCACGTTCCCCTACCGCCTCGATCTGCCGACATCCTGCCCGAAACCGTCGCCGCCCTGAAGGGAGCCGGCGGCATGGCGTTGCACATGGTCGGCGACACCGGCGGCGTTAGCTACGACTTAAGCAATCGACAAGAAAATGAGAACTAGACCTAAAATAGAAACAGCCCAAATCCCAGTTCTATACTTCGATCCCGTAATATAGAGTGGCACATAGACTACCCGTGCCCAGAAGTAGAACTGCGAACCCCAGCTTGCCACACCGTGGTCGCGCAGGGCCGCATGCGAGACCAGCACCGCCGCCGCGAAGATCGGAAACGTCTGCATGAAGTTGGCGAACGCCCGATTGTTGCGCTCCCGTCCAGGCGTCAACGGCTTCTGCTCGTCGCGCGGCGACGACGCATACCCGAACCCGTGTTGGGTGGTCGCACCCATCCCGGTCCCGACCGCGTGGAGCAGCCCAAGGAACGCCGACCAGGCCAGCAGCGACATCGGCATCGTCATCGCGATCTCCCGGATTGTGCAAAGGCCGCGATCCGTCTAGCCCGATTGTCATCGATGATAAAGCGGAGGACCGGATGGACACGCGCGCGGCAATCGCCTTCGAGGCCGGCAAGGACCTGGTCGTCGACACCGTCCAGGTCGAGGGCCCGCGCGCGGGCGAGGTGATGGTCGAGCTCCGCGCCACCGGAATTTGCCACACCGACAAATACACCCTCTCGGGCGCCGATCCGGAGGGCCTGTTCCCCGCCATCCTCGGCCACGAGGGTGCGGGCGTCGTCGTCGAGGTCGGACCCGGCGTCGTGTCGCTCAAGCCCGGCGACCATGTCATTCCGCTCTACACCCCCGAATGCCGGGACTGCGAATACTGCCTCAACCCCAAGACCAATCTCTGCGTCCGGATCAGGAGCACCCAGGGCAAAGGTCTCATGCCGGACGGCACCTCGCGCTTCTCGCACCGCGGCAAGCCGATCCTGCACTACATGGGCTGCTCGACATTCGCCAATCACACGATTTTGCCCGAGATTGCGCTCGCCAGGATCAGGCCGGACGCACCATTCGATGTCGCCTGCTACATCGGCTGCGGCGTGACCACCGGCGTCGGCGCCGTCCTGTTCACCGCACGCGTCGAGCCCGGCAGCACGGTGGTGGTGTTCGGTCTGGGCGGCATCGGGCTGAACGTGATCCAGGGCGCGCGCATGGTCGGCGCCGGACGCATCATCGGAGTGGACACGAACCCGAAACGCGAGGCGATGGCACGCCGCTTCGGACTGACCGACTTCGTCAATCCTGGAGAGGTCGAGGGCGACCTAGTGTCGCATCTCGTCGAACTCACCGGCGGCGGCGCCGACTACACGTTCGAGTGTGTCGGCAACACGACGCTGATGCGTCAGGCGCTTGAATGCGCCCACCGCGGCTGGGGCATCGCCACCATCATCGGCGTCGCCGCGTCCGGTCAGGAGATAGCGACCAGGCCGTTCCAGTTGGTCACCGGCCGGCGCTGGATTGGAACCGCGTTTGGCGGCGCCAGGGGGCGAACCGACGTGCCGCGCATCGTCGACATGTACATGGAAGGCCGGATCAGGATCGACGAGCTGATCACCCACCGCCTGCCTCTCGAACGCATCAACGAGGCATTCACGCTGATGACGACCGGCGAGAGCATCCGCAGCGTAGTGATCTATTGATCAGCCGCTATTCGACCGTGACCGACTTGGCGAGATTGCGCGGCTGATCCACGTCGGTCCCCTTGGCCACCGCGACCTGATAGGCCAGCATCTGCACCGGGATCGCGTGCAGGATGGGTGCGGCAAACGGATCGACTTCAGGCAACACGATCAGATGCCGCGCGATCGCCCGTAGCCGCTCCGCCCCACGTGCATCGGTAATCGCCACCAGTTGGCCGCCCCGCGCGACCGCTTCCTGCAGGTTCGACGCCGTCTTCTCGAACAGCCTGCCGCCCGACGGTGCCACCGCCACGATCGGGACCGACCGGTCGATCAGCGCGATCGGTCCATGCTTCATCTCGCCTGCCGCATATCCCTCGGCGTGGATGTAGCTGATCTCCTTGAGCTTCAGAGCGCCCTCGAGCGCCACCGGAAAACAGGCGCCGCGGCCCAGGAACAGCACGTCGCGCGCCTCGGCGAGCATCGCGACCACCTCGTCCATCTCGGCCGCCAGCGCCAGGACCTCCGAAGCCCGCCCCGGCAGATCGAGCAAGGCTGCGGCCAGTCGCCGCCCTTCGGCCACATCAATCGCGCCGCGCAATCGCGCGGTCCCGATCGCAAGGCAAGCGAGCGTCGCCAGCTGTGCCGTGAAAGCCTTGGTACTCGCGACCGCCATTTCCGGCCCCGCCAGCGTCTCGAGCACCGCGTCACTTTCCCGCGCCATCGTGCTTTCCGGCACGTTAACCACCGACAGCACCGACTGTCCCGCCGCCCGCAATCCGCGCAGTGCCGCCAGCGTATCAGCCGTCTCGCCCGACTGACTGATCAGAATGCCGACGCCGCCGGCCGGCAACGGAGGCGCGCGATAACGAAATTCGCTGGCGACATCAGCGTCCGTCGGCAACCGCGCCACCGCCTCGAGCCAATAGCGTCCGACCAGTCCGGCATAGAAGGCCGAACCGCACGCGGTGATCGTCGCCCGCGGCACCGAAGCGAGATCAAATGGCAGCGCCGGCAGCGAGACTTCGCGCGTCGCCGGATCAATCATGCGGCGCAAAGTCTGCCCGATCACCAGCGGATGCTCGTGCAGCTCCTTCTCCATGAAATGTCGATAGCCGTCCTTGCCGATGGTGGCGGACGACATCGCCGTCAGCCTGATCTCCCGGCTGACCTGCGCCCCCGACGCGTCGAAGATCTGCGCCGCGTTCCGGCTCAGCACCGTCCAGTCCCCATCGCGCAGGTAGGCCAGACGCCTCGTCAACGGCCCCAGCGCGATGCTGTCGGAGCCCAGAAACATCTCGTCGTCCCCGAACCCAACGGCCAGCGGCGCTCCGGACTGGGCACCCACCATCAGCTCCGGGTGGCCGGCGAAGAGCATCGCCAGTGCATACGCCCCTTCGAGCCGCCCGATCGCCGCGCGAGCCGCTGCCACCGGTTCCATCCCGCGCTTGAGATGCAGGTCGACGAGTTGGGCCACCGTTTCGGTGTCGGTCTCGGTGCTGAACTCCTGCCCTTCGCTCTCGAGCTCGGCTCGGAGCTCGGCATGGTTCTCGATGATCCCGTTATGCACGATCGAGACGCGCTCGGTCCCGTGCGGGTGCGCGTTTCCCTCGGTCGGCGCCCCATGTGTCGCCCATCGCGTGTGACCGATCCCGGTCACGCCGGCCAACGGCGACGTTTGGAGCGACGCCGCCAGGTTGTTCAGCTTGCCCTCTGCCCGCCGGCGCTCGATGTGGCCGCCGACCAGCGTCGCGATGCCGGCACTGTCGTAACCCCGGTATTCAAGTCGGCGCAGTGCCTCGAGCAGCAGCGGAGACGCAGGCTTCAGCCCGATGACGCCGACGATCCCGCACATGTCCTATTTGCCCTTGCTTTTGCGGAACGTTGCCGCCCCGTCCGACTTGTCGACCTGGCGCGCCCGACCGAATGCCATCGCGTCCGCTGCCACGTCGTTTGTGATCACGCTGCCGGCGGCGATCAGCGCCCCGTCGCCAATCGTGACCGGTGCCACGAGCACCGCGTCCGATCCGACGAAGACTTTGGCCCCGATCACCGTCCGATGCTTGTCGAACCCGTCATAGTTGCAGGTGATTGTGCCGGCACCGACGTTGCTGCCCGCGCCCACGGACGCATCGCCTAGATAGGTAAGGTGGTTGGCCTTGGCACCAATCCCCAAAGTCGCCGCCTTCAGTTCGACGAAATTGCCGACGTGCGCGTCCTCCTCGACAATCGTGCCAGGCCGCAATCGCGCGTACGGCCCGATGATCGCACGTTCCTGGATCCGGCAGCCTTCGAGATGGCTGAACGCCCTGATGCGCGCGCCCGACGCGACCCGAACACCCGGCCCGAACACCACGTGCGGCTCGATCGTCACGTCAGCCTCCAATGCGGTATCAGCCGACAGGAACACCGTCTCGGGCGCCGTCATGGTGACGCCCGCGTCCATGGCGTCCTGCCTCAGCATGCGCTGGAGGATCGCCTCCGCCTCGGCCAATTCCGAACGCGAGTTGATCCCGCGCAATTCGTCAGCCGGCGCCTCGAGCGCCACCACCGGCACCCCGTCCCGGTTTGCCAACCCGACCGCATCCGTCAGGTAGAATTCTTGCTTCGCGTTCGCGTCGTCGATCCGCGAAAGCCAGCCTTCGAGCGCTCGCGCCTCGGCGGCCATCACGCCGGCATTGCAGAGGCCGACCGCGCGTTCCTCGTCGTTGGCTTCGCTATGCTCGACGACTTGCAGCACCCGTCCTTCGACCTCGATGACCCGTCCGTATCCGGTCGGATTTTCCGGCCGCATCGCCAGCAGAGCGAGACCGGCTCGATGCTCGCGACGGTGCGTGAGCAACCGCCGCATCGTCTCCGGTCTGATCAGCGGATTGTCGCCATACAGGATCGCGACCTCGCCATCCCCGAACAGCGCGCGCGCCTGCAAGGCGGCGTGCGCGGTTCCGCGACGCTCTCTCTGGACAACCACAGCGTGAGGTGCTGTCAGAGCAGCCACCTGTTCCATCTCATGGCCGATCACGATGACGATGCGGTCGAAGACCGACGACGCGTTCTCGAGCAGGTGCGCCAGCATCGGCCTTCCGGCAAGCGGATGCATCACTTTTGGCAACGAGGATTTCATTCTCGTCCCGAGTCCGGCGGCCAGGACGATCGCGACACGTTCCATGCGCTTCCGCGGTAGCTTCAAGGCCCGATGACTGTCAAACCACGAGCGTTCAATCCTGGTGTCGAATTAAGTCAGCGGGAGTGTGGATGAGCGGCTTCCTTCGATCGTTTCACTCTCCCAGCCAATCGCTCCAAGTGCCTTTCGACACCGCCGTGGTGATCCCGAGCGTGTTGCGCCCCTCGCTCGCCGATTCGCTCCGCTCGGTGTTCAACCAGAACTTTCCCGGTCGCATCCAGGTTCTGGTCGGCCTCGACCGTTCGGGCTCAGCTTCCGCTCCGGACCTGGCACTGATCGAGCAGACCTGCAGCGACATCCCGGCACACTGTGCCGTCCAGGTCCTCTATCCTGGCTACTCCACCTCCGTCCGCCACGGTGGCCTATCGCCGGCACGCGACGGCGGCACGATGCGAACCGTGCTCACCCATCTCGCCAATGCCTGCTGCGTCGCCTATCTCGACGACGACAATGCCTGGGCGCCCGATCACCTGTTTCGTCTGCGCCGCGCTCTCGCCGACAACGACGCCGATTATGCCTTCAGCCGGCGCTGGTTCGTCCACCACGAGACCGGCCGCCCTGTCGCGATCGACGAATGGGAATCGGTCGGCCCCGATCGGGGGTTGTTTGCTCAGCGCATGGGCGGCTTCATCGACCCCAACACCCTGATGATCGACAGGGAACGCTGCCGCGACGCCATCGTCGCCTGGACCACCCCGCTGCCGGGCGACCCCAAAGCCATGTCGGCCGACCGCATGGTTTTCGCCCGTCTCCGCTCGCTACGCGGCGTTGCCACCAACGAGGCGACCGCCCTTTACCGGCTGGACCCGAACGACGAGATGCATCCGATCCGCCTGCGACTGATGGGCAGCGCCTATGCTCCCTGACGTGCGGCGCTTTGCAGATAGATCGACACGGGTCCGTGCTCGGTGGTCGTGAACTGCACCCGGATCGGCACCGGCGGGCTGCCGAGCACGACGGGCGCCACCCAGGCGGTGCCGTGCTGGGGTTCGTGACTCTTGGCGTAGTTGTCGTCGTGCAGGAACCCTGCGAGCTCCTGTGTCGTGAAGTCGCATTGCAGGGCAGCCCCGGCGTAGGGTGATCGAGCAACCTTCGGCAGCATGACCTGGCCGGCAGTTTTCGCCACGATCTCGGTCAGCCGCGCTCCGTCGAAAATGCGCAGCGTGCTGTCGCAATGACCGGACACGGCGATCTTCTGGAGCAGTCCGGCCACCGCGCTGAGGCTGTCGACGCTGCCCACCGTGTCGGCCGCAGGAACCTTGTCGCGCCTGGCCTCCACCGGGGACAGCACGCTCACCTCCGGCCGGTCACCTTCATAGTCGATGACCGTCCGCCGATCGGCTCCACGGGAGTAGCCGGCACTCTGGAAATGCAGCGGGTGCAGAACGTCGCCGGTCAGCGTGCCGACCGCCTCGCTGGCGACGTGGTTGGTCACGAACGCACTCACGAAGCCGACCGTGTGATCGGACATCGCGACCTGATAGCGGTCGCCGTCAAAATCGACCTTCGCCTCCATCACCATCGCCCGAAAGCCGAGCGCATAGATCGTGTAGGTCAGGTGAATACCAGCCTCGGCCGAAGCGCCTGCTCCGGTTGCCCAGAGCAGCGCCAGACCGAGCGCACCACCGCCGACCCCGATCCGCATCAGTGATGAGGCTTGGTCGCTTGTCGCGGCAGAACCGGCACCAACGGCGGTCCCAGGCCAACGGGCGCCACGCCGGGCGTCAGCAGGAGCGGCGCCGAGAGCGCCACCGGAGGCGGCTGCGTCACCACCGGAGGCGGCGGCGGCGGGAGACCGCCCGCGCCGGGTGCGAGCCCGGTCCCGGCGCCGGATGCGGCTCCGGGAGCCAATCCCGATCCGGTCTGTCCCGCCGCACCCAGAAGGAGGCCGGCGACCACCAGCGAGGACCTCCTCAGAGGGCGGCTCCGCGCAGGGCGATCGCGTTGACGGCCTGCTCGACGAGTTCGGCGATGATCTCCGCGGTCGGCTGGATGCTCTTGACCATTCCGACCGACTGGCCAGCCATCATCGAGCCGTTCTCGATGTCGCCATCGATCACCGCGCGACGCAGCGCACCGGCCCAGAAATGCTCGATCTCGAGTTGCGCCGCCTCTTTTGTCACCTCGCCCTCAATGAACCGCCGGATCACCTCGAGCTGGTGACGTCGGAAGATGGCGGTGCCGTTGTTGACCAGCCCGCGCACGGGAATGACCGGGAAACGATCGTCGAGCTGCACGGTCGGCAACGCGTCGCGCGCATTGGCGCGAACGAACGCTGCCTTGAACGCCGGATGCGCGATGCTCTCGCTCGACGCTGCGAAGCGTGTCCCGAGCTGCGCTCCAGCCGCCCCCATCTCCAGCATCCCGAGTATGGCGTCGCCGCGACCAATTCCGCCGGCCGCGAAGATCGGCACCTCGCTCACATACGGCAGGATCTCCTGTGCCAACACGGTCAGCGACACCGGTCCGATATGGCCGCCCGCCTCCGACCCCTCGATAATAAGCGCGTCCACACCGGACCGCACCAGCCTTTTGGCCAACACCAGCGCCGGTGCGAACGACACCAGCCTGGCACCCCCATCCTTGACCGCCCGGACCGCAGAACCGGGCGGTATGCCTCCGGCCAGCACGATGTGACCAACCCGAGCCTCCAGGCAGACGCGGACCAGGTCGGCCAGTTGAGGGTGCATGGTGATCAGGTTGACGCCGAACGGTTTTGCCGTCAGCGCCTGGGTGCCCTGGATCTCGGCCGCGAGACGGTCCGGCGGCATCGACCCGCACGCGATGACCCCGAAACCGCCCGCGTTGCTGATCGCGGCGACCAGGTGCCGGTCGGACACCCAGCTCATCGCCCCGCCCATGATCGCGGTGCGCGTGCCGAGAAAGCGCGTGCCGCGCTCCCAGAGCCGGTCCAGCCGTGCCCGGGCCGCCAGGAGGTCGGGTCCGAGCTCCGGCGCGGAGGCGATCTGCATATCCATCGGCATCACCGCTGATCCAGCCCATAGGCGGCGTGCAGGGCGCGCACCGCAAGCTCGGTATACTCCACTCCGACCAGAACACTGACCTTGATCTCGCTGGTCGAGATGACCTGGATGTTGATCGACTTGTCCGACAGCGTGCGGAACATCGTGCTTGCCACCCCGGCATGGCTGCGCATGCCGACGCCGACGACGCTGATCTTGGCCACATCGGGGTCGGTCAACAGCTCCCCGTAACGGATTTCCGCACGCTCGGCCTGGAGGATGACGGTCGTGCGCGCCAAATCAGCGCTACCGACGGTGAACGTCATGTCGGTCAATCCGTCCGCTCCGGTGCTCTGCACGATCATGTCGACATTGACGTTGGCTTCGGCGAGCGGGCCGAACACGGCGGCCGCGATGCCTGGCCGATCCGGCACGTGCCGCACCGTCACCTTCGCCTCGTCACGCGAGTAGGTGATGCCGGCGACGATCTCCTTTTCCATGATCTCGTCCTCGTCCACCACCAACGTGCCGCTGATCTCGTCACCTGACGATGCGAAGCTTGACAGGACCTGAATTCGGACCCGCTCCTTCATCGCCAGCTCGACGCTGCGCGTCTGGAGCACTTTGGCCCCGACCGACGCGAGCTCCAGCATCTCCTCATACGCGATCTTGTCGAGCTTGCGTGCCTTGGAAACGATCCGCGGGTCGGTCGTGTAGACCCCGTCGACGTCGGTGTAGATGTCGCATCGGTCGGCCCCGACAGCGGCCGCCAGTGCGACCGCCGACGTGTCCGATCCGCCACGCCCGAGCGTCGTCACCCGTCCGTCCGACCCGAGTCCCTGGAAGCCAGCCAGGACCGCGACCTGTCCCGCCTCCATCGCGTGGAGCAGCGGCGAGGGCTCGATGCCGATGATCCTCGCCCTGCCATGCTGGTCGTCGGTCCGTATCGGGAGCTGCCAGCCGAGCCACGACCGGGCGTCGATGCCACGCTCCTGCAGCGCGATGGCGAGCAGCCCTGCGGTCACCTGCTCCCCGGTTGCGACCACGGCATCGTACTCGCGCGCGTCATGCAGCGCGGCCAATTGCTCGCACCATCCGACGAGCTCGTTCGTTACCCCGGACATCGCCGAGACCACGACGGCCACCTGATCACCGCGCGCCACCTGCTCGGCGATCCGTGCCGCCACCGTCCGGATGCGATGAAGGTCGGCGACGGACGTGCCACCGAACTTCATCACGATTCGGCGGGGAGGCCGGACAGTGTCCATGCGCGTCCATACGCCCAAGCTGCCGAAACCGACAACACGGGTGGCCTGAGCGCCTCAGCGGCTCATTTGGCAGGCAGGCCCGATCGGGCCGCCCTCATATCTGGTCCAGGTCACGGTTCCCCCGAACAGCTCGAGGCCGATATAGCCACGCAACTTCAGGGTGCCGGGGTCGGGCACGCTGACCCTGGCCGCGTACATCTTGCCGCTGGTCGGATCGAGCACACGACCGTTCCACGCGCTCTCGCCCGGCTTGAGGTCGTACAGCAAGCCAAGGCCGCACTGGGGCCGATGCCAGTAATCGGTCGGCATCGCGCCGGTGTACTTCATTCCGACGATGCGGCCGCAGAGGGCGTCTCCGCAGGCCGCGATGTCGATCACGCCACCCCGATCCTGCGTCAGCCACCGGCCGGCCGGAGAACGAGGCGTCTGAGCGGACGCATCGACGGCGAGCAGGGAACCGATGATGGCGAGACATCCCGTCCTCAACTGTCGGCCCGCTTGATCCAAGGGATGCGAGCCACCTCGACACCTTCGTCGGCGAGGATTTCGCGTTCCACCTCCGTGGTCTCGCCGTAGATGCCCCGTCGGTCCAGCTCGCCCCGATGCATCCTGATGGCCTGGTCGGCGAAGTCGCCGCCGACATTGTCACACGTGCGCTCGACCTCTTCGCGAACCCGGCTGAGGAGCGCGCGCAGGGCGGCGGGGATGTCGCCACCCGCGTCTGCCGCCAGCGGCCTGGACGGCGGGATCACCTCGCCCTCGATCTCGGGTCCGGTTGGCTGGGAACGGCGCCGATGCTTGCCGCTGCCCACCACGGCCGGCGCCATCAGTGCCCGTGCGATCGCCGTGCTGCTGCAGGTCGGACAGGCGACCAGGCCCTCGCTGGACTGCCGGTCGAAGTCCGCACCGGTTTTGAACCACCCCTCGAAATCGTGGCCCGAACCGCAACGCAGGCGATAGCAGATCATCCGGCTTCAGGCAGTCCGCAGCATTCCGTCGAGTTCGCCCCTGCGATCGAGCGCCACCAGGTCATCGCATCCGCCCACATGCCGCCCATCGACGAAGATTTGCGGCATGCTCGTGCGGCCACCCGATCGGCGCTCGGCTTCTCGACGGGCCTCGGTTCCATGCCGCGCATCGATCTCGCGAACGGAGACCCCTTTGCCGGCCAACAACTTCATCGCCCGCGCGCAGTAGGGGCAGCCGGGCTGGGTATAGATTTCGACACTGGACATTCAGACTCGCTCTCGGTCTCACGCTCATCCACCGGGTAGAGTTCGATCGACCGGCACGCAAGACAAGTGCCCGGTGCCGAAGCGTGGCGGCGCGGTGCGGGCGGCAACGAGCAATGCGACCGACGCTGCCCCCGCATCCCGCAACGCGACCGTGCACTCGGTCGCGGTCGACCCCGTCGTGAGCACGTCGTCGACCAGAACGACCCTCGCCCCGGCAAACGCTCCGCGCGAACGCGGGTGGATGGCAATGGCGCCGCGAAGCTCCCGGCGCCGGTCACCGGCGGAGCGGGCCGCCAGCGGAGCGGTCGAGCGGTGCCGAACGAGACCGTCCGGCAGCAGCTTCGGCGCGGCCTTGCGTTGGCGGATCGCAGCCCTCGCCAGCAGCACGGCCTGATTATAGCGCCGCGCACGCAGGCGAGCGCGATGCAGCGGCACCGGCACGACCAGATCGGCCTCCGCCAGCAGTTCCGCACCGGCGCGCGCCATGTGCGCGCCCAGGACAGCCGCATTCTCCGTCCGATCGGCGTATTTGAGCGGCAGGATCAATCGTCGCGAGAACGCGTCATATAGGAAGGCGGCGCGCGCCCGGTCCCAGACCGGCGGCTCTGCCGAACAGGATGGGCAGCAACGCGTGGGCCCCGCGTAGCCGTCGCTCACGAACGGGACCGCACATCGGATGCAGCTGGGATCAATGACGAAGCTTGCCTGACAGAAGCAGCCCGCGCACAGCTCGCCGTTCCGTGCCACGATCTCGTCGCACGTCGGACAGTGTGCCGGCAGGACGAGGTCCAGGATGCCCCGGCCGGTGCGATGCAGGATGGCAACCGATTTCATCATGATACCGAAACATATAGCACGATCCCTGGCAGCGCGGCAATTGCCGAGCACATCCAGCGGGTGAGCGAGCAAGCACCTTTCGACCGAGCGGCCGTCCGGGCGCATCGCGATCGGGCAGCAGGACGGGTCGATCGGGTCGCGCCGATTCTCGGGGAGGTCGCGGGGCGATTGCTCGACAGGCTGGACGACGTCACCCGCTCGTTCAGCAGTGCGCTCGATCTCGGTGGCAGAGGGTTTGTCGCCCCACTGCTTGCCGCCCGCGGCATTCCGACGGTGAGCATGGACCTCTCGCCGGCGATGGCGTCGCGGGCCGGAGCACCGTCGGTCGCCGCCGACGAGGAGAGCATCCCCTTTGCCGACGGCAGCTTCGACCTCGTGATCGCGAGCGTTTCGCTGCACTGGGCCAACGACCTGCCGGGTGTGCTGATACAGTTGCGGCGGTCCTTGCGCCCCGACGGATTGCTGCTCGCAAGCATTCCCGTGCTCGACACGCTTGGCCCGCTGCGTCGCGCGCTGCTGGAGGCGGAAGAGGCTCTGCTGGGCGGTGCGTCGCCCCGTGTGTCCCCCTTCCCCGAACTGCGCGACTGCGCGGGCCTGCTGCAGCGTGCCGGCTTCGCGCTGCCGGTGGTGGACGTCGAGCGCGTCAGGCTGGCCTATGCCGAGCCGCTCGACCTGCTGCGCGACCTGCAGGCGGCGGGCGAGACGAACGCGGTCCGGCTCCGCGAGCGGCGGCCGCCGCCGCGTGCCTTGCTGCCGATGGCGCTGGCCGCACTGCGTGCGGAGGAGGGGTTGGTGCCGATGGAGTTGCGCCTGGCCATGATGACGGGCTGGGCGCCCGCGACTGGTCAACCCAAGCCGCTGCAGCCGGGCCAGTTCACGACCAGACTGACCGACATCTTCGGCGACCCGTCAGCGGATGGGTGACCGCGCATGAGAAGGCTGTATGCTCCCCGCGCGGTCGATCCCGGTCGGCGCTCGAACCACACCGTCCAGGAACGTCCGATGTCGCGTGCCGTCTTCGCCGTGGTTCTGATCCTCGCTGGGTGCGGTCAGCCGACCACGCCGGTGTACTCGCCTCCACCCGGCGGACACGACGCCTTGTCCAAGCCTCCTCAGGCACTGCTCAGTCCCTGACCTTCAAGCCGGTCTCGTGATAAGAGATCAGGAAACTAAGTGACCAGGGCGCAGTGATCATGGATCCTGCCTGGGAGAGAACAGATGGTCGGCGCTGGCCGCGGCACCTCCACCCGGTCTTCGTTGCTATATCGCGAGTCATGGCCGGCCGAAGGCTCGCACCGGATATGCTGAGCGAGCTGCCAGCCTCGGCTGGGAGTATACTCCCTGATCACCGAGTTACCGTGAGTCACGTCTCCGCCACGGAAGCGAGATGGAAAAGAGGGCACTACCTCGTAAATATCGTCGGGCCAGCCATCGACGGCCGCTGGAGATTTCGCTCGGGTCAGTTGGAGAGACTTGCGACGCTATCGTCGAGTGAGCAGCCCCAAAAGCAGTTACGCGCTGCGCGACAAACGTCGAGCAAGGGCCATCACTGGAGGCTTACCCTTCGAACCCACGGAACCACCTGCAGCAACTTCGACCAGGTTCAGATGGTCGGGTCTGGGGCCGACCGGCCCCAGCGGGTCAAGGGCAGAGCCCTTGCCGTTGGTTACTTGCCGGCTAGTTCACCAGCGTTGCGGTGCGGGCGGAGGCGGTGTCCTGCAGCCGCAATCCTCGATCGATCTCCTGCAGTCGCGACAGCTCACCCATCGCGCGCGGATCGAGCGGCAGATGGGGAGCCAGCGCACGCAGCAATTCTGCCGGATTGAACGGCTTGGTCAGAAACAAGGTGGCACCGGCAGACAGGCTCCGCTGGCGCTGGTCGTCGTCGTGATAGCCGGTCAGGATGGCGATCGGGATGTTGCGGTAGTCCGCCTGCTCCCGCAACGCGCGGCAGACCCCGAGGCCGCCGCCGCCGGGCATGTCGAGGTCGAGCAGAAACATGCTGGTGTCCGGAGAGGCTGCCTGGATGGCCTGCGCACCGTCGGCGACGGCCGTGAGCTCAAGGCCGAGGCGGGCCAGCAGGGAGCGCAGAACACCGCGGATGATGGGATCGTTGTCGGCGACCACGACGTGCGGCCGCGGGGTGGACTCGGAGGGGACCTGCATCGGAATACTCGCTCGAACCGTTTTGGCGGCTCCAGCATCGCGGGTCTTCGTTAACGGGCGCTGAACGCCCTCAACCTCCCGTCGCACTCATATGGCGGGCGACCGTCACGCCGGCGGTTTGCCGGCCAATGACGAAATCATGGCCTTTGGGCTTGCGCGCGATGGCGGCACGAATGGCGGCGTCAAGCGTCTCGTCCGAGGCTCCGGAGCGCAACACCGATCGCAGATCGGCGGAATCCTCCTGTCCAAGACAGAGATAGAGCTGGCCTGTGCAGGACAGGCGGACGCGATTGCACGACTCGCAGAAGTTGTGCGTCATCGGCGTGATGAACCCGAGCCGTGTTCCGGTCTCGAGCACGTCGACGTAGCGCGCCGGTCCGGCGGTCCGGTAGGCGCTCGGGACCAGGGTCCATCGCCGATCGAGCCGCTCGCGAACCGCCGACAGCGGCAGATACCGGTCGGTTCGATCCTCTTCGACGTCGCCCAACGGCATGGTTTCGATCAAGCACAGATCGTAGCCGCGCTCGCCGCACCAGACGACCATGGCATCGATCTCGTCCTCGTTGACGCCACGCAGGGCCACCAGGTTGATCCTGATGTCGATGCCGGCGCGCTGCGCGGCTTGAATGCCTTCGAGGGTCGCGTGGAGCTTGCCTCCGCGCGTAATGGCGGAAAAGCGTCTGGCGTCGAGCGTGTCGAGACTGACATTGATCCGCCGCACACCCGCCGCCTCCAACTCTCCGGCGAAACGGGCGAGCTGGGATCCATTGGTCGTCAAGGTCAGCTCGTCGAGGCCGTCTCCCAGACGCGCGCCGAGGGAGCGGATGAGCGTCAAGGCATCGCGCCGGACGAGCGGCTCGCCACCCGTCACCCGGATCCGCCGCGTTCCGAGCCGGATGAAGGCGACCGAGACCCGCTCCAATTCCTCGATGCCGAGCACCAGAGGCTTGGGAACGAAACGCGTCCGCTCCGGCATGCAGTAGGTGCAGCGGAGGTCGCAGCGATCGGTCACCGAGACCCGCAGGTAGCGGATGGCCCGTCCGAACGGATCGATCATCGGCATGGTGCTCATCGGCCACCGAACATTCGCCTTCGGACCTCGATCCGCAAGATCAGGTCCGGCTACTGGTCCAGGATCTCCAGGTCCACGACCCGGGCGTTGATCACGACCTTGCCTCGATCCTCGAAATTGACCGTCACCCGCTCCCCGACCGCCGACTGCACCTGGCCCATTCCCCAGCCGGGCTGCCCAGGGTGGCGCACCCACTGCCCCGGTTCTATGAGCGAGCGGAACGGGGGCTCGATGGTCATGTCCGGACAACGAGCGGCAGCGTGCGAGGTTCGATGCGGATCGTGGCGGCGACGCGTATCCTCGACGAGGCGGACATCGTCGAGGCCTTCGTCCGCCACACGGCGGCCTATGTCGATCACCATCTGCTGCTCGACAACGGCAGCCGCGACGAGACGCTGCCGATCATGGCGTCGCTCGAGCGCGAGGGCGTCCCGCTCACCGTCCTGCACAACCCGTCGGTGTCGTTCGCCGAAGCCGACGCGAACACCTTGCTGTTCACTATGGCAGCCCGGGATCTGGGCGCCCACTGGGTCGTTTTCCTCGACGCCGACGAGTTCATCGACGACCGCCACGTGTCGGGCGGTCTGCACGGCCTGCTGTCCCACGCCCGCGAGCATCGCCCCCTGCTGAGCCAGTTCAAGGTCGCGCTGACCGACTATGTCGCCATCCATGCGGATGATCCCGCCGACCTGGTCGTGCCGCGGCGGATTGCGTGGCGAGGCGAACGCAGCGAAAACCTCAAGACCATCGTCAACACACGCATCGAGAGCGCCGGGGCCCGCATACGCGCCGGCGGACACGGGGCGTGCTGGCCGGCCCAGAACGAAGTCTGGCCCTACGTGGTCGAGCCCGACCTGACGTACGCGCATTATTCCGAGCGCTCCACGTGGCAATGGATCGGCAAATTCGTTCGAGGCTGGGCCAAGGTGCTCGCTGCCGGTCAGGCCGAGGTCGCACGCGGCACCAGCGAACACTACGCGCCAGCCTTCGCACTGCTGCGCGACCATCCCGAGGCGATCCTGCACGATGAACACCTGATGACCTTCAAGAACGAGAGGCCCGGCCTCCTGCATGACCCGATCACCTACCGAGGCGGCGATCTTCGCTACACGCCCCCGGTCGATCACCATCTGCGCGCGATCAGTGGCATCCTGCGCAGCCTCGAGAGCCTGGCGGTCAGGCACGGGAGCCTGCTGGACGCAGTGCCGGAGGCGCGGCGCCTCACCGCGACGTGGGATCGCGTGCGGACATCATGATGGCGGGAGCTAATGTCCCGCGTTGGCGCCCGAGAAGTCGGGGGCGCTCACACCCGATGCGATGAGCTCGGCGGCCAGAGCCGCCTTTAGCGTTTCGAGCCCGGCCTGTGTGGAGGCTTCCGCACGCGCCACCAGCACGGCCTGGGTGTTGGACGCGCGGAGCAGCCACCAGCCATCCTCCGTGTTGACCCGCACGCCGTCGACATCCGTCACATCGGCTTTCCTGTCGGCGAGCCGCGCCGCGACCTCGCTCACGACCGCGAACTTGCGGTCGTCGGGACAATCGAAGCGCAGCTCCGGCGTCGTCATCGTCACCGGCAGCCCGGCACGGAACGCCGCGAGCGTCGACCGGCTGCGCGCCACGATCCCCAACAGCCGGACCGCGGCATAGAGCGCGTCGTCGAACCCATACCATTTGTCGGCAAAGAAGATGTGGCCCGACATCTCGCCCGCGAGCGGCGAGCCGGTGTCGGCCATCTTCGACTTGATCAGCGAATGTCCCGTCCGCCACATCAGCGGCGTGCCGCCGGCACGCGCGACCTCGTCGAACAGCACCTGGCTCGCCTTGACGTCGGCGATGATGGTCGCACCGGGCCGGGAGGCGAGCACGTCGCGAGCCAGCAGCACCAGCAACTGGTCGCCCCAGAGGATCGTCCCGGTGCCGTCGACCACGCCGATCCGGTCGGCGTCGCCGTCAAACGCGATCCCGAGGTCGGCACCGGCTCCGGTCACTGCCTCGATCAACTGCTGAAGGTTGGCGGGGATCGTCGGATCCGGATGGTGGGCTGGAAAACGCCCGTCGATCGCTTCATTGAGGATTGTGTGCCGGCCGGGCAAGCCGGCGACGAGCCTTCCGAGCACGCGGCCCGCAGCACCGTTCCCGTTGTCCCAAACGACGCTCAGCTCCCGGTCGCCGCCGTCCCAATCGGCGAGCAGCCGCTCGACGTAAGCCGCGCCGACATCGACCGGCTGCGAGAGGCCGGCGCCGGCTTCCACGTCGCCCTCTGCCACCAGGCGTCCCAGCGTGCGTATCTGCTCGCCGAAGAACGGCTTGCCGGCCAGCATCATCTTGAAGCCGTTGTAGTCCGGCGGATTGTGACTGCCGGTGACCATGATGCCGCCATCGGCGCCGAGCGTGACCGCGGCGAAGTAGAGCATCGGCGTCGGCCCGCAGCCCACACGCATGATTTCGATACCCGCCGCCAGCAATCCGGCGACCAGGGCCGCCTCCAGCGAGGGCGACGAGAGACGTCCGTCGTAGCCGACGGCGACCCGCGTTCCGCCGGCACGGCGAACGATGGTGCCGAAGCCCCGACCGACCGCAACCGCGTCCGCCTCGCTCAGAGTGCGGCCGATGATGCCGCGGATGTCGTATTCCCGCAGGCTTGAAGGCGGCAGTTCGTGCCGGAACGACACGCTCAGGCGTCCCGGTACTTCTTGAGGAACTCTCGCACCAGGGGCCCGAGATCGTCGCGCTTGAGCGCGAACGCCACCTGCGCCTCCAGGTAGCCGATCTTGTCGCCGCAGTCGAAACGGTCGCCTTCGTAGCGGAGCCCGTGGAAGGGCACCTGTCCGATCATCCGCGCCATCGCGTCGGTCAACTGGACCTCGCCGCCAGCGCCGCGCTCCATAAGCGCCAGGTGCGGGATGATGTCGGCCGTCAGGACATAGCGGCCGATGATCGACAAATTGGATGGCGCATCCTCCGGGTCGGGCTTTTCGACCAGACCCTTGATCTCGACGAGCCGCCCGTCGTCGCTCTGGATGTCGAGGATTCCGTAACGATTGGTCCTGTCGGGCGGCACCTCCTCGACGGCCACCACCGCACCGCCGGTCTGCGCGTAGATGTCCGCCAACTGCTTGAGGCATGGCGTACTGCTGAGCACGATGTCGTCAGGCAGCAGGATCGCGAACGGCTCGTCGCCGATGAACGAGCGCGCGCACCAGATCGCGTGGCCCAGTCCGAGCGGCTCCTGCTGACGGACGGACACCATCGAGCCCGGCTCCATCTGCGATTGGTGCAACGTCTCGAGCGCGTCACGCTTGTCGCGTTGGCGGAGTGTTGCCTCGAGCTCGAAGGCGACATCGAAATAGTCGATCAGCGCGGACTTGCCGCGACCGGTCACCATACAGAATTGCTCGATCCCGGCAGCGCGCGCCTCGTCGACGGAATACTGGATCAAGGGCCGGTCGACGACGGGCAGCATCTCCTTGGCCATCGCTTTCGTTGCTGGAAGGAAACGGGTTCCGAGGCCCGCGACGGGGAGCACGGCCTTCCGCAACGGTTTGATCATTGGTCGTCCTCACCGGCGCATCGCTTGATAGAGGAGTGCCACGACGGCTTCGACCCGGCAAGGAACGCGATCAGATAGCGGCGTGCGCCGCCTGCGGGACCGCGCGCTTGCCGTGCGCCGCCTGCTGGGCGGCCACCGCGGTCAGGTTGAGGATGCCGCGCGCCGTCGTGCTCTCCACCAGCACGTGGATGGGCTTGGCCATTCCGAGCAGCATCGGTCCGAGCTGCAGGCCTTCGGCTGCGGCCTTGACGAGGTTGAAACTTATGTTGGCCGCTTCCAGGCTCGGCATCACCAGCAGATTGGCCGTGCCCGTCAATGTCGAGCTGGGCGCATTGCGCAGCCGGAGCGCTTCGCTCAGCGCCTGGTCGGCGCGCATCTCGCCGTCCACCTCGAAGTCGGGCCGGGACGCCCTGATCAGGGCGAGCGCCGCCCGCATCTTGCGCGCGGACGGCGAGTCGCTGCTCCCGAAGCTCGAGTGCGACAGCAGCGCCACCCTTGGCTGGATGCCGAACATCCGGATTTCGTCGGCCGCCATCAGCGTCATCTCGCAGATCTGCTCGGCGGTCGGCTCGAGCAGCAGGTGCGTGTCGCAGAAGAACAACACGCCGTTGCCCTGGATCAGTCCGGACATTGCATACACCCGGTCGGCCCGCTGCAGCCGGGGAATGATGGGCAGGACGAACTGCATCTGCCGCCACCATGATCCGAGACCGCCGACAAGGGCGGCGTCGACCTTGCCCGACTGCAGCAGCATCGAGGCGGCCACCGTGGGCCGGCGGCACAGCGCGCGCGCGGCGGCCTCGGGCGGCATGCCGCGCCGTTCCACCATGCTGCGATAGGAGGCGACCAGCGGTGCGAAGAACGCCTCGTCCGCCTCGGGATCGAACACCTCCACCTCTTCGCCGATCCTCAAGCGCAGTCCCAGGGCCTGGCGCTTGGCCTCGATGACGTCCCGCCGGCCGATCAGCACCGGCAGCGCGATCGCCTCGTCGACCACGCTCTGCACCGCGCGCAACGTCCGTTCGTCCTCTCCCTCCGAGTAGACGACGCGGCATCGGCTGCGCCGGGCGCGCTCGAAGACCGGCCGCATCACCTGGCCCGACCTGAAGACGATGTCGTCGAGATCCTGCCGGTAGGCGTCGAAGTCGGCGATCGGGCGGTCGGCGACACCGCTCTGCATGGCCGCGCGCGCGACGGCGGGTGCAACCTGCAGGATCAGACGCGGATCGAACGGCTTGGGGATGATGTAGTCCCGGCCAAACATCGGGGCCGATCCGCCATAGGCGGCCGCGACCACCTCGCTCGCCTCGATCCGCGCCAGCTCCGCGATCGCCTCGACGGCGGCGAGCTTCATCGCCTCGTTGATCTCGCGCGCGCCGACGTCGAGCGCGCCGCGGAAGATGAACGGGAAGCACAGCACGTTGTTGACCTGATTGGCGTAGTCCGACCGTCCGGTGGCGACGATCGCGTCAGGCCGGTGCGCCCGCACCAGGTCCGGGTTGATTTCCGGCTCCGGGTTGGCGAGTGCGAGGATGATCGGTCTCTCGGCCAGCAGCGCCAGCCACTCCGCCTTCAGCACGCCGGGTGCCGACAGCCCCAGGAAGATGTCGGCACCACCCAGCACGTCGGGCAACGCGCGCGCGTCGGTCCGCCTGGCATAGCGTGCCATGTTCGGCGCCATGTCAGGATCGCGGCCCGCATGGACGACGCCCTTGATGTCGGTCAGCGTGACGTTCTCGACCCGCAACCCCATGTGGACCAAGAGGTCGACGCACGCGATCGCCGCGGCGCCGGCGCCGGATGTGACCAGCCGGATGTCGGAGAGGGATTTTCCTTGCAAGAGCAGCCCGTTGCGCACCGCGGCGGCACACACGATCGCGGTGCCATGCTGGTCGTCGTGAAAGACGGGGATACGCATGCGCCGGCGGAGTGCGACCTCGATGACGAAGCACTCCGGCGCCTTGATGTCCTCGAGATTGATCGCGCCGAAGGTCGGCTCGAGTGCCGCCACCACTTCGATGAATTTGTCGGGGTCCTGCTCGTTGATTTCGATGTCGAAGACGTCGACGTCGGCGAACTTCTTGAACAGGACGGCCTTGCCCTCCATCACCGGCTTGCCGGCGAGTGCTCCGATGTTGCCGAGACCCAGAACCGCGGTCCCATTGGAGATGACGCCGACCAGGTTGCCGCGCGTCGTGTAGTCGCGCGCCCGCTGCGGGTCGGCGCGGATTTCCTCGCAGGCGGCGGCGACCCCGGGCGAGTAGGCGAGCGCCAGGTCGCGCTGGGTTGCCATGCGCTTGGTCGGCGTGATCGTGAGCTTACCGGGTGTCGGGAACCGGTGGTAATCGAGCGCCGCGCGCCGGAAATCATCGTCCATGGCCACCATCGTGTCCGCTCCAGCGAAAGCAGACAATCATCCTGCGGCGAGAGGCACGCAACCGAGCGCGGATTGGTGCGGTCGAGAAGACTCGAACTTCCACAGGGTTTCCCCCACAAGCACCTCAAGCTTGCGCGTCTACCATTCCGCCACGACCGCACCGTCGGCAGCGCCGCGGGTTCTATCCGATGAGGCTGGACGAGACAATGATCGACGTCGCGACCGGCTTGACGGGACCGCTCTGGCAGGTCTCGGCCGGCCTGACGCCTTACGACCAGGCAATCGCGACGATGGAGCGGAACGTCGCGGCACTCGCTGCCGACACCGGTGACGAGTGCTGCTGGCTGCTGGAGCATCCGGGCCTGCTGACCGCAGGCACGTCGGCTCGCGACGAGGACCTCATCGACGGCGTTGGACTGCCGATCCATCGGGCCGGCCGTGGCGGGCAGTGGACCTACCATGGCCCAGGCCAGCGCGTGGCCTACGTGATGCTCGACCTCAAGCGGCCGCACGGCAGCGTTCCCGCCCGCGACGTCCGCGGCTTCGTCCGCGGCCTGGAAGCCTGGCTGATCGCGTCGCTGGCGACGTTCGGGGTTCGCGGCGAGCGGCGGCCCGGACGGGTCGGGATCTGGGTCGTCGATCCGGCGTCCGGTGCCGAGAACAAGATCGCGGCGATCGGGGTACGGGTCACGCGCTGGGTGAGCTGGCACGGGGTGGCGTTGAACGTGGCGCCGGATCTCGGCGAGTTTTGCCGGATCGTGCCGTGCGGGATCGCCGAGCACGGCATGACGAGCCTGGCGGCACTCGGAGTGCGGGCGACGATGGCCGAAGTCGACGTCGCACTTCGGCGGTGCTGGGGAGACGTCTTTTAAGGCGGTGGTCAGACGTTCAGCAGGTCGGCACGCGCCTGGATGAGGTCGTTGATCGATCGGGTGCAGGCGCGGACTTCGGCGACGTTCCCGATGATCCACGGACCGTCTGCCGGGGAGAGGAGGGCGCGCAGGAACTCCGCGTGGCCGACCATCGCCGCGTCGATGTCGGCGAGCTTGACCAGGGTTTCAGCCTCGTGGCGAAAACGTTGCGTCATTCGATCCGTCTCGGGCACCGGCAAGGCGCGGACATGGCCTTCGAGCATGCCCAACTCGCGCCCGATCGTCTCCAGCAGCTGTGCGTGCCGAATCAGTTCGGGTGACGGTCGCGGCTGGTCGCGCGTCGGCGGCGGCAGAAACTCCCAACGGTAGGCTGCCTCCGCAGCTTCCACGACGCCGCGTATGCTTCCCAGGATCTCCGAGAGCTTGGCGCGGATGAGCAGATCGTCGGCGCGGAGCCGGTTTTCGACTCTGTAGAAACTGTAGCCCCAACCATGGAAGAGTTCGACCGCGACCCCTGCCATCACTTCGGCACCTCACCGGCGCTCTGCCCGAAACCCGGCAGTGATCCTGCCTGCAGGCCACCGACATGGAAGGGAAGCCCGACCGCTGCGTTCGGAGCGGACACGAGACGGCTCTCAGCCATCTTGAAAGCCAGGTGGTAGCGGACGGCTTCGATCGGCGTCAGACCGAGCGCCTGCAACGAGATCAGTTCGCGCATGCGCTGATCCCTGGGGAGTATGAGGATCTTGAGGTCGTTGAGCATGATGCCGTAGGCTCTGAGGAACTCCGAGAGGTGCGATTTGACGCCCTCGCGAAGTTCGTTGATGTGTTCGTTGATGCTTTCGAGTTTCGTCACCTGGACAATCTGGTTGATGGCCTGCTCGATGGACGGCCCGGCGTAGTCTGCGATCTCCTGGGTGTCGATCACGCTTCCGGTGAACGGCAGGTGAGTGATCAGGTCGAGTGCCGACTGCTTGGTGTCGACGTGGATGTAGTAGTCGGCCTGGTAGGAAACTTCCGCCATCTCGGCACTCGTGGCGATTCCGCTGCTGCGGATCAGCAGCTTCGAACGGTTGACGTAGATGACCTCGTAGACCCAGGGCGATGCCCCGCCGAAGAATCCCTGCACGATGGAGCCGACGATCGGTTTGTCGGGCGTCACGAGCGGATACTGGCCGGTCTCGTAGACTTGCAGGACTGCGCCGCGTGACTTGAGGATGCAGAAATGATTGGACTCCACCGTCAGCAGCGAGCCGGACACGATGCTCTCATCGACGAGCTTGATGGCGACGTTCCTGGTCCCGAGCATGTCGGTGCCATCTCGGTTGAGCGCTGTAATGACCTGACGCGTGAGGGCCACCTGGGTCTCCTTTGCTGGCGGCCAAACGTTCGCCGTTTGGCCGCCTGCGTTGACGTTAACTGGGCAGGATGAAGGCGGCAGGCGGGATCGGCGCGCCGGTGGTCTGGTCGAAGAGACGGAAGTCGGTGCGGCGGCGTTCGGCGTCGACCGCCTGGAGGTCGGTCAGCACGAGACCGCCCGCGAGCTTGTCGTCGAACAGGAGGGTGAGTTGGCCAGCGCCCGGGTTGTCGGCGCGGTCGAGCGTCAGTTGCACGCGGCCAGAGTTTTGCTGCACGTCGGTCACGCGGACGCCGCCGCCGAGGAGGTCGATGCGGCCGTCGAGCAGGAGACCCAAGGCGCTGGAACGCGCCGGCAGCCGGGTCACGCTGCCATTGCCGGCATCGGTGACGACGATGTGGCCGCCATTCGCGACCAGGACCATGCGATCGTTCGGCGCATAATCGAGACGCAGGCGTCCGGGCGGATCAAACAGTGCCACGCCCTCGCTGACGGCATTGTCCGGCCAGGTTTGCAGGAAGCGCGCGCGCAGACCGTGCAGATTGTCGAGCCAGGACTGGACCCGCTCGACCGCCGTGCGGTCGTAGGCCGACAGCGGCTTCTGACCGGCGACACACGCCGAGAGGACGACGAGAGGCCCGCCCGCCAGGAAAGCACGGCGCGCGAGCCGGCCGGTCACTCGGCGGCGACAGAACCAGGCAGCACGCCCGATGGGTCGGCGAGGTCGAAGAAGGGCCGGTCGTCGCGGGTGAGCCAAGGGCTGTAGACCGGATCGTTCCGAAACAGGGAGTTCTGGCCCCAGCGTTCGACCATCACCTGCTGCTCGACGAAGAACCGGGCCTCCTGCTCGGGCCGAAGATCGCTGCCGCGGCTGAGACTCTCGTGATGCTCCGCGACCGTCTCCGCGTTCCAGACGATCTTGTAGCCTGCGTCACGTATCTTGAGGCAGAGGTCGACGTCATTGTAGGCGACCTTGAGTTTCTCCTCGTCGAACCCGCCGACCTCGTCGAAGACGCGCCGCCTGACGAGCATCATCGCCGCTGTCACCGCCGTGAACTCCTGGCTCAATCGCGCGCGCCCGATGAAGCCGTAATCGTCGGCTGGTATCCCCGCATGCATGTGAGCGGCGACCCCATGCACGCCGACCAGGACGCCGGCATGCTGGACGCCACCGGAGGGATAGAGCAGCTTGGCGCCGACGGCAGCAACCGCCGGATCCGACATCTCGCCCAGCATGCGTTCGAGCCATTTCGGCTCAGTGACGAACACGTCATTGTTCATCAGAACGATGAACTCGGCGTCCGTGCTGGCGACGGCGAGGTTGTTCAGCCGCGAGTAGTTGAAGTCCTCCTCGACCACGATGACCCGGACGCGCGGCATCGCGTCGACATCGTCGCGGAAATCTCGGGCCTCGAGTGTCGTCGACCAGTTGTCGACAAGCACGATCTCGTAATTGCCGTAGGAGGTCGTCTCGAGAATGGTGTCGACGCAGTTGCGGGTGGTGTCGATCTCGTCCTTGAAGGGGATGACGATCGCGACCGGCGGCCTGCCGACCGGCTTGAACTCGACACCGTAGATGGTGAGATTGTTGATGGCGGCGACCTTTGCATCCCGTCCGACCCGAGTGAGATGGTCGGTGACGGCGTTGACACCGGCCTGCACGGCATAGCCCTTGTTGGAGATGTCCGACGCGGTCGAGTTGGGCGTCTTGCGCCAGTGATAGAGCATTTCGGCCACGTGATGGATTTTGGCGTGCGGGATGGTCTCGGAGATGCGCAGGATGTAGTCGTGGTCCTGGGCGCCATCGTAGTCGCTGCGCAGCACGCCAACCTTGCGGATCACCTTGGTGTTGACGATCAGCAGGTGACAGACGTAGTTGCAGCCGAGCATGTAGCGGTAGTTCCAGTCGGGCTTGAAGTTCGGCTCCATGAAATAGCCGGCGCTGTCGACCTTGTCCTCGTCGGAGTACATCATCAGTGAGCCGGTCTCGCGGGCGGCGCGCATCATCACCTCGAACGCCACGTCGACCAGCACATCGTCGTGATCGAAGAAGACAATCCAATCGCCGCGCGCGGCCTCGATGGCGACGTTGGTGGCCTTGGCGATGCCGACGTTCTTCTGGCGGCGAATGCAACGGATGCGACTGTCGGCTTCGGCGAACGCGTCCATCCGCCTCGAGATTTCGGGCGCCTTGCCACCGTCGTCGACGATGATCAGTTCCCAGTTCTGATAGGTCTGATAGATCACGCTCTCGACGGCGGCGACGAAGTCCGACATCAGCGGCTTGTAGGTCGGCAGCAGAACCGAAAGGAACGGTTCCTCGGGCGGCTTTCCGCCGGCGCGCTCCTTGTGCCGGATGGCCGCGGTGCGGGCGCGCAGATGATTGTAGTACTGGCGTGCCCAACGGTCGTAATCGTCAGTGTTGTAGCCGGCCTGAGGGACGATCGCGCTGACGTCTTTGCGCAGCGCGGTCAGGTCGCGCAGCAGATCCCGGTGCAGCGTGTCCATGCGCACGCTGATGTCGAGCAGGCGACCTTCGAGGTAATCGTCAACGACGCTGGTCAGAAAGGGGCTGTTGTCGAGCTCGATCTGGTCTGGGATAACGAAGAAACGAAACGGCTGCGGGTAGGATTTGCGGTATTGGACCGGAACCTTGAACTCGAACCCGCAATTGGCGTCGCACCCGAGCGCGGACGCGACGTCGAGGCGGAAACGGTCGGCGATGGTCTGCCCGATGCGCACGCCGTTGCAGGTGACAAGCAGATGACAGCCGCCGCGACCCTTGTCCTGGCGGCCGACACGGCGAAGTACCCAGCCGCGCAGGGCGCCACGCGCGTAGTTGTCGACGTTGCCCTGGATGGTGACGGCCGGGTAGCCGCTGAAATCGTGCGCGTCGCGCAAATCCGAGACGCCGCCTTCGCCGATGTGCGCGATGAGCGTGCCGTCGGGCAGCATGAAGCCGATCCGGTGCGGCACGCCGTCGAGATAAGCGTCCGGAACGTCGAAGGAAAAGCCGACGCGTCCAGTCGGGTGCTGCAGGATCGCGCGCACGTCCTCGCGGCTGTCGTCTGCGACGATGCGCGTCACCTCCTCGCCGTCGATCATCACGGTGAGTTCGACCGGCTCGTCGGGTGCAGCGACGTCCATCACCCAGCCGCGCGCGTAGCCGTTCTCGAAGCGATCGAAATATCCGCGAAAGACGGATTGACTCGCGAGTATCGGCAGGCTGGACGAGTCAGGCATCGATCCCTCTTGACTATCGGTGCGCCCGCCGTCTCGATACACCCAAGAGGCGGAACGCACCTAGGGCTATCTCCGGCGGGGCGCCTACAATGAAACCGCGCGAGACCTCAAGCGGACAATTTCTTCGCCGCTGTCAAGGTGTTGCGTAGCAGGCAGGCCACCGTCATCGGACCGACGCCGCCAGGAACCGGCGTGATGGCGCCGGCCACACCGAGCGCCTCGCCGAACGCGACATCGCCGACCAGGCGGGTTCTGCCGTCACGCTCGATCCGGTTGATGCCGACATCGAAGACGATCGCACCCGGCTTGAGCCAGTCGCCGCGGACGATCTCCGGCCGGCCAACGGCGGCGACCAGGATGTCGGCCCGCCTGACCAGAGAGGTCAGATCACGAGTCCGCGAGTGCGCCACGGTGACCGTGCAATCCTCCCGCAGCAGCAGGGCGGCCATCGGCTTGCCGACGATGTTGGACCGGCCGAGCACGACGGCATGCAGGCCGGCCGACGACGGACGCAGCTCCCGGAGCAGCAGCAGACACCCGAGCGGCGTGCACGGCACCGGGCCCGGCAGGCCGCTCGCCAGGCGGCCGGCATTAAGGACGTGGAAGCCGTCGACGTCCTTGTCGGGGTGAACCGCATCGAGGATGGCCGCACTCTCGATCTGCAGTGGCAGCGGCAACTGGACCAGGATGCCGTGCACGGTCTCGTCATCGTTGAGGCGGCGGACGAGCGACAGAAGCTCGTCCTGCCTGATGTCGGCGGGCAGTGCGTGCTCCGTCGAGCGCATGCCGGCGAGCTTGGTCTGACGGAGCTTGTTGCGGACGTAGACGGCACTGGCCGGATCCTCGCCGACACGGACCACGGCAAGACCAGCGATCACGCCGCGCGCCGACTGCAGTTCTGTCACGCCGGCCGCGACCTCGGCCACGATCCGCGCGGCGGCGGCCTTGCCGTCGATGATGCGGGTTCCGGAGACAGCATCCATGCGGGCCACCTACAACGAGCGGGCCGGTCATAGCGTTGAGGCAGCCGATGGACCAGCCGGAGACCACCATGAGCGCTGGCGAGGAGTCGCCGCATCTCGATCCGCGCGAGCGGCGGCAGGCGGCGGAGGCCGCCTCGCTCGGACCGCTGGTCATTCACGAGATCGTTCGCGAACAGGGCGAGGCGGAGCTGAAGCGGGCGTTCAGCGGGCTGGCCTGGTCGGGTCTCGCGGCGGGCGCCTCGATCGGCTTTTCGTTCATGATGATGGCGGAACTCCAGGGCGCGCTGCCGGACGCTCCGTGGCAGCGGCTGGTGTCGAGCTTCGGGTATTCGCTCGGCTTCCTGATTGTCATTCTAGGACAGCAGCAGCTTTTTACCGAGACGACGCTGACCGCTCTGATCCCGACCCTCACTCGCCGCGACCTGCCCTCGCTGCTCGGCACGCTGCGGGTATGGTCAGTGGTGCTGGCCACGAACCTGTTGGGCACGCTGGTGTTCGGGATCGTGTCGGCGCGTGCCGGCATATTCCGGCCGGAGACACTGAACGCGATGCGTTCGCTTGCAGTGCACACCATGAACCAGCCGTTCTGGACCACCACGATCAGGGCGGCGGGAGCGGGCTGGCTGATCGGCCTGATGGTGTGGCTGCTGCCGGCGGCCGGGAGTGCGAGGACGCTCATCGTGATCATTCTGACCTACACGGTGGCGGTTGCCGGGTTCAACCATATCGTCGCCGGCTCGACGGAGGCGGTGTTCGGGGTTGCATCGGGGGCGGCGTCGACAAGCGATTACCTGGTGAAGTTCTTTGCACCTACGCTACTTGGCAACGCGGTCGGCGGCATCGTGCTGGTCGGGCTGCTCAATCATGCGCCACTCGCCAGCGAGATTTTCTCGGACAAAGGAGAACAGTGATGACCTATCTACCGGACTCAGGCCGCTACGCGGGTTCGTTCCGGCGCTGCGGCCTGTCGGGGCTCGACCTGCCGCCGATCTCGCTCGGACTGTGGCACAATTTCGGCGGCACGGACGTCTTCGAGACCGGACGCGCAGTGGTACGACGGGCGTTCGACCGCGGTGTGACGCATTTCGACCTCGCCAACAATTACGGGCCGCCGTACGGATCGGCGGAGGAGAATTTCGGGCTGATGCTGGCCCGCGATCTGCGGCCCTATCGCGACGAGCTGGTGATCTCGTCAAAGGCGGGTTGGGACATGTGGCCGGGCCCCTATGGCGTGGGCGGGTCGCGCAAATATCTGATCGCGTCGCTCGACCAGAGCCTCAGGCGTATGGGTCTCGAGTATGTCGACATCTTCTACTCGCATCGGCCGACGCCCGACACGCCGCTGGAAGAGACGATGGGGGCGCTCGCGCAGATCGTGCGCCAGGGCAAGGCACTCTATGTCGGCATCTCGTCGTATTCGCCGGAGTTGACGCGTCGAGCGCATGCGCTGCTGGCGGCCGAAGGGATACGGCTGCTGATCCATCAGCCGTCCTACTCGATGCTCAATCGCTGGATCGAGGAGCGGCTGCTCGACACGTTGGCGGAACTCGGGATGGGCTGCATCGCGTTTTCGCCGCTGGCGCAGGGGATGCTGACGGCGAAATACCTCAAGGGCGTTCCGCAGGGCGCGCGGGCGACGCGCGGCAGCTCGTTCGATCAGAAGCTGCTGAGCGAGGAGAACATCGCACGCGTCCAGGCACTCGATGCGGTCGCGCGACGCCGCGGGCAGACGCTGGCGCAGATGGCGATCGCGTGGACGCTGCGTGACGAGCGGGTGACGTCGGCGTTGATCGGAGCGCGCAACGTCGAGCAGCTCGACGACTCGCTCGACGCTCTGGGCAAGCTGTCGTTCTCGCCCGACGAGCTGCGCGAGATCGACGGGCACGCGACCGACGGCGGGATCGATCTGTGGCGGCAGGTGTCGTCGTTCACTTGATCGCATCGCGTCGTAGGATAGGGCTGTCTTCGGCCTGTCAGGTCGGTTTGTCGGCCTGCCAGGTGATCTGGCTGAGGGGGCCGTGGTCAGGCGCCCCCGCCATGGTGGCCTCCGGTTCGGCCGGTCGGGATGGCTGATCTTGCGGGCTGTCACGGAGCGTTGTGGCGAGAGACGCCGACATCCGCTCCTGGTCCGAGCACCAGGCCGCGCTATTGCGGCGGGTCACCGGCGGTGAGGCCTTAAGCGAGGCTCCGTACTGGTCCAATATCATCGAGGAAGTCGAGAGCGTGAGCCGGATCGAAACGCGAGCCTGCCGGTCACACCTGTTCCAGGCACTCCTGCACGACCTCAAGGCCGAGGGCTGGCCGTTGTCGCGCGACGAGCCGCACTGGCGCGCGGAGGCACTTAATCAGCGGCGCGAGGCGCGCGAGGCGTTCTCGCCCTTGATGCGGCAGCCTTTCGACATCGCGACGCGCTGCGCGGCCTGCCCGACACGCTCGACGGAACGGCCCCGCTGCCACTGACCGCCGACTGCCCCATCACCCTCGACGAGATGCTGGCCGAGCCGTGAGAAGAGGTTGCTCTACTCGGGTTGCCAATGACCTGCATCGGTTCAGAGGCGGCGCGCGCTGCGTCGGCTGACTTTCTCGGCCGCGCGGCCATGCACCCTCGACTCGGATGAGCCGACGTGGCGGCAAAGTTGATGGACGCGATGACGTCTGCGAACTCGCTTGCCTACATCAGCGGCAAGTCCGCAGGAATGCTTGATGCTGCGATCACCGCGGAGATCAAGCTCTACACCAACGACATGATTGCAAAGCTGCAGGGCGCGTGCGTCAACGAGCGGGTGACGTCGGCGTTGATCGGAGCGCGCAACGTCGAGCAGTTCGACGATTGGCTCGACGCTCTGGGCAAGCTGTCGATCTCGCCCGACGAGCTGCGCGAGATCGACAGGCACGCGACCGGCGGCGGGATCGATCTGTGGCGGCAGTCCTCAGTGTATCAGCGCGGTTTGTCGAGCTGCCAGCGAAGGTGCAAGCGAATGGTGGGCCATTCGGACGCAATGATGCTGTAGACGCAGGTGTCGCGCAGCGTGCCGTCCGTCGCGCGCTGGTGACAGCGGAGCACGCCGTCGAGCTTGGCGCCGAGCCGCTCGATGGCCTGCCTGCTCTGGTGATTGAGGAAGTGGGTTCGAAACTCCACTGCGATGCAGTCGAGTTCCTCGAAAGCGTGCGCCAGCAGGAGGAGCTTGGCTTCCGTGTTGAGTGCGGTTCGCTGGAGGGAGCGCGCGTACCAGGTCGATCCGATTTCGAGCCGCCGGTTGGGCGGATCGATGTTCATGTACGTCGTCATTCCGGCGATCCGACCGGCGCGGTGATCGAAGACGGTGAATGGCAGCATCGAGCCGGAGGCCGAGAGTGCGAGCCGGCGCGCGATCTCGTCGTTCATGGCTTCGGGTCCCGGCGCGGAGGTGTACCAGAGCCGCCACAGTTCGCCGTCCCGGACTGAAGCGACCAACCCGTCGTGATGGTCGTGCGAGAGCGGTTCGAGCCGGACATGGCGGCCGGTCAGAGTGATTGGCCGGGCCGAGATGCCGTTGTTCGCAGTCATTCCGGCTCCTGGCGGATGGGGTGTCCTAAACACGCACGTTCGTCAACGTTCGCTGTAGACCGCAGTTTTCGCCTAAGTGACTGACTCTAGACGGTGCCTGTCCGCTCTCGTTCGGGCTTGACCGCCCAGGTTCGCAACCATAGTGTGGGCTAGCGCGTAGGTCCCTTCAGTTCGACGGAGGAAAGTGCAGTCGATGCCAAAGCTAAACAGTCTGGCGATGAGGAAGCTAACGAAACCAGGCCGTTACGGCGATGGCGGTGGCCTCTGGCTGCAGGTGCGTGACGCCGAGCATCGCTCGTGGCTGCTCAGGTATAAGGTCAATGGTCGCGAGCGCCAGCTTGGGCTCGGCCCGGTCGATCTGGTGTCGTTGGCTGAAGCGCGTGAAGCCGCCCTCGCCGCTCGCAAGCTGGTGTTTCAAGGCATCGACCCAATCGAGCAGCGCAAGGCGACCAAGCTGGCTCGCCGGACCGAGGCAGCAGCCGCCCTCACCTTCCAGGACGTCGCCGCCCGCTACATTGCCGCGCATGAAGCTAGCTGGAGGAACGAGAAGCATCGGGCTCAGTGGGCCAGCACACTGGCGACCTACGTGTATCCCAAGTTCGGCACCAGGCCCGTATCCCTGGTCGACACCGGCATGGTCATGGGCGTGCTGGACGGCCTCTGGCAGGAGAAGCCTGAGACTGCGTCCCGGCTACGCGGACGAATGGAGAGCGTCCTGGATTACGCCAAGGCTCGTGGCTGGCGAACTGGCGAGAACCCGGCACGCTGGCGCGGGCACCTAGAGAACCTGCTGCCCAAGCGAAGCAAGCTGGCCCGCGTGGAACATCATGCCGCGATGCGCTGGGCCGACATTGGCGACTTGATGGGCCGGCTGGGGGCGGCTCAGGCAGTCACGGCCCAAGCGCTTGAGTTCACCATCCTGACCGCCGCCCGAACCGGCGAGACCATTGGCGCCCGCTGGTCGGAGATCGACATCGACGCCAAGACATGGATCATTCCCGGCGAGCGAATGAAGGCAGGTATTGAGCATCGGGTCCCGCTGCCAGATCGGGCCGTCGAAATTGTGGAGGCTCTTTTGCCCATTCGAGTTTCGGCGGCGTCGTTTGTATTTCCTGGCGCAAAGGCCGGGACAGGTCTTTCTCAGATGGCGCTCGCAATGGGGCTCCGCCGCCTTGGATACGCCGACATCACCGTTCATGGCTTCCGGTCAACATTCCGTGACTGGGCGGCTGAGACAACGGGTTACGCCCGCGAGGTCGCCGAGGCGGCCCTCGCTCATACCGTTCGCGACAAGGTCGAGGCTGCTTACCGGCGCGGCGATCTGTTCGAGAAACGCCGCAGGCTGATGGCCGACTGGGCCACCTTCTGCGGACAACCCCGGCGAACGGCGGGTGAGGTCGTGGCGATGAGAGCTTCGGGGTAAGGGCGCACGCTGCAGCGTTGCGACCGTGCTGTGGCGCCACCTTCAAAAGATTAGGCTCAGGACTCATTGCGTGAGCCAGAACGCGACGGTAGCGGCGATGCATA
>CAXTSH010000036.1:0-31730 GCA_964246925.1 uncultured Acetobacteraceae bacterium
CGGGAAAGGCTGGGTGGCCAGGACTGGTCGTAGAGTAGACGCTGCGTGCCAAATGGCTTCAGCGTGAGACCATAGGCTCGGCGGGTTGGATCCATCGGCACCCGGGATTGCCGGCGAACTCGCTCATTCCGCAGTGGGTTAACTTTGCTTGCGTATCTAACCAAATCTCGCCTCCGATAGCACGCCAGCGAGAGCAAAAGGCGTAATCCTCCGACAGATAATTCAGTGTTCCCGGCTCGATCAGGCAGTCAAACAAAGCGAAGATCTCGCGAGACGTCTCGTCGGTGGCGACGTGTGAGTGGCGGCATCGGGTCTCGGGATAATGCTCTGTGAGTCTGGTCAGGGCTGTACGGGAAATCAGTAGGAAACCTGTGCCGGCAAAGTTTGCGCGGACGAGACCGTTTCTATCCGGGTGGCCCACAGGCTCACCAACATAATCCAGCGGCGCCGTGCAGAGCGGCTCACCAGAACGCAGTCGTGACATCGACTGCTCTGTCCATCGCTGAGCACGAAGAGGATAAAGTCCTCCAATGACATCCTTGTTTGCTTGCACAAGACGCAGGACGTCTGGTGGCGTGAACCCGATGTCCGCATCGATGAACAACATGTCTGTGGCTCTGCTTCGAAGGAACTGTGCGACGAGGGTGTTGCGGCTTCTCGTGATGAGCGCGTCTTGTCCGAGCATTGCAATGGAGAACAGAATGCGCGACGTCGGGAATTCCGTGACAAGCGCGAGCACGGATTGCATATAGGTCTGTGTTACCATGCCGCCGTAGCATGGTGTAGCAATGAAGACATGCTTCTCAGGAACGGTGTTCGCTACTCCAACGTCATCTTTCCGGTCATCTGACATGCGCTAGGGTGCTTCCAGTGAGGGATTTGGTGGGGTTCGCGAGCCGAATGGCCCATCGGTAAAAAGCCGGACGTCAGAATCTGACGACCGTCTGCGCGTATGCGAGACAGAGACCTCCAGCTACGACACAGTAAATCGCAAACGGCCTCAAAGCTTGTTGGTCATGTCGCTGGAAGTATCGCATCAGGAACGCTGTGCTGCTGAAGGCGACCACGCCGGCCAGTATGGCGCTCACCTCGGCCAACCCGACGACCCCCGATTGCGGCGAAACTCGAAGAAGTTTTGGTATCTCGAGGACGCTTGCTGCACAGATAACAGGAAAGGCAATTAGAAAGGAGAAATGCGCGGAGTCCGCATGATCAATTCCTCGAAGCAATCCTCCCACCATTGTGGCACCTGACCGCGATAACCCCGGAAGTAGCGCCAGACATTGCCAACATCCGATCGCAAGGGCATCACGTGCCGTCATCGTCGTAAGCAGCTTGCCTTGTGAGCAAGCCGGTTGTCGGGATCGAAGGCGATCTCCTGCCACCAGCATGAGGCCGTTACCGATGAGCAAGGCCGCTACCAAGGCCGGGCTCACAAAGATACGCCGCAAGGTGTGCTCCAGCAGACCACCAATCACGACAGCGGGAATCGTCGCCACAACGATCAACCACGCCAAGCGCCGGCTGGACGAGATCATTTTGGGTGTTCCAAGCCCAAGTATGCTGGTCGCCAAATCCCACCAATCACGCCAAAAGTAGGCGAGCAGTGCGACCGCGGTGCCCGCATGCAGCATGACGAGGAACGGCAGGAGTTCCGACGATTGCTGATCGAACCGCCAGCCAAACAACCATGGCACGATTACGGCGTGTCCCAGGCTGCTGACCGGGAACAGTTCGGTGGCGCCCTGGATGGCGGCGATGCCGAGAGCCTGCGGCGGCGTCATTCCCTATCTCCACCTGTTGTTGGCCGTTTCCCTTTCTAGCCGATTTCGGGCTATCACACTTAATCTGAAATGAGGTGGTGGTGGTGGCTCGTCATGGTCGTGGCTCCTATGTGGCCAGTGCGGCTGTCGTATCGGCCGCTGCCGGGTTTCTGACTTTTGCTGCGATCAAGACCGGCTCGCAAACCGGAGCGACAGACGACTTTGCGGCCGCCTTCTCGTCGAGTGCGGGATTGGTGGTCGGCTCCGCCGTCGAGGTCGCGGGTGTTAAGGTGGGCGAAGTAACATCCATCGACCTCGACCGCAGGACCTTCCTTGCGAACGTGAGGTTCACCATGGCGCGTCGGGTGCAAGTTCCGGCCGACACGGGCCTGACGATACAAGGTGGAGGCTTCTCCGGCTTGGCGGTCGTCGGGGTGGAACCTGGCAGCGCGGCGTCGCGTCTCAAGGCCGGCAGCCTGATCGCCCGGACTTCGCCTGCTCAGAGCCTGGAAAATGAGGTCGGCGAGTTCATCTTCGGCAACGCCGGCCTTGCCGACGCGGATTGATGTCGCGAACCTTCAGTCGTTTCGAGGATAAGACGCCATCAAACGGGTTTGGCGGCGCCATAATTTCAAGAGGTCGAGCAGGGTCGTTGGCCTGTAGCCGGCGCGGCGCATCTGGTCACCGATGGTGAAAGCCATTTTATAATGTCCGAACTGGGCGCGATAGGCATCAACCAGACTAGTTTGTGGATCCCAAATGTGGGTAGCTTCGGAACCTACTCCGTTGACTTCGATGATGCGAAAATTATCGCCCCGTCGAAGTGCGGCAATGTCATTGAACCGGAGATCGACGCGACCGAAGTAGAATTGCGGCATCGAGCCACAGATTTCGTCGATGCGTGTGGTCAGGCTGGACGTGATCTCGCTTCGGCCGTCTTTGAAGACAGAGCCTTTGCAGTGGTTGCCGGTGAAGACTAGGCGGACCAGACGACCGGCAGGCACAACATCATCCAGTTGGTCGCGCAACCGAGGGTAGAACAGCCGCGCAAGAATACTCGCCCGCTCATCGGCCTGTATGAGTTCACGAAGCGTTGATCGGCCGTCGCCTCTCACGCAAGGAGCCTGTTTCAGCGTCAGCGACGTGATTTGCGGTGCCAAACCGGGTAACCTGACGTAGAAGACGCCGGCCTCACCCTCGAACGGAACGAACTCCTGAAGGAGAAGATCAACGCCCGCTGGGTAGTCGGTCAGAACCCTTTGGAGGGCGCTCAAGTCGGTCACCAACCTGACGCCGTTTCCATGACAGCCGACGTCGGGCTTGGCGACAACTGGAAAGCCGATGTTCCTCTCGCGCATGCGCTCGAGTGCCATTGTCGCATCGTCCCTTCCCGTGACGACCTTGACGAACTCGGCAACCCAAATTCGCTGATCGCGTCCGATCTGATCGAGGATCGACGACTTGCTCTCGCCGCATAATCCGCCACTCGTAATGGTCGGGTTTGCTGCTGTGGCGAGGCTGAGACTACGAAATCGTATCCCGAGATAAATCCAGTAGAGAACCACCGGGGCGTAAAAAATCCAACCGGGCCAGAACTCGAAGGGTGACGTGACCCGGGTGGTATCGGACGAGGACTTGGACGAGATTACGTCGCTCACGTTGATACTTTCTGCAATCCAGCAATCAACCGGCCGGCGATGACGATCAACCCGATGAAGACGAAGGCGCCGAACCAGCGCCACGCGCCGAGATGGTTGATGAGCCATTCTCCGACACGGAGCGAGATGCCGAAGAGGGCTGTCGTCCAAATCAGCGTCGCCAACGCGGCAGCCGCCGAAAAACGCAGGAAGCCTGCCGAAAAAAACCCGCAGGTCGTATAGGTCGGGAGCCGCGCACCCGGTAGGAAGCGACTGACGAACACGACACGAAAAACGCGCCCTTTCAGCCACTCTCTGCCTTTGGCTCGGCGATCCGGTCGGATGATCCGCATCAACAGAGGCCAAAGAGCCGCCAGTTTGCCGAGGCCGTAGAGGCCCATGTCTCCAAGAATGACACCTGTGTATAACGCGGCGAGTGCCAGCGGCCAAATCAGGCGGCCATCCTGCACCTGCATGCCGGCCAGCACCGTCGCCGCATCCTCAAGAATAAATGTCCCCAGAATGATGGCGCCGGCCTGAGCGACAGGGCGGCCGCTCGCAGCCTCGAAAACGGCGGAAACCGAAAGGTTGATCACTCCCAGGTTCTGGTCTCCGGCCCCCGAGACCGCGACAGCAGACAAAGGTCGCGCCGACGGAGATGGGCCGGAACTTTATCAAGCCGCAAGGTCGGCACCACGCATGCGTTGCTGGCGGTATGCCGATTGGCCGCCTGTGTTGAACCGTCGCTCGGCTCTCCTAGCGGGTTTTCGTTGTGACGTCACCCCACCCGGGTCGAGCGCGCAACTTACCAGGTCCACTCGGGCTCGAACATCCGCTAGCCGCTTCGACCAAGCCGCGTCCCATCATGTAAGCTTGAGTGATGAACCAAGTCAGCTCCGACGTTGGCGAAGAGCGAACCGGCACGACACCGTTCCGCCTAGCGATCACCGAGGCTTCGGCTAGGCCCGAACTGCTCGCCGTCGCGGCGCTGCTTCGCGAGACCGCGTTAGGGCCAGATGACGAGGACGCGATTGTGGAGCTCGCCTCGAGACTGGTCGGCGCCCTGCGCTCTCGGGGCACCAGGGGTCCTGTGGAGGCGCTGATGCGCGAGTACGCGCTCTCAAGCGCCGAAGGCGTCGCCTTGATGTGCTTGGCCGAAGCGCTGCTTCGCATCCCGGACGCCGCGACCCGTGATGCCTTGATCCGCGATCGAGTCGGCGCCGGCGACTGGCGCTCGCATCTGGGCCGCAGCCCGTCACTGTTCGTCAATGCCGCCTCTTGGGGCTTACTGGTCACCGGCGCTCTGACCGCCACCACCAGCGAGACCAGCCTTGCGCGCGGTCTCAGCGCGATCATCTCGCGCGGCGGCCAGCCTGTCATTCGACGGGCGCTCGATCTTGCCATGCGGCTGATGGGCGAGCATTTCGTGCTCGGCGAGAACATCGAGGCCGCGATTGCCCGTGCCCGTCGCCTCGAAACGCGCGGTTTCCGCTATTCCTACGACATGTTGGGGGAGGGCGCCGTCACTGCCGCTGCCGCCGCGGGCTACCTTCAGGACTACCGCCACGCAATTGGCGCAATCGGTGCCGCTGCCACCGGAGACGACCCGATCGCTCGCCCCGGCATTTCGGTCAAGTTGTCCGCTCTGCATCCGCGTTACGTCCGCTCGCAGCGCTCCCGCGTGCTGGCCGAGCTGGGCCCCTGTCTGGCGGACCTCGCGCGGTTCGCGGCCCATCATCGCATCGGCCTGAACATCGACGCCGAAGAAGCGGAGCGCTTTGACCTCTCCCTCGACCTGTTCGAGGCACTGTGTCTGGACCGATCCGTTCCCGAATGCCAAGGCATCGGCTTCGTCGTGCAGGCCTACGGAAAACGCGCGACCCTGGTGATCGATCATCTTGTCGATCTCGCTCGCCGGTCTGGCCGCCGTCTGATGGTGCGGCTGGTCAAGGGCGCCTACTGGGACAGCGAGATCAAGCGCGCTCAGGAAGCCGGCCTTCCCGAGTTTCCGGTGTTCACCCGGAAGGCCCATACCGATCTCTCCTACATCGCTTGCGCGCGTCGGATGCTCGCGGCCTCGGACGCTATCTTTCCCCAGTTCGCAACCCACAACGCTCGTACCTTGGCTACCATCCATCGCCTGGCGGGGCAGCAGGATTTCGAATTCCAATGCCTGCACGGCATGGGCGAGGCACTCTATGAGGAGGTCGTCGGCGCCTCAAAGCTCGCCCGCTCTTGCCGGATATACGCTCCGGTGGGCACTCACGAGACCCTGCTTCCGTATCTCGTTCGTCGATTGCTTGAGAACGGCGCCAACACCTCGTTCGTCAACCGCCTTGCCGACCCGTCGATCTCTCCAGAAGATCTGGCGCAGGACCCACGGACCGCGGTGCTTTCGAGTCGCGTGCCGGGCAGCTCCCACGAGGCGCTGCGCCATCCCGTTGACCTCTTTGCTCCTCAGCGTTCGAACGCGCGCGGAGTGGATCTCTCGTCGGAAACGACACGCGCTGTCCTCGCTGCCGCTTTGCGCCGCCCCGCTGTCGCTCCGGGTCAGGCACCGCCTACGTTTAATTTATTCAATCTCGATGAGACCATTGCTCTATCGCGCAAGGCCGCGTCGGCTTGGATGGCATGCGGTGCCACAACTCGCGCGCGTATCCTCTCACGCGCGGCTGACGATCTCGAGTCCCGCATGGAGGACCTACTCTCCACCTTCGCGTTGGAGGCCGGCAAGACCGTTGACAGCGCCATCGCCGAGACCCGGGAAGCCGTCGACTTCCTTCGCTACTACGCCGCCGGCCCGCAAAACGAGGCCGACTGTCCGCTCGGTATTGTTGCCTGCATCAGTCCGTGGAACTTCCCGCTCGCCATCTTTCTGGGCCAGGTCGCGGCCGCGCTCGCGGCAGGCAACGCGGTGCTCGCCAAGCCGGCCGAGCAGACGCCCGTCATGGCTGCGATCGCCGTCGAGCTTCTTCATCGCGCCGGCGTGCCGCATGATGCGCTCCGGTTGCTGATTGGAGGCGGTGAGGTCGGCGCAGCCCTCGTGGCGCACCACGGGGTGGACGGCGTTATGTTCACCGGGTCGACCTACGCCGCCCGCCTGATCAGTCGCGCGCTCGCGGATCGGACCGAGCAGCACGGCTGCCCGATTCCGCTCATCGCCGAGACCGGCGGCCAGAATGCGATGATCGTCGACAGCTCGGCACTCACTGAGCAGGTCGTGGCCGACGTGATCGCTTCCGCCTTCGACAGCGCCGGCCAGCGCTGCTCGGCTCTTCGTGTTCTCTGCCTCCAGGAGGAGGTCGCCCCTCGCATCCTCGTCTCGCTGAAGGGTGCGATGGACGAACTGGCACTCGGCGATCCGACCCGTCTGGACATCGACATCGGCCCGATGATTACCATCGAGGCCGCCGCCTCTATCGAGCGTCATGTCGAGCGGTTGCGTGACGCCGGCTTCGCCGTCCACCGCGGCGGCAGGTTTCCGGCCACCGCCGATCCGCGTCTGGTTCGTCCCACGCTGATCGAGATTGACAGGATGGACCGCCTTTCCGGGGAGGTCTTCGGGCCTGTCCTGCATGTTGTCCGCTGGCGTCGCTCTGAGCTCGACGGTCTTTTGAGCGACATCGAAGCCACCGGCTATGCGCTTACCGCCGGCGTGCACACGCGGCTCGATGAGACGGTGGCGCGCGTCGGAGCCGGTCAGTCTGCCGGGAACGTCTATATCAATCGAAATATGGTCGGCGCCGTCGTCGGCGTGCAGCCCTTTGGTGGCCATCGCCTCTCCGGCACCGGCCCCAAGGCAGGCGGCCCGCTCACGCTGCGCCGCCTGCGCAGCGGCTCCGGCCCACTCGGGCTTCAAGGCAAGCCGACGCAGCGGGCGGTCGAGTTTGCGGACCGTCTCGCTGCAACCGGCTATGACCCCGACGGTGAACTCCGCACCGTTATCGAGGCCACTCCGCTGGGCGTTTGCCTCGAACTTCCCGGCCCGGTCGGCGAGCACAACCTCTACACCCTCGAGCCACGAGGCGCGGTTCTGTGCCAAGCCGTCACGCAAGCTGGCGCGATCGCGCAACTGGCCTGCGTGCTGGCCGGCGGCAACGATCCGGTTGCCGAGCCTGGCTTCCCGTGTCCCGCTATTTTTGCGGATGTGGTGGCGCCTTTTACCGGGGCGGCCGATGCCGCTTTGATCGAGGGCAGCCCGGGCGCCGTAGGGGATTTTGCACGGCGTCTCGCGGCGCGCGATGGTCCGATCACCACGCTGCAGGGCCCACCTTACGCGCCGGAGTTCCTGCTTCGTGAGCGCGTGGTAACCACCAACACCGCAGCCGCCGGCGGAAACGCGTCGCTGATGGCAATTGGTTGAAGTAGGGGGCGCTGCCTCTGGATCCCGCATGGAGGCGGGATTGGGCTGAGAGTGTCGGGCTCTGCCCCTTTCAACCCGTCACATGGGTGACAGTTGTCCTATTTTGTTCCTCTACGATGACGTTTCCTGGTTCGGCTGAGAGCTGTCTGCCGGAGCGTCATCCTGGTGTCTGACGGGCGATCTCGGACCGTGTGCCGCGGCTCACCGCGTTGGTCGCGTCATCGAGAACGGCCAGGTCGAACGAACGGAAACGGATCGTCCAGTTGCCATCGTCGCGCCGGGCCAGCGCGACCGTTTCCCGGCGCAACGCCTCGGTCAGATAGAGCGGCTGGTCGCGCCAGACAATGTAGCCCTTGCCAGTCACGTGCCGCCGGTGGTGGTCGGCCGGATAGTCCCATGCATCGATCTCTCCCGGCCAAGTCCGCGGCGACGGCTGCTTGGGGCAGCGCCCAAGCTTACTGTCGCAGAAGGTGTCGGCCCACCTTTGGCGAGGTTCGGGGGCAGAGCCCGGGCAGAACCCCGACCTTGGTTTTACCTGAAATCTCGCGTCGGCACCTTGATTCCCTGCTGCAATCCAAACCCCGCGTAGTAGATGTCTCGAGGCCGCACTGCTTCCCGCTGGTCCGGCGCTCCACCATGCTTGGCCTCGTCCCCACGCCCGGTCGGCCAGGCGAACGCCTGCTCGGCACGCCCTCCCACGCTCCTGAGCAGGTCTGACAGGTCGATCAGCGCCTCGGCCACCACATGGATCACGCCGCCCTCGCGCTGCACCCGCCCGCGCACCCCGATCGTGCTCGCCGAAAGGATCAGTCGTCGCTGCCGCTCAAAGATGCTGGGCCAGACGATGACATTGGCGATCCCGGTCTCGTCCTCAAGCGTGATGAACATCACTCCCTTGGCCGATCCCGGCTTCTGTCGGATCAGCACGATCCCCGGGACGACCACTCGCCTGCCATCCTTCGTCGTCTCGAGATCCGCGCAACGGATCATCCCGCGCGCCCGAAACTCGCGGCGCAGGAATGACAACGGATGCCGCCGAAGACTCAACCCCACGCTCCGATAATCGGCAACGACTTCGCCGCCTTCAGTCATCGAGGGCAGCACCACCGGAGCCTCGATGATTTCCGGACGCGGCAGATCCCGGTCCGCCGCCGCGAACAGCGGCAGCGCCGCATCGTTCAATCCTTCGACCTCCCACAACGCCGCCCGACGCGGCAACCCGAGTTCCGCGAACGCGTCCGCCCGGGCCAGATGCGCCAATGCGGACGCCGGCACGCCCGAACGCCGCCCCACCTCTTCGATCGACCGGTAACGCGCCACGCCACGCGCACCCACGATCGCCTGCGCATGCGCCTTGCTCAGGCCGATCGCCATCCGCAATCCCAATCGCACGGCTAGCAGCGCGCCCTCGGCCGGCTCAAGCGTGCAGTCCCACTCGCTGTCGTTGACCGACACCGCACGGACCGGTACGCCATGCTCGCGCGCGCAGCGGACGACCTGCGCCGGCGCGTAGAACCCCATCGGCTGCGCGTTGAGCAGAGCGGCGCAGAACACGTCCGGATGACGGCACTTGATCCAGGCGCTCGCGTAGGCGATCAGCGCGAACGACGCCGCATGGCTTTCCGGAAATCCATATGAACCGAACCCCTCGATTTGGCTGAACGTGCGCTCTGCAAACGCACGCGTGTAGTTCCGCGCCACCATCCCTTCGATCATCTTGTTGCGAAAATGACTGACTCCGCCGGTCATCTTGAACGTCGCCATCGACCTGCGCAGCTGATCGGCCTCGCCCGGCGTAAACCCCGCGCAGACGATTGCCACCTGCATCGCCTGCTCCTGGAACAGCGGCACGCCAAGCGTCTTGCCCAGCACCCGTTCGAGTTCCGGCGTCGGATAATCAACCGGTTCCAATCCCTCACGCCGGCGTAGATATGGATGCACCATATCGCCCTGGATCGGCCCCGGCCGCACCACTGCGACCTCGATCACCAGATCATAGAGTGTCGCCGGCTTCATCCGAGGCAGCATCGACATCTGCGCCCGGCTCTCGATCTGAAACGTCCCCAGCGTGTCAGCCCGCTGGATCATTGCATAGGTGACCGGGTCTTCCTGCGGGATCGTCGCCAGATCAAGCACCAACCCGCGATGGGCGCAGAGCAGCTCGAAGGCCCGGCGCATGCAGCCGAGCATGCCCAACCCGAGCACGTCGACCTTCATCCAACGCAGCGTGTCGATGTCGTCCTTGTCCCAGACCACAACCTGGCGCCCTGCCATCGCCGCCGGCTCTATCGGGACCAGATCGACGAGCTGGTCCTCGGTCAGCACGAACCCGCCCGGATGCGTTCCCAGTTGGCGCGGAAACCCGATCAGTTCCTTGGCGATCGCCAACGTCAGCCGCAGCCGACGATCCTCCAGGTTGAGGTTCAGCCCCGCCGCATGGGTCTCGTCGACACCTTCTTCGGACCACCCCCAGACCTGTGAGGCCAGCGCGCCGGTGACGTCCTCGGTCAGCCCCATGACCTTGCCCACATCGCGCACGGCACCACGCGAGCGGAACCGCATCACGGTGGCGCACAGCGCTGCCCGATCGCGACCGTAATGGTCATAGACCCACCGGATCATCTCCTCGCGCCGCTCATGCTCGAAATCGACGTCGATGTCGGGCGGTTCGTGCCGCTCGGCCGAGATGAAACGCTCAAACAGAAGCGATGATGATTGCATCGGATCGATTGCGGTGATGCCCAGCACGTAACAGGCGACCGAGTTGGCGGCCGACCCGCGCCCCTGACACAGGATCCCGCGACGCTTGGATTCATGGACGATCGCGTGCACGGTCAGGAAGTAGGGCGCGTATTCGAGCCGTCCGATCAGCGCCAGCTCATGCTCGAGCTGGCTCACCATCTTGCTAGGCGCCCCAAAGGGGTAACACCGGCTCATCCCTTCCCAGCACAGTCGCACCAGCGCTGCCTGCGCCGTCTCTCCGGATCCGGCCTCGCTCGGATACTGATAGCGCAGCGCGTCCAGCGAGAATTGCGCTCGCGCCGCCAGCTCCTCCGTCGCCGCCACCGCGTCCGGATGCCGCTCAAACAGCCGCTCCATCTCCTGTGGTGACTTCAGGTCCCGGTCGACGGATCGCTCCCGCCTGAATCCCGCCGCATCGATCGTGCAGCCCTCGCGAATGCAGGTCATCACGTCCTGAAGGATCCGCCGTTGGGGAACGTGATACAGCACGTCCCCTGCCGCCAGCGGCCTCACCCGTGCCGTCCGCGCCGCTCCGGCGAGAGCACGCAGCCGCATCGCATCGTCTGGCCGGCGACGCAGCGACATTGCGAGGAACGCCCGATCCCCGAACACCTCGCGCAGCTCGCACAATCGCTGCGGCAACACCTCGTCGAGCCGATCGCCGATCATTGCCACCAGCAGCCCGTCGCTCCCGGCCCGGAACTCCGTCCAGTCCAGATCGAAGCATGTCTTACCGTTCCGCTTGGCCCGCGTGAGCAGTCGGCACAATTGCGACCAACCCGCACGGTGCTCCGGATAGGCCAGCAAGGATATTCCGTCCGACAGATCGACCCGGCAGCCCACCACCAGCCGCAATCCCGCCTCGCGTGCCCGCTGATGTGACCGCGCGATCCCGCTCAGCGTATTTCGATCCGTCACCGCAAGCGTTTTGTGCCCGAGCAGGCGCGCCTGCAGCATCAGTTCCTCTGGGTGACTCGCTCCACGCAGAAACGAATAGTTCGTCGTCACCTGCAGCTCGGTGTAGCGCATCAGAACAGCCCATGCAGGAACCAGCGCACGTCGCCGGTGGCAGGATCAAGCCCGTCGCCGCGTCGGAACAGCCAGAATCGCCGCCCCTGGGTGTCCTCGACGCGAAAATAATCCCGCAACGCGCTGACCTCGCCCGGCCGCCGCCACCATTCACCGGCGATCCGTTCCGGCCCGTCCGCATGTCGGACCCGGTGCCGCACCCGCCGCCAGGTGAAGCTTGCCGGCGGATGGTCCGGCAACAACGCCATCACCTCGATCGGTTGCGGCGGATCGAGCAGCCGCACCGGCCGCGGCAAATCCGGCCAATCGGCCACCACGCCGACCAGCGACTCCGCCCTCGAGACACTTCGCTCAGGCACGTCGCTCTGCACCAGCGCCGGCCGCCAGACACGGCCAGGACCAAGCCGGTTGATCAGCGTGTCGATCAGCGGTGCCACGCCCTCGCAGCCACTGCCGCGCGCATCAAGCTGCAGCATGTCCAGCCGCTCGGCATTTCGGACCGACAGCCGCATCGCTTCCACGCCGAGCCCTGGATCGATCGTCTCGATCCGCTCGGCCAGCAGCCGCTTGAGATGGCGCCTGTCGCGCACCGGCTGCGCGGTCGTCACCCGCACGGTCTGCACCGTGCCGTCCACCCGTTCGAACCCAAGCTCCAGTCGCCGCGCTCCCAGCCTCGACGTTTCCAGCCGGATGCAGATATCGTCGACAAGCCGTTCGATCACAGTCGCAAACACCTCCGCGGTCAGCAGCGGCTCGACGAACCCCAACCGCGACGCGATCGGTCTCGAAGGCGGCTCCGGCCGAATCGGCTCGTCGAGATTGCCGATTGCCTGGTCGAGCCTGAGCCCGACCTCGGCCCCGAACCGGCGAGCGAGCGGCCCGCGTGGCATGCCCAGCAGCGACGCCACGGTGTCGAGTCCTATCATCCGCAGATCGCGGCAAATATCCGCACCCAACCTGAGCGCCTCGACTGGCAACGCGGCAAGCGCCGCACGTTCGCCGCCAGGCGTCACCACCACGACACCATTTTCAAGACTCCCGAACCGGGCGACTGCGTGTGCCGCTCCCGGCGTGCCGGCGATCGCCGCGCGTGCCTCAATCCTGTCGGCGCTGAAACGTGCAACAAGAGAGGTGAGCATCCGCCGCTCGCCGCCGAACAGGTGTGCGCTGCCGGTCGCGTCGATCAGCACACCGTCGGGTGCGGAAGGCGCGGTCAGCGGCGCGTAGCGCAGACACAGCTTGGCAATGCGACGCAGCGAAGCCGCATCGAGATCCGGCGTCGCCGGCGCCACCACCAACCCTTGCACACGCGCCTGCGCCTGACCGATCGGCAGACCGGGCCGCAGGCCCAGCCACACCGATGCCGCATCCGCAGCCCCGATCGTCAGTTGCCTCCCGTCATGCTGCGCGGTGACCAGCGGGCCCACCGGCAGCTTGCCGCGACGGCGCAACAGGTCGGTTGGCAGATACGGTAGATAAAGCGAGACGACCCTTCTCATCGAAGGCCTCCACAATCCAGAACGCCGGTTCGGCGCCGCGTGCGCGGATCAGGTCGAGCCGCCACCGCGCCCGCCCGAGCGTCAGGGAAAACGGTCCCGCCATGATCGGATCGGCGGGTTCCGACGCCAGTTTGCCAACCCGCCAGCGCGTGACCGCGGCGTTCGGTGCGTCGATCGGTATGCCTGCATGGCGCGGCCGACGGATTGCCAGCACCGGAACGCAGGCAGCTTCAGCCGCAAGCTGCAACCGCCGCGACGCCTTGGACGTGAGTGCGGCCGAAAATTCTCCGACCACGCCGGCGAGGCCTGCCACCCGCGCGGCCTCCTCCATCGTGGCGAGCGCCTGGCCCGGCGCTTCCGCGACGATCAGCCGATCCAGGCAAAGCCCCGATACCAGCAGACCCGGCGCGAACAGGTCGCGCCTCTCCGTCACCCACAACACGGGCGCAAGCTTGTTTGGCACAAACGCCAACAGGCTGGCCGCCAGCAGAACCGGCGCCGTCCCATGCTCGCGGTCCGCTCCGAGTCCGGCGATCTCGTGCAATCCTGCCTGCAACCCCCCGCCAGGCAGATGCCGGTCGATCGCCTCGATCCCGAACTGCAGGACGGTCGACACTGGTGGAGGACAGCACGCCACGCGCGCAATCGTTGCGCGCAAGCCATCGATCTGCGACCGTGCAGCATTGTTCAGCATAACAGGTTAAGCTTCCAACAGGCGAATTTTGCAACATTTTTCAAAACGTACCCCCGCCCTCAGCCGGTCCGAACTGAACCAGGATGTGAGGAACATATAAAGAACAAACTGGACGCGCAAAAGCTTTTCGGGGGTGATCGAGTTCACGATTCGCAAGGAAGCAAATCCGGGTCGGACGGGGCCGACTTGCGCTGCCCTGGGAACCCCGTCCAAATTGCGGATGTTCTACTTACCTTGCCGCCGTGTGACGGTTTGAAGAAGGAGTTCCATGAGGGGCCACTATCTCGTCACCGGCGGCGCAGGCTTCATCGGTCGACATCTCTGCGAAGAGCTTCTCGCCAACGGATACCGGGTCAGGGCCATCGATAGCCTGATCGATCAGGTCCACGGCGGCGGACCGCCTGATCTCCATCCCGACGTCGAACTCGTCATCGGCGACATCCGCGATCCCGAACTGGTCGACACTGCCCTGACAGGAATTGACGGTGTTTTTCACCTCGCCGCCGAAGTCGGTGTGGGTCAGAGCATGTACGAAATTTCCCGCTACGTCGGCGCCAATGATCTCGGCACCGCGGTGTTGCTGGAGCGGCTAATCACGTCCAAGACCCGGAGGATCGTCGTCGCCTCGTCGATGAGCGTCTACGGCGAGGGTCTCTATGCGACGGAGGACGGTCGCCGTCACGATGACGTCCGGCGGGTACTCGCCGACATCCCGTCCGGCTGGGATCCCGTGGCCCGCGACGGAGGTACCCTGCATCCAATCCCGACCGATGAGACAAAGGCGACTGACCTCTCCTCGGTCTACGCTGTCACCAAATACGTCCAGGAACGGAACTGCCTCATTGTCGGCCGTGCCTACGGCATCGACGCCGTCGCCCTTCGCCTCTTCAACGTCTTTGGCCCTGGCCAGGCCCTCTCAAACCCCTACACCGGCGTGCTTGCCAATTTCGGTGCGCGACTTCTCAACGGCGAACGTCCGCTCGTCTTCGAGGACGGCCGGCAGAAGCGCGACTTCGTCCACGTCCGCGACGTGGCGACCGCCTTTCGCCTGGCCATGGAGCATGCCGGTGCTGCCGGCCACGTCATCAATATCGGCAGCGGGCACGCCTACACGATTTCTCAAGTGGCCGAAATTCTGGCCGACGCCATGCAAGTGCCGCTCGGTCCGTTGCTTCTCGGCAAGGCACGCAAGGGCGACATCCGTCACTGCTTTGCCGACATCTCCAAGGCTCGTCAGCTCCTCGGCTTCATGCCCGGCAACAATCTCGAAGACACGGTCGACGAACTCGCCGCCTGGATCAGGTCTCAGGCCGCGCGTGACAAGGGCGAAGACGCCAAGCGCCAGCTCGAGGCACGCGGGTTGGTGGCATGACCCAGAATTGCCTGGCCGGCCATACGGTCGTCTTCGGCGGCTGCGGCTTTATCGGCTGCAACCTTGCCGACGGGCTGCTCGCGGAGGGCAGGGACGTTGTCGTCTTTGACGACCTCAGCCGGCCCGGGGTGGAGCGGAACCTCGAATGGCTGTCCTCCCGCTATCCACGCAAGCTCCATCCGGTCATTGCCGACATACGCGACCCGGAAGCCGTTCGCGAGCACGTCCGCGGCGCCGCCGGTGTCTTTCATCTCGCAGCCCAGGTCGCCGTCACCTCCAGTCTGACCGACCCGATGCAGGATTTTGCAATCAACGCCGCGGGCACGCTCACAATCCTGGAGGCGCTTCGCGAAAACGCGCCCCAAACGCCGCTCGTATTTGCCAGTACCAACAAGGTGTATGGCACGCTGGCCGATCTCTCCGTTGAGACCACCGCCGGCGCCTACGCCCCGACCAGCGACTCGATAAAGGCTTTCGGCATTGCCGAATGTCGTCCCTTGGAGTTCTGCACGCCTTACGGCTGCAGCAAGGGTGTGGCCGACCAGTACGTTCTCGACTACGCGAGCAGTTTCGGTCTGCGCACCGCAGTGCTTCGGATGAGCTGCATCTATGGTCCTCGCCAGTTCGGAACCGAGGACCAGGGCTGGGTCGCCCATTTCCTGCTTGCGGCGTTGCATGGACAGCCGATCACGATCTTCGGCAACGGCAACCAGGTACGAGACATTCTCCATGTCACCGACGCAGTGGCTGCCTATCGCGCCATCATGGCCAACATCGACGGTGTCTCCGGGAGTGCCTTCAATCTGGGCGGTGGCCCCCCGAACGCCGTGAGCCTGCTCAACCTCATCAACGAAATCGCATCCCTCACCGGCATCGACATCAGTGTCTCTCACGAGGGCTGGCGCGTGGGTGATCAGCTCTATTTCGTCGCCGATACCAGGCGCCTGGAAGCGGCAACCGGCTGGAGGAGGCAAGTCGGCTGGCGCGATGGTCTTCGCGATCTCGCCGCATGGCTCACCTCGGTTCTCGACGCGCCTGAGCAGCCGGCTGCATCGTACCCGCAACCGGTGCTCGCATGAGGGTTGCGCTCGTCAACCCGCCCTGGACCTTCCAGGGCAGCATCTACTTTGGTTGCCGCGAGCCACACCTCCCTCTCGAGCTCGGCTACTCGGCAGCCTTGCTGAAGTGCGCTGGCCACGAAACCTTGCTGCTTGATGGTCACCTGCTTGCCCGATCGGCCGCCGACCTCGCTGATGCCGTCGAGGCGTTCGGCGCCGAGATGACCGTCGTCACCACCGCACCCACCTATCTCTTCTGGCGCTGCGCTCCGCCCGAGTTGCGCGTGCCGGCGGAGTTTCTGCGCATGCTTGGCGATCGAGGCGGCCGCACCGTCGCCGTCGGCCCGCATGGCTCGGCAACAGCCGGCCCAGTCCTGCGCAAGCTCGGCGTCGATGCCGTCATTAAGGGCGAGTGCGAAGAGATCGTCGTTCGTCTCGCGTCCGACGCCGACTGGTCGTCCATCAGCTCGGTTGCGACCCCCAAGGGCGATGGCGGTCCAGCCGCCGCCAGTCCGTTCACCGATCTGCCAGCGCTCCGCTGGCCGGACGAATGGATCGGCCGCCATCCGCACCACCACCACCGCTTCGACGATAACCGCACCGGCTTCGGTGCAGAGGTCGAGGCCTCGCGCGGTTGTCCATACGCCTGCAGCTTCTGCGCCAAGCTCGATTTCCGCGACCGTTACCGCCGACGCAACCTCGCCACCCTGCTCGAAGAGGTCGACGGGCTTATCGAGCAGGGTGTCGGCTACGTCTATTTCGTCGACGAGATCTTTCTTCCGCAAAAGCCGCTCCTGGAGGCGCTCGCCGCGCGAAAGATCCAGTTTGGCATCCAGACCCGGATCGATCTCTGGCGCCCCGACACGCTCGAGTTGCTCGGTCGTGCCGGCTGCGTCTCGGTTGAAGCCGGCATCGAGAGCCTGACGGTCGAAGGCCGGGCGGCACTCGCCAAGCGCTGCCGGATGAAGACGGAAGACCTGGCAGCCCTGCTGATTGAAGCGCGCCGCCATGTTCCGTTCGTTCAAGCCAACCTCATCGGCATGGAGCAGGATAGCCAGGCGCTGGTGAAGCACTGGCGCGAACGTCTCCTTGCCGAGGGTGTGTGGGCCAACGAACCGGTCCCGATGTATCCCTATCCAAGCTCGCCCGGTTATCGCGATCTCTGGGGCGAGCCGGACGATGACGCCTGGGAGCGCGCTCACGACCATTATCTCACGGCGTTTCGCCACTTCAGCGACATTCAGGACGGCAAACCTTCCTCGCTGGCCCATCTCGAAGAGCACTGCTGCGCGCGGGTATGATCCGGCCGACGCGTGTGCTCATCACGACCGACGCAGTCGGCGGCGTATGGCGCTACACGGTCGATCTGGTCAAAGCGCTCGACCGTGCCGGCATTGCCTGTCTTCTGGTCGGCGCCGGTCCCGCACCTGATCTTGCGCGATCGAGCGAGTGCGATGACTGGCAGCGAAGCAAGATCGTCTGGTCGCCGCACGCTCTCGACTGGATGACCGACGACCCGGACGCAGCGGACGCGGCGCGCGCCGATCTGGAACGTCACGCGCGACAATGGCAGGCAGATCTCATTCATCTTCACCTTCCATCGCAAGCCGCAGGCTTGTCGCGCGATTTTCCCGTCGTCGCCGTATCGCATTCGTGCCAGGCGACATGGTGGGATGCAGTCGGTCGGGACCGACTGCCGGAGCGTTGGTCTGCCAGTGTCGAGCGTATCCGAACCGGATTGGCCCGCGCCGACCGTATTCTGGTGCCGACCAAAGCTCATGCCGAAGCCATCGGACGCGTCTATGGTCAACTCGACCGAATGACGATTGTCGCCAACGCGGTGACACCACCCGGCAAGACCGCGAATAAGGATCCGTTCGTCCTCTCAGCCGGCCGCTGGTGGGATGCCGGCAAGAACGGCCGCACCCTCGACCTTGCGGCGGCTCGTACCAGCTGGCCGGTCAGCATGGCCGGGCCGCTGTCCGGGCCCGAAGGCTCGGTCCGCACGCTTGAGCACGCCATTGCATTGGGCGAGATGTCCAATTCGGGACTTCGTCGGCTGATGGCACGGGCTGCGATCTTTACCTCTCCATCATTTTACGAGCCATTCGGTCTCGCCGTTCTGGAAGCTGCTTCTCACGGCTGCGCCCTCGTGCTTGCCGATATACCGACGTTCCGGGAATTGTGGACCGGTGCCGCGATCTTCGCCGATCCGTGTGACCCGAGCTCGTTTGCAAGCACCATCAACATGCTGTCTCGGGATCAGGCGACCAGGGACGAGCTCGCCATTGCTGCAAGACGTGCTGCCAGCCGGTTCACCCCCGAGCGGCAGCTGAGCAGCGTCCTTGCCGCCTACGACCGTTGCCTGACGGTGACCGCCTGACATGCGGGTTGTGCTTTACACCCATTCCCTGATGTCGGATTGGAACCACGGCAACGCGCACTTCCTTCGCGGCGTACTCAGCGAACTTCAAGCCCGTGGACATCAGACGCTCGCCCTCGAACCGGAGGATGGCTGGAGCCGCGCCAACCTCCTCGCCGAAGCCGGTCCGCAAGCCCTGCGACGATTCGCGATGGAATTCCCCGAGCTCACCGTCCGCACCTACGCAGGAGGGCCAGACCACGAAGCGGCCGTTCACGGCGCCGACATCGTTGTCGTCCATGAATGGACCGATCCGGCCGTGGTCGCACACCTCGGCCAGCTCCGCCGATCGGGAGACTTTACACTCCTGTTTCACGACACCCACCATCGCGGCGTCTCCGACGGGCGCGCCATCGCCTCTCTCCCGCTCGACGAGTATGACGCTGTCCTCGCCTTCGGCCAAACTCTGACCGAATGCTATCAACGCCTGGGTTGGGGCCGTCAGGCCTTCACCTGGCACGAGGCTGCCGACATCAGGCGTTTCCGTCCGCTTGCGGACGTCGAGCGCATCTATGACTTGGTCTGGGTCGGCAACTGGGGTGACGGTGAGCGCGCGCATGAGCTTGATGAATTTCTCGTCGAGCCCGCGAGCAGGCTCGACCTGTCCGGCACTGTGCACGGCGTTCGCTATCCGGCGACAGCCCTGGAACGGCTTGCCCGCACCAGGCTCCGCTACGCCGGTTGGATCCCGAACGCCGACGTCCCGCGGGCCTTCGCAGCCCACCATGTCACCGTCCACATCCCGCGCCGCCCTTACGTGGAGAGACTTCCCGGCATCCCCACGATCCGCATGTTCGAAGCGCTCGCTTGCGGCGTTCCGCTCGTCAGCGCGCCCTGGTCGGATAGCGAGGACCTGTTCCGCGCCGATCGGGACTACCTCCAGGTCCGCAACGGACGCGAGATGACCGACCGCCTCGCCGACCTCCGCCACGACCCTGCGTTCGCGTCAAACCTCGCCGCAAATGGCCGGGAGACCATCCTTTCCCGCCATACCTGCGCGCACCGCGTCGACGAACTGCTGGCCATCGTTGCCAAGCTCGGCCGGGAGCAGGCCGCGCAGTGAGGATCGCCTTTTACGGTTCAAGCCTGCTGTCGTCCTATTGGAACGGTGCTGCGACCTACTATCGCGGTATCCTGCACGCTCTGGCCGTACTCGGTCACGATATCGTCTTCTACGAGCCCGACGCCTTTGATCGTCAGAGCCACCGGGACATCGAGCCACCAGACTGGTGTCGCGTCGTCGTCTATCCGGCGACGGAGGCCGCGGTGGCCGGCATTGTCGCGCACGCTGCCGACGCCGACGCTGTCGTCAAGGCCAGTGGCGTCGGCTACGCCGACGACGCCCTTCTCGCAGGCATTCTGCAACACGCCCGTCCCGAAGCGCTCCGCATCTTCTGGGATGTCGACGCCCCCGCGACCCTGGCCGAGATCAAGGCCGCTCCTGACGCCCGGCTCCGCCGCTCGCTGCCAGACCTCGACATCATCCTGACCTATGGCGGCGGCGATCCCGTCGTCAGTGCCTATCGCGCACTCGGCGCGCGCGACTGCGTGCCCGTCTACAATGCGCTCGACCCCGCCGAGCACCACCCGGTCGCACCCGATGAGAGGTATGAAGCCGATCTGACCTTTCTCGGCAATCGTCTTCCGGATCGAGAGGCCCGCGTCCAACGCTTCTTTCTCTCGCCTGCCGCAAACTGCCCCGGTTATCGCTTCCTGCTTGGTGGCTCCGGCTGGGCCGACAAACCGACCTCCCGCAACGTCGCCAAGCTTGGCCATGTCGCGACCGCCGCGCACAACGCTCTCAACGCCAGCGCCCGGGCAGTGCTCAACATCAGCCGCGAATGCATGGCGCAGACCGGTTTTTCGCCGGCCACCCGCGTTTTCGAGGCTGCCGGCGCGGGTGCCTGCATCATCACTGACGAGTGGCCCGGCATCGACCAGTTCTTTGAGCCAGGGCACGAAATCCTCGTCGCCCGCGATGGAAGCGATGTGGCCGACGCGGTGCGCACCCTCACGCCGGAACGCGCCGCCTCAATCGGGCAGTCGGCACTTCAGCGTGTGCTCGCCGAGCACACCTACGATCGTCGAGCGCTGCTCGTGGACGATCTCCTGAACGGTATTCGGGACGCGCGCCGATGAGGCCGCTCGGTATTGTCGTTCTCGGCCTGTCGCTCAGCTCGTCCTGGGGCAACGGTCATGCCACCACATACCGAGCACTCCTGCGTGGCCTGCACCAACTCGGCCACCGTATCCTGTTCCTGGAGCGAAACGTCCCCTGGTATGCGGCTCATCGCGATCTCTGCGATCCGGACTTCTGCGAGCTCCAACTCTATGACGATGTCGATGCCCTGCGCTCCACGTATCGCGAATGCCTGATCGGAGCGGACGCTATCATCGTCGGCTCCTACGTTCCCGACGGCACCCATGTACTGGCTCAAATCCTCAAGATCGCGAGTGGCACCGTCGCCTTCTATGACATCGACACACCCGTGACCGTGGCTTCTCTCAATCGAGGCGACTGCGCCTATATCAGAGCGGAACAGATCCCTCGTCTCGACATCTATTTTTCCTTCACAGGCGGACCGCTTCTCGACACGCTGCGCAACGTCTTCGGTGCCCGCGAACCGCGGGCTCTCTACTGCGCGGTCGACGAGCGCCTCTATCGGCCGACTGATGCCACGCCGCGTTGGGACCTCGGCTATCTCGGCACCTACAGCGCCGACCGCCAGCCCAGGCTTGACAGCCTGCTGATCGAGCCTGCCCGCCGCCTGCCGCACAAGCGCTTCGTCGTCGCCGGTCCGCAATATCCCGAGCATCTGACCTGGCCGGAAAACGTCGAGCGTATCGATCATCTCGCTCCGGTCGACCACGCCGAGTTCTATGGCGCCCAGCGCTACACGCTTAATGTCACCCGCGCCGACATGATCGCGACCGGCTGGTCCCCCAGCGTCAGGTTGTTCGAGGCAGCCGCCTGCGGTGCTCCGATCATCAGCGATCGTTGGCCTGGCCTGACCGAGCTGCTGCCCGACGGCGCAGTCATGATCGCCGACACGCCCGACGACGTCATCGAAATTCTGCAGACCCGAACGGAACAGCATCGCCGGATCGCAGCCAAGAACGCACGACGCATTGTCCTGCAGCAGCACACCGGCCACGCGCGCGCGGCTTCGCTTGCCACTATACTGCAAGGCTTTCGTCAGCTTTCCAGTTCGATATCCCAATAGAGATAGTCTCGCCAACTCTCATGCAGATGGTTCGGCGGGAACGCCCGGCCGTTCTCCTGCAACTGCCAGGTCGTCGGTTGCGCCACCCGCTGGCGCGGAAACATCTGGCACTCGCGCGGCAGCCGGGACCCTTTGCGCAGATTGCACACCCCGCAGGCGGTCACGACGTTTTCCCAGGTTGTCCGCCCACCACGGCTGCGAGGAACGATGTGATCGAATGTGAGCTCCTGTGTCGGCAGCATGTCACCGCAATATTGACAGGCGAAATTGTCGCGCAGGAACACGTTGAATCGCGTGAAGGCCGGGCGGCGCGACGTCGGGATATAATCCTTCAGCGCGATCACGCTCGGCAACTGAAACGATTGCGACGGCGAACGGACCACCGCGCCATATTCGCTCAGCACGCTGACCCGATCGAGGAACACCGCCTTGACCGCATCCTGCCAGCACCACACCGAGAGCGGAAAGTAGGACAGCGGACGAAAGTCCGCGTTAAGCACCAAGGCCGGGAAGTGCTGACCGCCATCAGGCAAGTGCGCGTTCCTTCACGGGCGACGCCGGAAGTCCATGCTCATGGTAATGCCTGTCGCATCGCAGAGCGTCGCCAATAACCTGCCGGGGTTATCGCAGACGCCTTTCAACCTCGCAAGGCAGCTTCCCTCAAGGAGAACCGGTTCGGCTCCATCGTCATCATCCTGTCATCACAACGCACCTTAACCTGCTGACAAAGCACATCAATGCTTCTGACCCGTTTTGCACCAAGTCCGACCGGTCACCTCCATCTCGGGCATGCCTACGCGGCTCTGGTGGCAGCCGACGCCGCCAGACTCGGCGGCGCTCTCCTGCTGCGCATCGAGGACATCGATCGCGTGCGCTGCCGCCCTGACTTCGTTCAAGGCATCTTCGACGATCTGGTCTGGCTGGGTCTATGCTGGCGCGAGCCGGTACGACTGCAATCCGAACATATGGCCGAGTATGCTGCCTGTCTCGACAGCCTGCGCGGCTGCGATCTTCTGTATCCCTGCTTCTGCACGCGAGCCGACATCGCCGCGAGCACGACCGCACCGCACGACCCGACCGGCGCCCCGATCTATCCCGGCACCTGCCGCCGCCTCGACAGTGATAGCCGCGCTGAGCGTTTGGCCCGCGGCGACCATCATGCCTGGCGTCTCGATGTCACCCGCGCCCGGGCGGCGCGGCATCCCGGTCCGCTGACCTATTGCCTGGCGAACGGCGACACGGTCCATTGTCATCCCGAGCGTTTTGGCGACGTCGTGCTCGCCCGCAAGGATGTGCCTGCCAGCTATCATCTCTGCGTCACGCACGACGACGCCGCTGAAGGCGTGACACTGGTTACACGTGGCGAGGATCTGGGACCGATTACCGACATTCACCGTCTGCTGCAGGCCCTGATGGGCTGGCCGACGCCTACCTATCAGTTCCACCGGCTGCTGACCGGAGCCGACGGCAAGCGGCTCGCAAAACGCGAGGGCGCCCCGACGCTCCGATCGATGCGGGAGGCGGGCGTGAGCGCGAGCGACCTGCGAACCCGGCTCGGCTTCGGCCCATGAGCGATCGTCATCCGCTGCTGATCCAGCTCAGCACCCGGCTCCTGCTGCGGCAGGGCATGACACTCGATGACCTTCCCGACAGCGCACTTGATCGCCTGGTGAAGCTCGGTGTCCGCTGGGTCTACATGCTCGGCATCTGGCGCCTCGGCAGCGCGGCACCTGCCATCTCTCGCGCCGATCCGGCCCTGATCGCGGAGGGCAGTGCCACGCTGCCTGATTTCTCGCCGGCCGACATCGCCGGGAGCTGCTTTGCGGTGACCGGCTACGAGGTGGCAGCGCATTACGGCGGCGACACCGCGCTCGCCCGCTTTCGCGAGCGCCTGACAGCGCGCGGGCTCCGTCTAATGCTCGACTTCGTTCCCAACCACACCGCCCCCCCCCACCCCAGGGTGCCCGCAACGCCCCACCAGTACGGCAATTGCGACCAGCGCACCCTAGCCGCCGACCCGCGCAACTGGCGCCGCGTCGGGACCACCCAAGGCGAGCGGATCATCGCTCTCGGCCGCGACCCCTATTTCGCTGGCTGGCCCGATACGCTGCAGCTCGATTACTCGAACCAACAAACCCGGTTTCTGATGGCTGACGCGCTCGCCAGCATCGCCGCTCGCGCTGACGGCGTTCGCGCCGACATGGCGATGCTGGTCCTGCCCGAGATCATCCGTCGGACCTGGGGCAGGGATGCGCCCGACTTCTGGCGAGACGCGATCGCCGGAGCTCGCGGGGTTCACCCCGATTTCATCCTGCTCGCCGAAGTTTATTGGGGCCTGGAGTATGCCCTGCTCGAGCGCGGCTTCGACTACACCTACGACAAGGGTTTCTACGACGCTATTGTCGCTCGCGACCCAGGTCGCATCCGCGTCAACCTGGCATCTCCCGTCGAGCAACAGGCCCGAATGGCGCGCTTCCTGGAGAACCACGACGAGCCCAGGGCTGCGTCGATCTTGCCATGGCCCGAACGGCGCGCCGCCACGGCCATCACGTTCCTCGCCCCCGGCCTGCGCTTCCTGCATGGCGGACAGATGGAAGGTGCGAAGGTCCACGTCTCGATGCATTTCGCCCGCGGCCCCGACGAGCCGGTCGACCAGCAGAGCCTCGCCTTTCACGAAGCTCTCCTGGCGATCATTCCTCACGAGGGCCGCTTCACCGCGGTCACTCCCGAGTCCGCCTGGGAAGGCAATTCCAGCCACGAAGGCTTCGTCGTCTTCCTATGGCAAGAAGCGCCTGACACCCTCCTGGTCTGCGTCAACGATGCGCCGCACCGAGGCCAATGCCGTGTCCGTCTCGAACTCGGCTCCGGTTCCTGGTCTCTCGAGGATCTCCTGAGCCAGGAGCGCTACGAACGCGACGGGACTGAGATGGCCAGCCCGGGTCTCTATCTCGACCTTCCCGCCTGGGGCGTAAACGCATTCAAGGCCTTGCCTTCGGCAACCATAACTTAAACAACCGCGGTCTGGGGCCGTCATGCCGAAGGCGTGCTGAGGCACGACGGCCCCAGCGGGATCCAGGGGCAAAGCCCCTGGCCTAACTGAGGGGCCACCCATGCAACTCATCGCCGAGCGACTGTCGCGCATCAGCCCGAGCCAGACGATCGCCATCAGCAGCAAGGCGCGTGCGCTGAAGGCGTCGGGCCGCGACATCATCAGCCTGTCGGCGGGCGAGCCGGACTTCGACACGCCCGACAACATCAAGCAGGCGGCGATCCGCGCCATCGAAGCCGGCGAGACGAAATACACCGACGTCGGCGGCACGCCGGCGCTCAAGCGCGCGATCATCGAAAAATTCCGCCGCGACTCCGGTCTGGACTACAGCCCTGACGATATCATTGTCTCCAGCGGCGGAAAGCAGGTCATCTTCAACGCCCTGCTCGCGACACTGGAGGAGGGCGACGAGGTCGTCATCCCGAGCCCGGGCTGGGTCAGTTATCCCGATATCGTGGCACTCGCCGACGGTACGCCGGTCATCGTCCCATGCGGCCCGAATGCCGGCTTCAAGCTGCGCGCCGATCAGCTTGAGGAGGCGATTACCCCGCGCACCCGCTGGGTCATCATCAACAGTCCAAACAATCCTACCGGCTGCGCGTATTCGGCCGACGACTTGCGACCGCTCTGCGACGTGCTGCTCCGCCACCCGCATGTCTGGATCCTGGCAGACGACATCTACGAGAAGCTGGTCTATGGCGGTTTTCGCGCGGTCACGATCGCCGCAGTCGAACCGGCCCTGCGCGACCGTACCGTCACCATGAACGGTGTCTCGAAGGCCTACGCGATGACGGGCTGGCGCATCGGCTACGCCGGCGCGCCCGCGGTTCTGACCAAGGCCATGGACAAGCTGCAGAGCCAGTCAACCTCCAATCCCTCCTCGATCAGCCAGGCGGCCGCACTCGAAGCCCTGTCCGGTCCTCAGGACAGCGTGGCGGCGATGGCTCGCGTCTACGAGCAGCGCCGCGACCTCGTCGTCGATGCCCTGAACCGGATGCCAGGCATCGCCTGTCACAAGCCCGAGGGCGCGTTTTACGTCTACCCATCCATGCAGGGCTGCCTCGGCAAGACCGCGCCGAACGGCGTGACCCTGGGATCGGACGAGGATTTCGTCGCCGCTCTTCTCGAAGCCGAGGGGGTGGCGACCGTGCACGGCACCGCCTTCATGTTTCCCGGCCATTTCCGGATCAGCTACGCGCTCGACACCCCGAGCCTGCAACAGGCCTGTGAGAGGATCGCACGGTTTGCGGCGTCGCTGAGCGAATGAAGCGCGAAGTCGCGGCGCCCATCGCCATCGCGGCGCGCGCCCGGGCGTTGCGGGCCGAAGGACACGACGTCATCTCGCTTGCGATCGGCGAGCCCGACTTCAACACCCCGAGCCACATCATCGACGCGGCCTGTGACGCGGCCCGACGCGGCGAAACCAAATACCCTCCGATCAGCGGTACGCTTGCCTGCCGGCAGGCGATTCGTCGCAAACTTGCCCGCGAGAATGGCCTGGAGTCGGGCCTCGACCAGATCATCGTCACCAACGGCAGCAAGCAGGCGATCCACGAAGCCTTTGCGGCAACCCTGGAGCGGGGCGACGAGGTTATCGTTCCTGCGCCATATTGGGCCAGCTATCCCCTGATCGCGGAGATGCTCGGCGGAACACCCGTGTTCGTCGACTGTCCGGCGCCGGGTTTCCGCCTGGAGCCGGACGCGCTCGGACGCGCGATCACGGCGCGCACGCGCTGGGTTGTCCTGAACTTCCCGAACAATCCCACGGGCGCGATCTGCCCGCCCGACCGGCTTGCCGCGCTGGCCGGCATCCTGGCTCGTCACCCACGCATTCTGGTGATGTCGGACGACATCTACGAGCACCTCATCCACGACGGCTCGCCGCACGCGACGCTCGCCGCGGTCGCCCCGAACCTCGGCCCTCGTACACTCACGGTCGGAGGCGTCTCGAAATCCTACGCCATGACGGGCTGGCGCATCGGCTGGGCGAGCGGGCCCGCCGACCTGATCGAGGCGATGGCCGTCATTCAGGGCAACGTCACCTCCGGCGCCTCCTCCGTCGCCCAGGCCGCAACGATTGCCGCGCTGGACGGACATCAGGACCCGGTCCGGCAGATGCGGGCCCGCTTCACCGCCCGGCGTGACCTGGCACTCGCCGAACTCGGGCGCGCCCGTGGCCTGACCTGTGGCCGCCCGGACGGCGCCTTCTATCTCTTCCCGTCGGTGGCCGGCCTGCTCGGCCGCCGCTCCGCCGCCGGCCGCTCTCTCGAAACCGACACCCTCATTGCCAACGCCCTGCTCGAGGAGGCCCATGTCGCGGTCGTTCCTGGCAGCGCCTTCGGAGCCAGCCCGTTCGTCCGCCTGAGCATCGCCTGCAACGAGCCCACGCTGATCGATGCCTGCCGCCGGATTGCCGGCTTCTGTGACAGGGTCACCTGACGCGTGGGCGCGTGAACATCCGATCCGGCAACGACGACGATGGCGACGCCCTGGCCGCCCTGATCGGCGCCTGCTGGTCCGAATACCCTGGCTGTGTCATGGACGCCGCCGAAAACGCCCATCTTCGTGCGCCTGCCACCCACTATGCGAGACTCGGTGGCCGCCTGACGGTGGCCGAGGATGAAGCGGGCAGGGTGGTTGGCTGCATCTCCAGCGTGGGGGCGGACAAGGGAGAGCTCGAATTGAAGGGCCTCTATGTCGACGCCGCCCATCGCGGCAGCGGCCTAGCCGTCGAGCTGCTCCGGATCGTCGAGAAGGAAGCCCTCGAACGCAATGCCCCTCGCCTGATTCTCTGGAGCGACACCCGCTTCACGCGCGCCCATCGATTCTACGAGCGGCATGGTTTCGTTGCCGCGGGCGCCATCCGTGCCCTGAACGATCTGTCCCGTTCGATCGAATATCCATACGCCAAGCCGATGCGGCCTCGCGCCGTCGAATGTCTCGACGCCGCCGCGTCGCGCTCCGCGCTCCGTCCGCTTGCCGCCCTCGTCGCCGGCGAGCCGTTCTGGACGGCGACGGCAGGCGCCGTCGCCAACGGCTCGAACCTTCTTTTTGCCGCCTGGTATGCGGGCGCGCTCTCGGGCGCGCTCGTCCTTGACCTCCCGCAGTCGCCGAACGAATGCCATCGTGCCGACCTGCGGCTGCTCCATGTCGCCGCCGGCGCGCGCCGGATCGGTGTCGCGACCCAGCTCCTCGCCACCGCGGAGCGAACAGCGGCAAGTCGTGATAGGTTGCTGCTGACGGCGATGACCGAGACAGGAGGGCCGGGCGATCGGTTCCTGGACATCTCCAACTTCAACCGGGCCGGCCTCATCCCCGGCTATACGCGGGTGCAGGGTGCCCCGGTGGACATGACCTTGTTCTGGCGTCCGCTCGGCGAGACCCCATGAGGCGCGAAGGGCTGACATGACGATCCCGACTTTCGATCCGAGCGACGACGGCTTCCTTGCCGATCCCTACCCGACCTATGCCGCGCTGCGCCGTGATGCCCCGCTCTCCCTGATGCCTTCCGGCATCCTGGCCCTCTCGCGCCACGCGGACGTCATCGCCATGCTGAAAGACCCTCGCTTCGGCTTCGATGTCGAACGCGCGACTGCCGCTCCCTCGCTCGAACCGATCGCGCTGATGATTGGCCGCTGGATGCTGTTTCGCGATCCGCCGACCCACACCCGCCTGCGCGGCGCCGTCACCAGGGCGTTCACCGCCCGGCGGGTCGACGACATGAAGCCGCGGATCGAGGACTCTGTCGACCACCTGATCGACAAGGTGCAGGCCCAGGGGCGGATGGACGTCATCGCCGACTTCGCGCGCCCGGTTCCCTCGATCGTCATCTGCGACATGGTCGGCATTCCCGAAGCCGACCGCGACGAGCTGATCGACAGCGTCCTCGTCGCACTCCGCTCGATCGATCCGCTTCCGATGACACGCAAGCAGACCCGCGCGTGCAACGAGGCCACGCTGGTGATGCACGATATCCTGACCCGCCTGCTGGCTGAGCGCAGGCGAGATCCCCAACCCGATCTGCTGACCGCGCTGCTCCAGGTCGGCACCGGCGAGGATGGCCTGACGGACGACGAGATCATCGCCAACGTCGTCCTGCTGTTTGCCGCCGGGTACGAAACCACCACCAACCTGATCGGCAATGGGCTGCTGGCGCTGCATCGCAACCCGGGTGAGCTCGCGCGCCTGCAGCAGGAACCGGCCCTGATCCTGCCGGCGCTGGAGGAGCTGCTCCGCTACGACGCGCCGGTGCAGATCGCGGCGCGCCGTGCGCTGCAGACCGTCGAGATCTGCGGCGAGCGCATCGAGCAGGGCGAGAAGATCGCGGGCCTGCTCGGCTCGGCCAACCATGACGAGACCGTCTACGACGAACCGGGCCGGCTCGACGTCACCCGCAACGGCATCCGCCATGCCTCGTTTGGGGGTGGCATCCATTACTGCATGGGCGCCCAACTCGGCCGCGCCGAGGCCGAGATCGCATTCCGGCGCCTGTTTGCGCGCCTGCCTGGCCTTTACCTCCCCGAGCGGGAGCATCCCGCCTGGCGGGACACCACGACGCTGCGCGGCCTGGTGTCGCTCGAAGCGCGCTGGCCGGCATGAGCGCCCTGAAAAGCCTGCTGACCCGTGCGTCCCATTCGCGGCTCAGGCCGCCGATCCCGACGCGCGAGCAGCTCGATCACATTCTGCAGGCCGCGATGCGGGCGCCCGACCACGGCGCGCTGCGTCCCTGGCGCTTCCTGGTCATCGAGGGCGAAGGCCTCGGCCGCCTGGCCGATCTGGGTGCGGCGGCGCTGAAGCGGCGCCAAGCTGATGCCACCGAAGCCGATCTCCATCGTGCGCGGGACAAACTGCTGCGCGCTCCGATGGTCATCGTACTGGGCGGCCGCATCGAGCCGGCCCATCCCAAAATCCCCGAAATCGAGCAGATCCTCTCGGTCGGCGCCGCGGGCATGAACCTGCTCAACGCATTGCATGCGCTCGACTTCGCCGGCAAGTGGGTCACCGGCGCGAACGCGTACGATCCTGACTTCGCCGGCGGCCTCGGCTTCCGATCGCCCGAACGCTGCTTCGGCATGTTCATGGTCGGCACTCCCGAAGGCGAGCAACCGCCGCGCCTGCACGACCTCGACGCCTACGTCCGTCACTGGTCGTGACGCCGAGCGGTTTCACGGGCTTCGGCCCCGGCCTGCAGACATTCTTCCGTGGCCTCGCCGCCAACCAGAACCGCGACTGGTTCGGCGAGCACAGGGCAACCTACGAGGCCGAGGTGCGCGAACCGCTCGCCCGGCTGGTGACTTCGCTCACGCTCGCGTTCGTGGCAGGCGATCTTCCGCTGCGAGGTGAGCCGAAGACCTCGATGTTCCGCATCAACCGCGACATCCGCTTTGCCAAGGACAAGCGGCCCTACAAGACCAACGCCGGTGCCGTCTGGACCCGGGACGGGACGAAGAAGGCGCAAGGCCTGTTCTACTTCCAGGCCGGTCTCGATGGCGCCTTCGCCGCGGCCGGCTTCTACGGTCCCGAACCCGACCAACTGCACGCGCTGCGCACCGCGATCGCCGAACAGCCCGAACGCTGGCTCGAGGTCGAGGGCGCACTCGAGCAGCGCCATCTTCCGCTGTCGCGCGAGCATGCGCTCGCCCGCCTTCCACGAGGCTTCGACCCGGAGGCGACCAAACCTGTCGCTCACGCCATCAGGTGCACGTCGCTGGTCGTCAGCCGGCCGTTCGACGAACACGAGACCGCCCGTCCCGATCTGGTCGACGCGCTTGCCGACATCGCCGCGGCCGCCATGCCGCTGCTGACGTTTGGCTGGCGAGCTCTGTCCACCCTCCCGCCCCGCAGGGTCTGATGCTCCGGTCCAGGGCCACGCCGCTGCTGCTGGCGCTCGCCGCTCTTCCGGCCGCAGCGAGCCCGACGATCCCGGTTCGCGTCGTGGTCGTCACAACCTTCGAGAACGACGGCAGCGGCACCGACGGTGGCGGCGAGTTCCAGGCCTGGACCGATCGCTATCCGCTGGCGGACCACATTTCCTTTCCGCAGGGCTATCACGAACTGCGCTACGACCCGCACGACCGCGTCCTCGGCATCGTCACCGGCGAGGCGACCGCGCGCGCCGCCGCGTCGGTCACGGCGCTCGGTGACGACCCCAGATTCGACCTCAGCCGCGCCTACTGGGTGGTGGCCGGCATCGCCGGCGTCGATCCGAAAGTCGCCTCCGTCGGCTCCGCCGCCTGGGCCCGCTACGTCATTGACGGCGACCTCGCCTACGAGATCGACGCCCGCGAGATACCGCCAAGCTTTTCCACCGGCTACGTCCCTCTCGACCGCTACCTGCCCTACCAGGAGCCGGCGCCGCCGGCCAATTCCACCGAAGGCCAGATCGCCTACCGGCTCAACCCGAAGCTCGTCGACTGGGCCTACCACCTGACCGCGTCGGTCCAGCTTTCCGACGACCGCACGCTCCAGGCGGTCCGCCGCCCCTACAGCGAGGCGGCTGCGAGGCGGCCACCCTTCGTGCTCGAAGGGGATGACCTCGCGGCCGGCACCTTCTGGATCGGAGACAAGCTCAACGAGTGGGCCGAACGCTGGGTGTCGTACTGGACCGGCGGCAAAGCCGTCTTCACGATGTCGCTCGAGGAGGATAGCGGAATCCTCCAGGCGATCACCTTTCTCAGCCAGGTGCACCGGGCCGACCTGAACCGTGTCCTGATCCTGCGCACCGGCAGCGATTACACCGTCCCGCCACCCGGCGAGACTCCCGCCGCACTGCTCAGGAGCGAACGAACCGGCGGCTACTCCGGCTACAACGAAAGCCTGGCCAGCGCCTACCTGGTGGCAAGCCCGGTTGTCCGCGAACTTGCCCGACACTGGGCACG
>CAXTSH010000037.1:0-2438 GCA_964246925.1 uncultured Acetobacteraceae bacterium
CCCCCCCCCCCCCCCCCCCCCCCCCCCCCCCCCCCCCCCCCCCCCCCCCCCCTCTGAGATGCCCACCCTCCAACCCGTACGCGGCACCCACGACATCATCGGCGAGGACATGCGCCGCCACCGGCTGGTGGCCGAAACCGCGCGGCGTGTCGCCTACGCCTACGGCTACGACGAATGGCAGACCCCGATCTTCGAGCCGACCGAGTTGTTCGCCCGCTCGCTCGGCGACACCTCGGACGTCGTCACCAAGGAGATGTACAGCTTCGCCGACCGCGGCGGCGACCCGCTCACGCTGCGCCCTGAAGGCACCGCCGGCATCTGCCGCGCGCTGGTGACCAACGGCCTCACCCAGAGCCTGCCGCAGCGCGTCTTCTACGCCGGCCCGATGTTCCGCTACGAGCGCCCGCAGAAGGGCCGTTACCGCCAGTTCCACCAGATCGGCGTCGAACTGATCGGCCCCGCCGAACCCCTCGCCGACGCCGAAACGATCGCGCTCGGCCGCGACGTCCTGTCATCCCTCGGCCTCGGCCGCCACGTGCGACTCGAGCTGAGCACGCTGGGCGACGCGCAGAGCCGCCAGGCCTGGCGCGAGGCGCTGATCGCCTACTTTACCCGCCGTCGCGACCATCTCTCGGAAGAAAGCCGCGGCCGCCTGGAGCGCAATCCTTTGCGCATTCTCGACAGCAAGGATGAGCGCGACCGTTCCCTTCTGGCCGAGGCGCCGGCCATCGCCGCCTACCTCAACGACGACGCTCTCGCCTTCTGGGACCGGGTCCGCGACCACCTCGCGACGCTCGATGTTCCGTTCGTCGAGAACCCCAACATCGTCCGCGGCCTCGACTACTACAGCCACACCGCCTTCGAATTCACCACCGACGCGCTTGGCGCCCAGGGCACCGTGCTCGCCGGCGGCCGATACGACGGCCTCGTCGCCGAGGTCGGCGGCCCATCCACGCCGGCCATCGGCTGGGCTGCCGGCATCGAGCGCCTGTCCCTCCTGCTCGACCCGTCTCCCGCGCAACCGGAAACCATCGCGGTCGTCCCGCTCGACGATGCTTCGGAGTCCGACGCCATCCGCCTTCTCGCCCGCCTTCGCCGCGCCGGCCTGCGCGCCGATATGGCCTATCGCGGCAACGCCCGCCGGCGCCTGGAGCGCGCCAACCGCTCCGGCGCCGTCGCCGCCATCCTGCTCGGCGCGGACGAGCGCGCCCGCCAGTCGGCCAGCGTCAAGCGCCTCGCCACCGGCGCCCAGACCGAAGTGTCACTCGACGAGCTTCCCCGCTTCCTTCTCGCGGTTCTGGCGGAGCGGGACTGAGCATGCTCGACGAGCGCTTCGACCGGATCGTTGGACGCGCCGAGGAACTCGCCCACGATCTCTCTACCGGCCTCTCGGGGGAAGCCTTCAACCGCGCCTCGCGCGAATATGCCGATCTCGAACCGATCGTCGCCCGCATCAACGAGCTGCGCGCCGCCGAGACCGCCCGAAGCGATGCCGAGCGCCTGCTCGCCGATCCCGAGATGCGCGAACTGGCCGAAGCCGAGCTGGCCGAACTCGCCGACATTGTTCCCACTCTCCGCCAGGCCATCGCAATCGCCATGCTCCCGCGCGACGAGGCCGACGACCGCAGCGCCATCCTCGAAATACGCCCCGCTGCCGGCGGCGACGAAGCCGGCCTGTTCGCGCGCGAGCTGTTCGATGCCTATCGCCGCTATGCCGACGCCCGAGGCTGGCGCTTCGAGACGCTCGAATTCGATGAGAACGAGCTCGGCGGCCTGAAGGGCGCCATCGCCGACATCAACGGACGCGGAGTCTTTGCCCGCCTCAAATACGAGTCGGGCGTCCATCGCGTGCAGCGCGTGCCCGCGACCGAAAGTCAGGGCCGCATCCACACCTCGACGGTCACCGTCGCCATGCTGCCGGAGGCCGAAGAGGTCGACGTCGACATCAGCGAATCCGACCTGCGCGTGGACGTCTATCGCGCCTCCGGGGCCGGCGGTCAGCACGTCAACAAGACGGAGAGCGCAGTCCGCATCACCCACGTGCCCTCAGGCATCGTGGTCGCCATGCAGGAGGAGCGCAGCCAGCACAAGAACCGCGCCAAGGCGATGAAAATCCTGCGCGCCCGCCTCTACGAGCAGCAGCGCGCCAACCTCGCCGCCAGCCGCTCCGCCGACCGCAGGAGCCAGGTTGGCACCGGTGACCGATCAGAACGCATACGAACCTACAACTTTCCTCAAGGGCGGGTGTCGGACCATCGGATCAACCTGACGCTGCACAAGATCGACCGCGTCATGCAGGGCGACTTCGACGAGATCATCGACGCCCTCGTCACCGACGAGCAGACCGCGCTGCTGGCACAGCTCCAGTAAGAGGGGGGGGGGGGCCCCCCCCCCCCCCCCCCCCCCCCCCCCCCCCCCCCCCCCCACAAAAAAAAAAC
>CAXTSH010000037.1:2448-31094 GCA_964246925.1 uncultured Acetobacteraceae bacterium
GCCACTCCCACTAGATCACCGACCCCCTCGCCACCCACGAGCAGCCCGCGCGGCGGCCACCGCACGCGAAGCAGCGGGGTTCCACCCCGCACCCCGCCAGGGCCGAACCCTGGACCCCCTCACTTGAGATATCGCCGCCTCCGTGTAGAACAACACGTAACGAAGAAACTGGAGGAACAATGCGTCGCATCTTCAAGGCCACTTTGGCCGGGACCATGGCACTTTCGCTGCTGGGCAACGGCGCCGCGCATGCGCAGGCCAAGAAGTCATTGGCCCTCGTCACCAACGCGGCGGCGGATTTCTGGACCGTCGCCCGTGCCGGCGTGAACAAGGCCCAATCCGAGCATCCCGACTACCAGATGCAGGTCGTCGTCACCGGACAGGCCACAGCGGCCGAGCAGCGACGCGAGCTCGACGACCTGCTCGCCACCGGCATCGCGGGCATCTCGATCTCCGCCATCGACCCCAAGAACTCCACCGAGGAGTTCAACAAGGTCGCCGCCAAGGCCGCCCTGTTCACAACCGACAGCGATGCGCCCAACTCCAACCGGGCCGTCTACATAGGCACCGACAACGTCGCTGCGGGCCGCCAGGCCGCGGAGGAGATCAAGAAGGCGCTCCCCAACGGCGGCAAGGTCATGGGCTTCGTCGGAACCATGGACGCCGACAACGCACGCGAACGCGTCGAAGGCATCAAGGCCGGCCTGCAGGGCACCAACATCCAGATCGTCGATATCCGTACCGACGGCGTCGACTTCGCCAAGGCCAAAGCCAACGTCCAGGACGCACTCGCCAAGGGCGGCGTCGACTGCCTGGTCGGTCTCTACTCCTACAATACGCCCCAGATTTACACCGCCGTCAAAGAGGCCGGCCTGAAGGGCAAGATCAAGGTCGTCGGTTTCGACGAGGACGCACAGACCCTGCGGGGTGTGGCCGACGGCACCATCCAGTCCACCATCGTCCAGCAGCCGTTCCAGTTTGGCTATCAGTCGATGACCGACCTGATCAAGTTCATCAACGGCGACAAATCCTTCATCCCTGCCAACAAGCTGATCATCATTCCCACCCGCGTCATCTCAATCGATAATGTGCACGAGTTCCAGCAATCCATGCGTCAGATGCTGAGCTCCAAGTAAACGCAGCCCATGGATCCCGGCATGCCCGAGCCCTTTCTCGCGCTGGCCGGGATCACCAAGCTCTACCCCGGCGTCAGGGCGCTCGAGAACGTCAGCCTCGCCGTCGGTCACGGGGAGGTCGTCGGTCTCATCGGCGAGAACGGCGCCGGCAAGTCCACCCTGATGAAAATCCTCGGCGGCGTCGTCGAGCCCACCGCCGGCACCATCACGGTAGACGGCACCCCGCATACGGCGATGACCGTCACCGGAGCCGCACGCGCCGGCATCGCCTTCGTCCACCAGGAACTGAACGTCCTCGACAACCTCGACGTCGCCGCCAACATCTTTCTCGGGCGCGAACATCTCGCCGGCGGCCCGATGTGCCTGGTCCGCTCCGGCCGGATGCAGCGCGAAGCCGTCCCGCTGCTCCGCCGCCTAGGCGCCGACTTCGAGCCCGACACCATCGTCTCCCAGCTTCTGATCGCCCAGCGCCAGCTCGTGGAGATCGCCCGCGCGCTGTCGATGAACGCGCGCGTCATCATCATGGACGAGCCGACCTCGAGCCTCACGCTGCAGGAGACCGAGCGCCTGCTGCAGGTGATCGCCGAACTACGCCAGTCCGGCGTGTCGGTCATCTACATCAGCCACCGCCTGATCGAGGTGAAGGCCTGCGCCGATCGTGTCGTCTGCCTGCGTGACGGCCGCGTCGCCGGCGAGCTCGCCCATGACGAGATCGAACACGCTGCCATGATCCGCCTGATGATCGGCCGCGACCTCCGCTCGCTCTACACCCCGCCGCGCGTAAAGCCGGACGGCGAGCTCTGCGCCCTTGACGGCGTCGTCACCACCGCCTTCCCCGACCGCAGCGTCTCGCTCGCCATCCGGCGCGGCGAAATCCTCGGCCTCGCCGGACTGGTCGGTTCCGGACGCACCTCACTCGCACGCGCACTCTTCGGCATCGACCCCATACTCGCCGGCAGCGTGGCCCTGCGAGGCGAACAGGTTTGCGCGCGCTCACCCAGCCAGGCGATCGCTCAAGGCATCTATCTCGTCCCAGAGGACCGCAAGGGCGAAGGCCTGATCCTTGCCATGCCGCTGTCGGAGAACATCTCGCTCGCCAGTCTGCGCCGCTACGCCCGCTTCAATCTGATCGACCGCGACGCCGAGGCCACCACCGCGCGCGCTCAACAGACCAGCCTGAACATCAGGACCCCCTCCGTTGCCGTCCACGCCACCACCCTCTCCGGCGGCAACCAGCAGAAGGTCGTGCTGGCCAAGTGGCTCTCGATGGCCCCCCGCCTGATCATCTTCGACGAACCCACACGCGGCATCGACGTCGGTGCGAAGGGCGAGATCTATGCTCTGATGCGTGCGCTCGCCGACGACGGCGTCGCCATCCTGATGATCTCCAGCGACATGGAGGAGGTGATCGGCGTCTCCGACCGCGTCGCCGTCATGCACGAAGGCAGGATCAGCGGAGTCCTCGAACGCGCCGACTTCTCGGAACTCAACGTTCTGCATCTGGCGATCGGCCATGCGGCGGATCATCCGGCATCTGGACACCTCGCCACCGAACACACCACTAGCAAGCACGGGGAGCTCGCCTGATGGCCAAGAAGGAAATCGGACTCCTCGTTCTGGTCCTCGTGGTGGGCGCCATCACGGCCATCCTCAACCCGCGCTTCCTCTCCGGCGTCAACCTCCTCGACATGGCCAACCTGATCGGCCTGTTCGGCATCTTCTCGATCGGCGAGGGTCTGGTCATCATTACCGGCGGCATCGACCTTTCCGTCGGTTCGATCTTTTCCCTGCTCGGCGTCATCTTCATCGACTTGCTCGTCAATCGTGGCGTGCCCTGGCCGTTCGCCATCCTCGCCATCGTCGTTGGCGGCCTCGTGCTCGGCGCGCTGCAGGGCCTGCTCGTGACCAAGGCCAAGCTGCAGCCCTTTGTCGTCACCCTCTGCGGCCTGCTGATCTACCGCGGTGCCGCCCGCTACTACACCACCGATGCCACGATGGGGTTCGGCTACACCGACGATTTCGACTGGCTCGGCTGGCTCGCGTCCGGACGAAGCTGGGGCGTTCCCCATCCCTTCATCCTGCTCGTCATCGTGGCCGTCATCATGTGGGTGATGCTGCACCGCTCGGTGTTCGGCCGCTATCTGTTCGCCATCGGCCGCAACGAGGAAGCGGCCCGCTTCTCCGGCATTCGCACCGGCGCAGTCATCACCGGCGCCTACATCATCAGCGGCGGCCTCGCCGGCCTGGCCACCATCTGCCTGGTGTTCTACACCAACTCGGTCTCGCCCTCGTCGTTCGGCAATTTCTACGAGCTCTACGCCATCGCCGCCGCCGTGCTGGGCGGCTGCAGCCTCAGAGGCGGCGAAGGCTCCATCCTCGGCATCGTGCTCGGCACCGTCCTGCTCCAGGTGCTTCAGAACCTGGTCAACATCCTTGGCATCCCGAGTTCGCTAAACTTCGCCGTCATGGGCACCGTCATCCTCCTTGGCGTTCTCGCCGATGGTCCGCTTGGACGCCGCCGATTTCCGGTCTTTCGCGCTCCGGCGGCCGTCGCCGCCAAGCCCGCGGCGTTGCGTCAGTAAGATCGGGGTTTCATCCCGCACCCCCACCAGGGCCGGGCCCTGGACCCCCGTCATGGGAGGCTTGCACCTTGAGTTGGGACGTCTGGATCGGGTTCGCTGCCGCTTCCCTCGCCATGGGGGTCATTCCCGGACCGGGAGTCACGAGCATCGTCGGCTACGCCTTGAGTTCCGGTCGCGGAACCGCGCTGATGTCGGTGGCCGGAATGGCTGTCGGAAACGCCGTTGCCATGTCGCTGTCGCTGGCTGGCGCCGGTGCAGTGCTGCGCGCTTCGGCACACGCCTTTGTTCTGCTGAAATGGGCCGGAGCCACCTACCTGATCGCCGTGGGATTGTTGACGTTGGCCAACTGCGTCCGTCCTGCCGGGCCAGAGGCGTCGCGTGCGCCCATCTCGCGCAGGACGGCGTTCCTCGGCAACGTTCTGATCGGAACGTTTCACCCCAAGACGATCGTCTTCTTTGTTGCCTTTGCTCCTCAGTTCATCAATCCACGCGCCCTCTATCTTCCGCAGGCGACGGTCCTCATCGCCACCTTCTGTGGCATCGTGGGGGTCACCGACACCGTCTATGCCCTCGCCGCCGCTCGCGCCTCCCGGCATCTGGGCGGCGCGCGTGCGGCCCTTTGGTCCAGGCGCGCCGGAGGCGGCGTGCTCGTCGCGGCCGGAGTGGCGACCGCGACCACAAGATGAGCTGATGCGCACGCTGCTCGGCATCGTCGGAGCGCCCGGCTCTGGCAAGAGCACGCTGACCAATTACTTGGCCGCCGAATTCGGGGACAGGGTGGCGATCGTCCCCATGGACGGGTTCCATCTCGCGCAACGCGAACTCGAACGCCTTGGCCGCGCCGGCCGCAAGGGCGCGCCCGACACCTTCGACGTCGACGGCTACGTCGCCCTGCTCCGACGCCTGCGCCACTCGACCGACCCGGTCGTCTACGCCCCCGAGTTCCGTCGGGAGATCGAGGAGCCGATTGCCAACGCCATCCCCGTCCACCGCGACGTCCGTCTGATCATCACCGAGGGCAACTACCTCCTCCACGACGAAGGAGGCTGGGAGCGCGTCCGCTCCTTGCTCGACCTGGTCTGGTATGTCGAAACCGACGAGAGCATCCGCGATGCCCGCCTGCTCGCCCGCCACGTCGCTTTCGGCCGCAGCGAGGAGGCCGCACGGGCCTGGATCGACGCAACCGACGCGCCGAACGCCGCTCTCATCGCGCGCGGACGACATCGGGCCGACCAGGTCTTGCATGTCTGATGCGCGACGGCTTCGGGCCCGCACCCGAACGACGGGGCTCGATCAGGGGAGCGGGGACGAAGCAGACCTGCCGATCTCGACGTCGTCGAGCCGTCTCATCCGGTAGACGACGACAGACACGATCCAGCTCGCGGCAAAAACTCCGATGATCACGTAGCCGAGTATGCCGAAATTGTTGTTGAGATCGCCCATCCGATCCCAGAACCAGCCCTGCAGGTTCAGCTCGCTGCCGATAAGACCCAGCGTTTCTATGCCGCCGATCAGCAGTCCGACGATCGCGGAGACCAACGTGATGGTCAGGTTGTAGTAGAGCTTGCGGATTGGCTTGACGAACGCCCAGCCATAGGCGCCGAGCATCAGAATGCCGTCCGTCGTGTCGACCAGCGACATGCCGGCCGAGAACAGCGCCGGAAAGGCCAGGATTGACCAGACCGGCAGGCCCTTCCCGGCCTCGGTGGCCGCGACGGTCAGCAGGCTCACCTCGGTCGCCGTATCGAAGCCGAGACCGAACAGGAAGCCCACGGGCAGCATCTGCCAGGAATGATCCACCAGCCGGAACAGCGGCCGGAGCAGGCGCGCGATCAGACCGCGGTTGTTCAGAAGAACGTTGAAGCTGTCATCATCATAGGCTCCGCCACCTCGCACGTGCTTCCACGTCCGGTAGACTCCGCGTGCGATCACCAGGTTCATCGTCGCCATCGCCAGCAGGAAGAGACCGGACACCAGGGTGCCGATGATCCCGGCGACGTCGTTGAACGAGTTGAAGCCCTGCTGGATTGTCAACACGCTGTAGGCGATCACGGCCGTTCCGATGAGCAGCACCAGCGAGTGGCCGATCGAGAAGAAGAAGCCGGTGGCGACCGGTCGCTTGCCCTCCTGCATCAGCTTGCGGGTGACGTTGTCGATCGCAGCGATGTGGTCCGCGTCGACGGCGTGCCGGAGTCCGAAGCCGTAGGCGAGCAGCGCGGTGCCGAGCAGCACGGGATGGTTGCGGAAGGCAACGAGAGCGTAGCCGGCCGCTCCGGCGTTGAAGACGAGAAGAAGGGCAAAGATGCCGAGGACCTTGCCCCGAACGTTCGCACCCTCGTCGCGGAAGATGCTTCGCAGCGTCAGCAGCATGTGGTGCCCTTCATGCGGCAGCGAACGGTTGCGGCGTCCAGGCGCGAGCGATCACGAGAGTGTCGGCGATGCGACATGAGGTCGTCTCCGTCTCCGGGGTATCCCGCCCGGAAGCCATCTGGTGCGACGACGGCAGGTCTCCTGGCTCACGGCTCCATGCCCGAGGATGGGCACCGTCGCTGCCCTGTCTTCCCGAGCCTGGAGGCTCAGTGACCCGCGAAGGCCCCGCTCGGGCCAACGTGGACGGACCGGCGGCTCGCCGCTGACAGTTGCGGGGGCAGCCACCGACTTGCCCCCGGACCGGAGGTCCAACCGAAGCGCACGGTGTTCCCTTTCAACCCGCTCGCGCGGGACCGTCGACCGGTCCCGTTTACCGATCCCGCCCGCGGCTGCAAAGGTCAATGGTGGGCGGCCCCGGCTCGGAGACCCATGCCGGCGGCAGTTGATTTCGCTGGCGCGCCACATCCCTCTGACGCACATGGTCGATCCGGAATTGGTCATCTGGAAGGCCCGAGAATGTCTGACATAGGCAAGCCGACTGCGCTGCCCGGGCACAGTCACGTCTTTCTCGGCCAAGCCCATCGACACGCCGAGCGCCGGACCTGGACTGTCATCTGGCTGTGCGGCTCGATGATGCTGATCGAGATCGTCGGCGGTTCCTGCTTCGGCTCCATCGCCCTCGTTGCAGACGGCCTGCACATGAGCACCCACGCCGGCGCCATGCTCCTGGCCGCCTTGGCCTATTCCTACGCGCGTAAGCACGCCGGCGACGCGCGCTTCACCTTCGGAACCGGCAAGCTCGGCGATCTAGCAGGTTTCAGCAGCGCCATCATCCTGGCGATGATCGCCATCCTGATCGGCTACGAGGCCATCACTCGACTGTTTGCACCGGTAACCATTCGCTTCGGCGAAGCCATCCCGATCGCCTGTCTCGGTCTGGCCGTGAACGCGGTCAGCGCCTGGCTCCTGAGCGGCGGCCGTCACCATCATCACGGGCACCATCATGGCGACACTCATGACCACGGCCCGGGCGGGATCAGTGGCGCCGTGCACAGAGACAACAATCTGCGGGCAGCGATCATCCACGTCCTGGCGGACGCGGCCGTTTCCGTGCTCGTCATCGTCGGGCTGGTGCTGGCGTGCAGCTTCCGCTGGCTCTGGATGGACCCGCTCGCCGGCATCGTCGGCGCCTGTGTCATCGCGAGCTGGTCATATGGCTTGATCAGAGACACGGGTACCGTGTTGCTCGACATGACCCCCGATCGGTCAGTGAACGACAGCGTGCGGCAAGCGGTGGAGGCGGTTGGCGACGAGGTGACAGACCTGCACATCTGGCGGCTCGGCCCGGGGCACCTCGGCGCCATTGTCTCGGTCTCGACAGCAAGCCAGCGGGACACGCGGTTCTACCACGACCGGCTTGGCGCGGTGGCTGGTCTGTCGCATGTGACCATCGAGGTTCAGCGCGCCGCCTGATCGCGGCATCCGGCGCGCCCACGCCCGGCAGGCGAACCGATCAAGCCGGAACAGGTCACGAATCCAAACTGTGGAATTCTTGATAAAAAGACAGGGCCGAGGTCGATCCCGCATCTAAGATCGAGATCGAAATGAGCGCAGACGACCGCCGCAATGTTCCCATCTTCGCCTCCACCGGTCCCGCCGGCCATCGCGGCCGCATGCGCGAGCGTATCCTCGCCCACGGCGGCGACGCGCTCGCCGACTACGAGATCGTCGAGATGCTGCTCTTCCTCGGCATTCCGCGCGGCGACACCAAGCCGCTCGCCAAGGGTCTGATCAACCGCTTCGGCAGCCTCGGCGCGGTCCTCGCCGCAACGCCCGAAGCGCTCGCCGGTGCCGGCCTCGACCCGAGAGCGGTGCTCGCATTCCGCCTCGTCACCGCCGCCGCCGAACGTCTTTCGCGCCGCGAAGCGGTCGAGCGCCCGTGGCTCAACAGCCTCGACGCGGTCGAGGCCTACCTGCGCCAGGCCGCGGCGACCGGCACCCGCGTGCTGTTCCTCGACAACCGCAACCGCCTGCTCGGGGACGAGCCCGCCGACCTCGCGACTGCTGGCGACCATGCGCCCACCCGCGCCGTCCTGCGCCGCGCCCTGTCGCTGCACGCGACCGCACTCCTAGTCGCCGATTGCGCCGGCGCCCCGAGCCCCGCCCTGGCGCGCGCCGCCAAGCGGCTGCGCGAAGCCGCTGCCATGCTGTCGATCGTGCTGCACGACCGCGTCGCCTTCGGTGCCGGCGGCCTGCTCTCCTACCGACGTCAGGGATTGCTGCCCGCGTGAGCGGTTTCGCCGACGCCGGCTTCTCCATTCATGGGCTGGAGGCCGACCGCCAGCCGGATGACCGCACCGTCGAGCTCGGCCGCACACTGCTGCACGAGGGCGCCGATCAACTCGCCGACGACGAACTGCTCGGCCTACTGCTCGGCATCGTCATGCAGGGCCGCGACGTGGGCGACCTCCCGGCGCGCGCCATCGCACGCTTCGGCAGCTTCGCCTGCCTGCTCGCAGCACCCGAGCGCGAGCTTCGCGCGGTGGTCGGCCTCGGCACCCATTCGGTCGCCGCGATCCGCCTGATCCACAACGCCGCACTTCGTCTGTCGCGCGCCGGCCTGCTCCGCCGCCGCGTGCTCGACGATCCCGAGCGGCTTGCCAGTTACCTGCAGATCGTCCTGGCCCGTGAACGCATCGAGCAGTTCCGCATCCTGTTTCTCGACGCCGACGACGGCCTGATCGCGGACGAGGCGCAGGCCCGCGGCACTGTCAATCACACCCCGGTCTACCCGCGCGAGGTCGTCCGCCGCGCCGTCGAGCTCGACGCGGTGTCGCTGATCCTGGTCCACAACCACCCGAGCGGCGACCCGTCGCCGTCACCCGACGATCTCGACATGACCGCCCAGGTCGAGGGGGCGGCAGCCACCTTGGGCCTCGTCGTGCGCGACCACGTCATCGTCGGCAATGGCCGCGTGCTCAGCTTTCGTGAGCAGGGATTGTTGCAGAAGTAGGGGCTCCGCCCCAAACCCCGCCAAAGGCTTCGCCTCTGGACGCCCCTCCTTTAAGAAAGGGGTCTGGGGCTAGCCCCAGCGGGTCAGGGTCATGTCGAAGACATGCTGAGGCATGATGCCCTGGCCTTCTTCAGCAAGGGAGCTCCCACATGCCGCTCCGTTTCACCGAAAAAGCGGCCGAGGCCTACGACTACCCGCTCACGATCGGCCATCTGCTCGACGCATCCCTGGTCACCGCCGCCGACCAGGAGATCGTCTATCGCGACCAGTTCCGCATGACCTACCGGCAGTTCCGCACCCGTATCGGCCGACTCGCGTCGGCGCTGGCGTCCCTCGGTGCCGAGGAGGGTACCGTCATCGGCGTGATGGACTGGGACAGCCACCGCTATCTGGAGAGCTATTTCGCGATCCCAATGATGGGAGCGGTGCTGTTGACGGTGAATGTCCGCCTGCCGGCCGCCCAGCTCGCCGACATCATCTCCCGCGCGGACGCCGAAATCCTCCTCGTCCACCGCGACTTCCTGCCGCTGCTCGACACCATCCGCCCTTCCATCCCGCGCATTCGAACCATCGTCGCCCTGATCGACGACCCCGCACCGATCCCGCCCGACACAGCCGGCGAATACGAGGCTCTCCTCGCCGGCGCCTCCCCTGACTTCACGTTCCGCGACTTCGACGAGAACGCGCTGGCAACGACCTTCTTCACCACGGGCACCACCGGCAATCCCAAGCAGGTCTGCTTCTCGCACCGCCAGATCATCCTGCATGCGCTGGCGACCAACGGTCCGTTCGGCAACATCAGAAGCCGGGGCTTCGGCCGCGACGATGTCTACATGCCGCTGACCCCGATGTTTCACGTGCATGCCTGGGGGCTGCCCTACATCGCGACCATGCTCGGCGTGAAGCAGGTCTACCCTGGCAGGTATGATCCCGACACGATCCTGCTGTTGCGCGCCCGCGAAGGCGTCACCTTCTCGCACGGCGTGCCGACCATCCTGCAGATGGTCCTCGCCGCCGCCGATCGCGCGGGCGCCGACCTGTCCGGCTGGTTCATGATCGTCGGCGGATCCGCACTCACGCAGGCGCTCTTCCGCGAGGGCCGCCGGCGCGGCATGGACCTGGTTACCGGCTACGGCATGTCCGAGACCGCGCCGATCGTCAGCATGGCCCGCCCGCGCACCCACTCCGACGGACGCGAGGAAGCCGACGTCGAGGCCCTCACCGCCACCGGCGTGCCGACCCCGCTCGTGTCGGTGCGCGTCGTCGACGAGGACATGCGCGACGTTCCGGCCGACGGTGCGTCGCGCGGCGAGATCGTGCTTCGCGCTCCCTGGCTCACCCAGTGCTACGTCGGCGACGAGCGCGCCTCGCAGTCGCTCTGGCGCGGCGGCTGGCTGCACACCCAGGATGTGGCGACGATCGACCGCGCCGGCTATCTCCACATCCGCGACCGCCTCAAGGACGTCATCAAAACGGGCGGCGAATGGCTATGCTCGCTCACCATCGAGGATGTCATCTCCGACCTTGACGAGGTGGAGATGGTGGCAGTCGTCGGCGTGCCCGATCCGAAATGGGGCGAGCGGCCGATCGCCGTCATGGTCCCAGTCGCCGGACGCGCGATCACGCTCGAACAGCTCAACGACCATCTCGGACGGGCGATCGCCAGCGGCGAGATCAGCCGCTATGCCAGACTCGAACGTCTCGAGATCATGGACGCTCTGCCCCGAACCAGCGTCGGCAAGATCGACAAGAAGGCACTCCGCGCCCAATTTGCCGCCAAGCCGGCCTAAGACGCCGGTCTGCGGGCCACCAGTACGATCCCATCCATGGTCGTCACCGCCTCGCCGTCCTGGTTGGTGATTGTCCAGCGCGACTTGATCGAGCCCATCTCCGGCCGACTTCGCGACGGCCTGACCTCCAGCGTCTCGATCTCCACCGTCAGCCGATCACCCGGATAGACCGGCTTGAGCCAGCGGATACTGTCCATACCCGGTGAGCCCAAGACCTGCATCCGCGTCGCCTGCATGTGATCCACCATCAGGCGCATGGCATAGGCGCAGGTCTGCCATCCGCTGATCGACAGCCGCTTGAAGAACGGATGCGCCGCAGCCGCCTCGTCGTCGAGATGGAACGACTGCGGATCGTAACGGCTGGCAAAATCGAGCGCATCGGCACGCGACACCTCGATCGGGCCGAGCATGGAGCGATCACCGACCCGAATGTCGTCGAGGTAGATCATCCTCGCGGTCTGCCACTTCGAGGCATGGCGGACAAGAGAGCGTGGGCGGCCGAAATCTTTCATCCGGGGTGACGCCGACGCGGCTGGCCGTGCGTTTACACTGCCGCGAAGGGAGGCAAGCCATGACCCACATCCTGATCATCGGCGCTGCCGGGATGGTCGGCCGCAAGCTGACCGAACGCCTGGTCCGCGACGGCGCCCCGCTCGAGCGGCTGAGCCTGGTCGACGTGATCGAGCCGCCCGCACCCGCCGGCTTCTCCGGGCCGCTCCACAGAACGGCGCTCGACCTCTCGGCACCCGGCGCCGCCGCGGAGGCGTTGCGTGACCGCCCCGACCTGATCTTCCATCTCGCCGCTATCGTCTCCGGCGAGGCGGAAGCCGATCTCGAGAAAGGCTACCGGATCAATCTCGACGGCACGCGCTTCCTGCTCGACGCCATACGCATCCATCCCGCCACCGGCTACAAGCCGCGCGTGGTGTTCTCCTCCTCGGTTGCCGTCTTCGGCGGCGACCTGCCCGACATCGTGCCCGAGGATTTCCGTCTCACCCCGCAGACCAGCTACGGTGCCCAGAAGGCGATGGGCGAACTGCTGCTCGCCGACTACGCCAGGCGCGGCATCATCGAGGCCGTCGGTGTCCGCTTGCCAACGATCGTGGTGCGGCCGGGGAAACCCAACCGCGCCGCTTCCGGCTTCTTCTCCGGCATCATCCGCGAGCCGCTCGCCGGCCTAGAGGCAGTTCTGCCGGTCGACGAGAGCGTCCGCCACTGGATGACCAGCCCGCGCTCCGCCGTGGGCTTCCTTCTGCACGCCGCCAGCCTGGACACCGCCCGTCTCAACGACCGGCCGAACCTGTCGATGCCAGGCCTTGCGGTGACGGTCGGCGAGCAGATCGAGGCACTGCGTGGCATTGCCGGCGCCGAGGCCGTCCGGCTCATCCGGCGCGAACCGGATCCGGCCATCGCGCGCATCGTCGACGGGTGGGTGCGTGCGCTCGACCCAAGTCGCGCGATCGAGCTCGGCTTCACCGCCGAGGCGCGCTTCGAGGACATCATCCGCGCCCACATCGAGGACGAGTTGCAAGGCCGCGTCGGCAAGGGCAAAGACTGACAGGGGAGGAACGCAAATGTCAGACCAGAAGACGCGCCGCTACAATCGCGACAACTGGCCGATTGCGGCGGCGATGATCCAGTATCCCAACATCCTGCCCGACGGCAGCTCGGTGCAGGATCAGTCTGCGGAAGCCTGGGCCGCGACGCTGGCCGACGTGACCGACGCCGGCTTCACCGAAGTCGACCCCACCGATTCCTGGATCAGGCTGGCCGACCTCGAACCCTCCCGGCTCGACGAGTTTGCGTCCGTCCTGCGCGACGCCGGCCTGACCATTCCCGCCATCAGCACCGCCCGGCGCAGCCCGATCGATCCCGAACACGGCGACGAGTACCTCGCCTACGGCCACCGGGTGATCGACACGGCGGCCAAGTTCGGTGCGGTCGCGGTGTCGTTCGGCTTCCTCGAAGCCCTGAACGAGGCGCAACGCCGCGCGCTGTGGTTCTGGACCGCCCAGGGACCGATCAACCCCGCCGACCCGGCGGTCTGGCGCAAGGCCGTCGAACGCATACGCGAACTCGGCGCCCATGCGGCCGGCCTCGGCATCGAAATCGGCCTCGAAATGTATGAGGACACCTATCTCGGCACCGCCGACAGCGCCGTCCGTTTCGTCACTGACGTCGACCGGCCCAACGTCGGCATCAATGCCGACCTCGGCAATCTCGTGCGCCTGCATCGTCCGGTCGAGCACTGGCTGTCGATGATGCGCAAGGTCGCTCCCTACGCGCGCTACTGGCATGCGAAGAACTACTTCCGCACCGAGGACGAAACCACCGGCCTCGTCGTCAGCGCGCCCGCACCGCTCGAACTGGGCGTGATCAGCTACCGCGTCGCCATCCGGATGGCGCTCGATCACGGCTTCGATAGTCCGTTCCTCGTCGAGCATTACGGTGGCGACGGGCTGAGCGTGTCGGCCCTCAATCGGGACTACATCCGCCGCTTCCTCCCGCGCTGACCGGCGGCCACGCCGACCGCCATGTCCAGCGCTGCCGCCGGCATCTCCTCGCCTCCCGCGAGCGGGATCGCGACACTGATCGTGGTCGCGACCGCCGGTTGGGCGCTGGCCTCCTACGACCTCAACCTGCTCGTCCTGGCATTGCCGCAGATCTCGCGCGACCTGCACCTGTCGCAGACGCTGGTGGGTCTGCTCGGCACGGTCGTCTACGTCGCACAGTTCGTGCTCACCATCTTTGTCGGCTCCGCCATGGACCGTTACGGCCGCAAGCTGGTCTGGGTTCTCTGCCTGGCACTCGCCGCCATCTTCACCGGCCTGACCTACTTCGTGCAGAACTACTGGCAACTGGCGCTGGTACGTGCGCTCGCCTCCGGTCTCGCCTTCTCCGAACTCGCCGTCTCCATCACCATCGTCAACGAACAGGTTCCCGCCCGCTGGCGCGGCCTGCTCTATTCGGTCGTCCAGGGCGGCTGGCCGCTCGGCGTGTTCCTCGCCGCCGGCGTGTTCCTCGTCTTCGGTCATCTCGGCTGGCGCGTCGTGTTCCTGATCGGCGTCCTGCCGCTGCTCGCGGTGATGATCGGCCGCATGTTCATTCACGAGTCTGAACGTTTCGAACACCTCCAGGACGTTCGCGCCGCCCATCGGGCCGGCGACAGCGAACGCGTCGACCGGCTGCTTGCCAGACACGACGTCAACGTCGGCGAACTCGACCGTGTCAGCATCGGCCAGCTGTTCTCGTCCACTGCGCCCGATGTGCGCCGGCAGGTGATCATGCTCACGATCGTCTGGCTGTTCTACTCGACGTCGTTCGTGGCGACGAACTTCTACATCACCGACTGGCTTACCAGGGACAAGGGTTTGTCGGACGCACAGACCAGCGCGCTGCTTCTGGTCTGTGGCGGCATCGGCTTCTTTTTCTACGTGCTCGGCGGCTGGCTCGGCGAGATCTTCGGCCGGCGCCGGATCCTGATCGTCACCGGTATCCTGACCGCGCCGCTCAACCTCGCCATCCTGTTCGTGCACGATCATGTGCTGGTCGAGATCGTCTACTTCTTCATCTATCAGGCCACCAACGGCACCTGGTCCGGCGCCGGTTACGCCTACCAGGGCGAGAGCTTCCCGACGCGCGTCCGCGGTACCGCGATCGGCTTTCTCGGCGCCATGCAGGTGGCGGGCTTCATCGTCGGCACCGCGATCTGGACCAGCCTGATCGGCACTCTTGGCGGTGCAACGACCTGGCTCATCGTCGCTGTCGGCGGTTCGCTCGGCCTCTGGCTCACGCTGCTCTTGCGCGAAATTCCGCCCGGCCAGAACCTGGAAGCAATCGTGACGTGAGTTCGTCCCGAACAAGCAGGAGGGAACGCCCATGACCCGTATCATCGACGACCCGGAGACGTTCGCGGCAACGGCGCTTGACGGCTTCTGCGCCGTCAACGCCCACATTGCCCGCCGCGTCCGCGGCGGCGCCGTGCGCTCGACCAGGAGGAAGCGGGGCAAGGTCGCAGTCCTCGTCGGCGGTGGCTCCGGCCACTACCCCGCCTTCGCCGGCTATATCGGACCCGGTCTCGCCGATGGCTGCGTTGCAGGCGACATCTTTGCCTCTCCGTCCGCCAGCGCCGCCCAGAACGTCGCCCGCCACGCCGAGCGCGGCGGCGGCGTCATCATCGGCTTCGGCAACTATGCGGGCGACGTGCTTCATTTCGGCCTCGCCGCCCAGCGCCTGCGCTCGGAAGGCATCGACACACGGGTCCTGCTCGTCACCGATGACATCGCCAGTGCCAAAAAGGGCGAGGAGAGCAAGCGACGCGGCATCGCCGGCGACATGCCGGTTTTCAAGATCGCCGGCGCCGCCGCCGAGGAGGGCCACGACATCGACGAGGTCATGCGCCTTGCCGAGCACGCCAACGACCGCACCCGTTCGTTCGGCGTCGCCTTCGCCGGCTGCACGCTTCCCGGCGCCGACCAACCCCTCTTCACCGTGCCCGAAAAATCCATGGGCGTCGGCCTGGGCATCCACGGCGAGCCCGGCATCGACGAGAAGCCGATGGCGACCGCGTCCGAGCTCGCTTCGCTGCTCGTCGACCGGCTGCTCGACGAGGCGCCCCCGAACGCCGGCAGGAAGGTCGCCGCCGTCCTCAATGGCCTGGGCAGCACCGGGATGGAGGAGCTTTTCCTGCTCTGGACCGCGATCGAGCCGCGCCTGAAGCAGGCCGGCCTCGAGCTGATCCAGCCCGAGGTCGGCATCTTCGTCTCCTCTCTCGACATGGCCGGCTGCTCGCTGACGCTGACATGGCTCGACGGCGATCTCGAGCGCCTCTGGCGTGCCCCTTGCGACACGCCGGCACTTCGACGCGGCCCGGCGCTGACGACCGAGCCCGACGACGAGGTCCGCGAGGATGAAGAGGCAGCGCTCCCGACCTCCTTCGACGCGACCGACGATCAGCGCCGCGCCGGCCAGTGCGTCGCCGGCGCCGTCGAGCGCATCGCCGCTAGGATGAAGGACGCCGAGGAGGAACTCGGCCGCATCGACGCCACCGCCGGGGACGGCGACCATGGCATGGGCATGGCCCGCGGCTCTGCCGCTGCCGCTACCGCCGCCCGCCGCGCGTCCGACGCCGGCGCACCCGCTACCGCCGTTCTCGCTGCCGCCGCCAACGCCTGGGCCGACCGCGCCGGCGGCTCCTCGGGTGCGATCTGGGGCGTCGGCCTGCTCGCCTGGAGCACTGCGCTCGAAAACCAGGGCGCGTCTCCCGCCGGCGCCATCTCGGCCGAGGCGATGGCCGCCGGCGCCCGCGCAGCACATGACGGCGTCACCCGGCTCGGCGGCGCCAAGCCGGGCGACAAGACGCTGGTCGACGTACTCGGCCCGTTCGTCGAATCGCTGGAAGCCGAGGTCAAAGGCGGCCGGTCGCTATCGGCCGCCTGGGACGTGGCGCTCGGCGTCGCCGACCACGCTGCCGAAGCCACCAAGGACATGCTCCCCAAGATCGGCCGCGCCAGGCCGCTGGCCGAGAGAAGCAAGGGTCATCCCGACGCCGGCGCCACCTCGCTCGCCATGTGCCTGCGCGTGGTCGGCGAGACCATCAAGGAGAACGGCGGTGCGTGACATCCACAAGGTCGCCGTGGTCGGTGCCGGTTACATGGGCGGCGGCATCGCCCAGTGCTTCGCGCTGGCCGGCATGGACGTGCAGCTCGCCGACGCCTCGGCCGACGCCACCCGGGCCTCGCTTGGCCGCCTCATCGGCGAGGCCGAACAGTTCGAGCAGCAGGGCCTGTTTGCTGCCGGCGCCGCCGAGGCGGTTGCCCAGCGACTGCACGCCGCGCCTTCCATCGAGGACGCCGTCCGGGACGCCGATTTCGTCGAAGAAGCGGTCTTCGAAAAACTCGACGTCAAGCACGAGGTCCTCGCCCGCATCTCGGCCGCCGCCCGCGCCGACACGATCATCGGCACCAACACCTCGACGCTGCCGGTGCGCGTGCTCGCCGAAGCAGTCACCCACCCGCGACGCTTCCTGACCGTGCATTTCAGCAATCCCGCACCCTTCATCCCGGGCGTCGAGCTGGTCCGCGGCGAGGCGACCGACCCCGACCTCATCCCGGTCGTCAAGGAGCTCGTCCGCCGCACCGGTAAGCGCAGCGCCGAGGTCGCCGACCGACCCGGCTTCGTGCTCAACCGGCTGCAATACGCGCTGTTCAAGGAGGCCGCCTCCGTGGTCGAGGAAGGCATCGCCTCGCCCGAGGACGTCGACACCATCGTCAGCACCACGTTCGGCTTCCGCCTGCCGTTCTTCGGGCCGTTCGGCATCGCCGACATGGCCGGCCTCGATGTCTACGCGCTCGGCATGAACATCGTGGGCGAGCAGCTTGATCCGCGTCTCGCCGCCCCCGAGCTGTTGCGCCGTACGGTCGCCGAAGGCCGCCACGGCACCAAGAACGGGCGCGGCTTCCACGGCGACTTCACCCCTGAACAGGTCGCGCGCATCGTCGCCTACCGGAATCGGGCCTATGCCCGCATGGCACAGTTGCTCGAAGAACTCGGCCCCTCGCCACTTGACGCCGCGCCGTAAGGTCGGGGCTCTGCCCCAAGCCCCGCTGGGGCCGGCGGCCCCAGACCCGCAAATCTGGGTTGGAACAAGCTGGAAGATGAACAAGGACAACGCGCAGGCGCGCGCCGCTGCGCAAATCCTCGCGTCCGTCACCGACTGGCGCGGCGTGCAGCCATTCGTCATCCCGCCCTTTACCGCCATCGAGACCGTCGCAGTCGAACTGCGCAACACGCCGATCCTGGTCGGTGCGCAGAACATGCACTGGGACGACGAGGGCGCGTGGACCGGCGAGGTCTCCGCGCCGATGCTGCGCTTCTGCGGCGCTCGGCTCGTCGAACTCGGCCATTCCGAACGGCGCACCCATTTCGCCGAGACCGATGAGACAGTGAACCGCAAGGTGCGGAACGCCCTGCGCCACGACCTCATCCCGCTTGTCTGCGTCGGCGAAACCGCCCAGGAGCGAAACTGGGGCGTCGCGGAGGCCGTCCTCGCCCGCCAGACCCGCATCGCGCTGCACGGCCTTGATCTGTCCGGTTCCGTCAAGCCGATGATCGCCTACGAACCGGTGTGGGCGATCGGCACCGCCGGCCGGGCCGCCGAGCCTCGTATCGTGGGCTCGGCGATGCGCATCATCCGCGCCGCTCTGTCCTCGATCTCCGAAGCACTCGACAACGTTCCGATCCTCTACGGCGGGAGCGTCTCGGAAGCCAATGCCCCCGACTATGCGGCATTGCCCGAAGTCGGCGGCCTTTTCATCGGCCGCGCCGCCTGGGACGCGCACGCCCTCATCCGCATCGCGCGATTGCTGACGTCCTGATCTGACGTATTGGCGATCCAAACGCCCCGCGTTTGGTGGGGTGCGGGGTGAAACCCCGCTCTGGCTTGTTGCGCCTTCGCCCCGACAGTTTAACAGCCTCTCTTTCGCCACCCACCACCCACCCGTATCTTCACTGAGATGCCGGACAGCACCAGGCGCGAGCCGCAGACCCACCTCCAGCAGATCATCGCCGGCCTGACCGAGGGCGTGATCATCCTGCATCCCGACAAGACCATCAGTTGGGCGAACGACACTGCGCTCGCCCTGCATGGTGTCCAGTCTCTCGCCGATCTAGGCCGAACCCCCGCGGAGTACCGGGCCCGCTTCGAGCTTCGCTACGCCGACGGCAACAAGCTGCGCGCCGACGACTATCCGATGGACCGTCTGCTCGCCGGCGAAGCCTTCAGCGAGCTCCTGGTCCAGCTCGTTCCGCGTGGCCAGAACCGCCATTGGGTGCACGAAATCCGCACCATGGTGCTGACCGACGCCGCCGGCCGTCCGGACTGCCTCGTCCTGATCCTCAACGACGAGACCGAGCGCTTCAGCGCCGAGGAGCGCTTCGAGCGGGCCTTCGCCGCCAACCCGGCCCCGGCGATCATCGCCCGCCTGTCGGACAGGCGCTACGTCAAGGTCAATCACGGTTTCCTCGAGCTGACCGGCTGGACCCGGGAGGAACTGATCGGCCACTCCATGCACGAAATCGACGTGATGCGCGCGCCCGAGAAGCGCGACCTCGCACTCGCCCGCCTGCATGCCGGCGCCACCATTCCGCAGATGGAAGCCCTGCTGCCGCTGCCCGGTAACGGCGAGAAGATCGTCCTGCTCGGCGGCCAGCCGCTCGAGATCGGCGACGAGCCCTGCATGCTGTTTACGTTCGCCGACCTGCACCCGCGCAAGCAGGCGGAGGAGGCGTTGCGCCAGAGCGAGGAGCGCTTTGCGAAAACCTTCCGCATGGCGCCCGGCCCGATGGCGATCCTCACGCTGGACGGGCTCCGTCTGCTCGATGTCAACGGCGCCTTCACCGCCGCCACCGGCTGGCGGCGAGAGGAGGTCGTCGGCCGCGGCCAGGCCGAGATCGGCCTCTGGGGCCACGGCGAAAAGCTGGAGGACGTCGAGCGTCAGATCAGGCACACCGGCCACGTCCGCAGCCTCGACGTGCAGCTCCGCACCAAGTCGGGCGAATGGCACGACTACCTGCTGTCGGCCGAAGCGGTGCAGATCCACCACGAACGCTGCGTGCTCAGCGTCATGCTCGACATTACCGAGCGCAAGCAGACCGAGACAGCACTTCTGGCCGCGATCGACTCCGTGATGCGCGACACGTCCTGGTTCGGGCAGAAGATCGTCGAGAAGCTCGCCAATCTCACCGGGTCGCGCCCATCCGGCAAGCAGCCCGAACTTGCCGCCCTCTCCGAACGCGCCCGCGAGGTGCTCGGCCTGGTCGCCGCCGGGCTGTCGGACGACGAGATCGGCCGCAAGCTCGGCATCAGCCGCAACACCGTGCGCAATCACATCGCCGCGATCTACACCAAGATCGGAGTGCACAAGCGCGCCGCCCTGATCGTTTGGGCCCGGGAACGAGGCCTTGCCTCGGCGCCGAAACCGAAGCCAGCATCCCGCAAGCCGAGGCGCAAGCCGCCCGTCCAGCAAACAACACCAGTCTCCTAGTACGGATCCACCATCAAATCGGCGCATTTCGGCTCTGATTTAGCCCTGGACGCCGGTCCAAAGATGCCCCTCCTAGCGTGTTGTCGCGCGCAGGCAGGCAGGAGGAACCGATGCAGGAGGAAACCATTGTTGCGGTCTTCGCGACGGACGCGCACGCCGAGGCGGCGCTCGCCGACCTCAAGGCGGCCGGCATACCCGACCGCTCTCTCTCGCGTCACCTCGCCATCGAGACCGTCCCGGGCTACAGCGTTCCCACCGACGATCGTTTCGACGCCCCGCCGAGCGGCTTCTGGTCGCGCCTGTTTGGCGCCAAGCCCGAGCACCCGACCGAGTTGAGCGACCCTGGCGCCGGCGGCGCCATCATCACCGTCGACACCGCCGGTGCCAGTGCGGCCGGCATCATTGCAGTCCTCGAACGTTACGAACTTGTCGATCTCGACGAGCGCGTGACCGATATCCACCCGTAGTCTAGAGAAAGCCATCGCCACACCACCCGGGCGCATGCCCCACGACCTGAAGGAAACCCAATGTCCATCATCGCCTGGATCATCCTCGGCCTCATCGCCGGCTTCATCGGCAGCAAGCTGGTCAACAAGTCGGGCGAGGGCGTCATCCTCGACATCGTCCTCGGGATCGTCGGAGCCGTCGTCGGCGGCTACCTCTTCAACGTGTTCGGCGCGGCCGGGGTGACCGGCCTGAACATCTACAGCCTGATCGTGGCCGTTGTCGGCGCGGTCATCGTCCTGATCGTCTATCACGCCATCGTCGGCCGGCGGACGGTCTGACCCGCCCGGCGGCCGCCGGCATGCAGGTGGGGCTCGATCTCCGCCTGTCTGCCGCGGCTGCCGACGTTGCGGCAGCCCTCGACCTCTCTCCGCACCCGGAGGGCGGCCGCTATAGGGAGACCTGGCGCGACATCCCGGCCTCGCCCGGCACCCGTGGTGCCGCCACCGCCATCCTGTTCCTCCTAGCCGCCGGCGAGGTCTCCGCCTGGCATCGCATCGACGCCGCCGAACTCTGGCTGTGGCATGCCGGAGCCGCCCTGACGCTGAGCATCGCCGACGGCGGTGGCGAGCACACAATCACGCTGGGGCCGCGCTTGTCCGACGGCGAACGGCCGCAGGCGGTCGTGCCCGCACACGCGTGGCAATCGGCAAAGTCCGCCGGCGACTGGACTCTGGTATCCTGCGTGGTCGCCCCCGCTTTCGAGTTCGCCGGCTTCGAGCTGGCGGATGGGCCATCGCCTGTCGGCGCCTGAGCGGCAGCGCTCAGGCTGGACGCATGGCCGCCGGCGCCCAATCTCGCTCTCTCACCACGCCGAGCGCAGACCAGTCTGGACTGACGACAGAGATGGCCGCAACACCAGCCGATGCCCAGCCTCCCGTGCGGCGAGAGGACGAGGAGCGTATCGCCGACGAGCTGGGCGTCGCCACCACCGACCCGTTCGCCGCCGCCGTGCGCGCGACCCGCATGCCGATCGTCGTCAGCAACCCGCGCGCCGCCGACAATCCGGTCGTTTTCGCCAATGACGCCTTCTGTCGCCTGACCGGCTACGCGCGAGAGGAAATCATCGGCCGCAACTGCCGCTTCCTGCAGGGACCGCGGACCGACCCGGACACGATCAGCCGCATTCGCAGCGCGGTAGCGGAATCGCGTCCGCTCGAGATCGACATACGCAACCACCGCAAGACCGGCGAGCCGTTCTGGAACCGTCTGCTGATGGCGCCCGTCCACGATGCCCGCGGCAAGCTCGCCTGGTTTGTTGCGAGCCAGGTGGACGTCACCGGCGAACGCGAGCGTCTGGCCGGCCTGGAAAGCGACAATGCCGCGATCGGCAATGGTGCTGCACTCGAGCCCGGCATGGAGATCATGACCAAGCCGTTCGCGCTGGCGGCACTCGCCGGCAAGGTGCGGGCGATGATCGAGGACAGGGCAGAGAGCCTGTAGAAGCGCACTACAACACCGATGTCATCCGGCGTAACGTCTGTTGCCGGCAACCGGGCCGAAGGGGAAAGCAGTCATGGGCAAGGGCGACAAACAACGTGGCAATCGCGAAGCCAAGAAGCCGAAGGCCGACAAGAAGGTGGCGCCCGTCAGCGCCACGTTCCTCAAGCCGCAGGGGGATGATCGCAAGCCCGCGTCGAAGTCCAAATAGGGCGGGTCCGGGGGCACGCGCCCCGGCCCTTCAGATCGCAACGATGTGATACGCCGCAGGGAAAACCCTGGACAGGCACCCTCACCCTGGATAGCAACACCCCAGCCCGCGGTGGCTTCAGGGTGCGGCGATCAGGATGCTCGACGAGTTTCTGGCCTGGTGGCTCACCCAGTGGCGCGATCTGCTTCCGCGCTCCTGGCGCGAGCGGGGCGCTGAGCGCACCCCATACCTCGTGCTGTCACCGGATCGGCTGGTGGCTCCCGCTAGCATCGCGGTGTCGTTCGCGACTGGTGGCATCGAGCGGGCGCTGGGGAGGGTCACGCCGGAAGCCGGCGGCGGCCGCGCGCTGGCGGGGCTGCTTGGCAATCGGGCGCGGCCGTCCACGCTCGTCCTTCGAGTTCCATCGGGAACGGTCCTGTCGCGGGACGTGACGCTGCCGCTGGCGGCCGAGCGGGACCTCTCGCGCGTGCTGCTCTACGAGATGGATCGGCTGACGCCATTTGCCGCCGACGAACTGCTGTTCTCCCACGAGGTGCTCCGGCGTGATCGAGCGGCGGCCCGGATCACGCTGCGTCTGTCGCTGGCGCCGAGGGCAGGGCTGGACCCGGTCATCGAGCAGCTCGCCCGGGCGGGGCTTGCGCCGGACGCGATCGAAGGGCGCGAGGCGGACGGCGCGCTCCGGCGGATCGTCCTCGCCTCGCGCGGCGGTGCCGACCGGACGGCGCTGGTCGAGCGTGCCGCCTGGGCGGTGGCCGCGTTGCTGGCCGTCGTCTGCGTGGCAGTCCCGTTCCTGCGCCAGGGCAGCGAGCTCGCCGCATCGGCGGCGACGATCGAGGCCCTCAGGCCCCGTGTCGCCACCATCGCCGCCATACGCAACCGGATCGAGGCCTCGGCGGCAGGCACCGACGTTCTCGCCGCGGCCGAGCGGGAAGTGGGCGATCCGATGCAGACTCTGGCCACCCTGACCGAGCTGCTGCCGGACGACACCTTCGTCACCGACCTCTCGCTGACCGGCCGCAAGCTCACGATCAACGGGCAGTCGGCCTCCGCGGCCAAGCTGATCGGCCTCCTGTCGACCGACACCTCTCTGCGTGACCCGTCGTTCGTGGCGCCGGTGACACGGCTCGAAACGTCGCACACCGACCTGTTCTCGATCCGGGCGGACGTGGCCCAGTGACGTTCGTCGGGCGGCTGCCTTCGGGCCGCGCCGGCCAGGCGCTGGCGGTCGCGCTGACGCTGACGGCCGCGCTGCTGGTCTGGGAGGTGGTCGCCTCGCCGCTGATCGACTGGTACGACACCCGCGCCGACGCGGTGCAAAGCCAGCGCGAGATGGCGGCCAGGATGCAGGGTTTGGCGCGCGAGCTACCCCGGCTTGAGCGCGAGGCGCATTCCCGCATGGCCGGCCCTCCGGTTTCCGCCCTGCTGGAAGGCAGCTCGGACGCGATCGCGGCCGCGACCCTGCAGGGCAAGATCCAGGACATGGCGAGCAGCGTCGGCACCGCGCTCTCCTCGACCGAGGCGCTGCCGGCGCGCCAGGAAGGTGCGTATCGGCGGGTGTCGCTGCGGGTGTCCTTCAACGCCAGCCTGCCCGTGCTGGTCCACCTGCTGCAGATCATCGAGACCAGCACGCCTCGCATGCTCGTCGACGACCTCCAGCTGCACACGTCCCCGATCATCATCGCGCAGACCCGGCGGACTTCGCCGCCGCTCGACGTCAGCCTGACGGTCGTGGGATTCCGAGCCGGTCATGCGGACGCCGATGCTCAGCCGCAGGCGACGGGCGACAACCCATGAGGAAGCCTTCGTGAAGCAGTGGGAAGTCCGAACGCTCGCCATCCTGCTGGCCTGCATGCTGGCCGCCGGCTGCGAGCCGATCGAGAAACCCGACGTACCCAATCCGCTGCCCTCGCTGCACCCGGGAACGCCGGTGGCGAGCCGGCCGGCCAACGGCAGCGTCGGCTCGCTGCGCCAGGTGGCGCGCGCCAGGGTCAGCTACGGCAGCGGTGCTGGGGTGCAGCCACCCGGAGCCGTCTATTCAAGCGGGCAGGGCGGCGACATTTCGCTCGACTTCGCCGACACCGACGTGCGCGAGGCGGCTGCCCAGATCCTCGGCACCCTGCTGCACGCGAACTACACCATCGATCCTGGGGTGAAAGGCACGGTCACGCTTCACACCGCGCAGCCGCTGACGCGCGACCAGTTGCTGCCGACGCTTCAGGTGCTGCTGGCGCAGGTGGGCGCGGCGCTGACCGAATCCGGCGGCCTCTACCGGATCCAGACCGCGGCCAGTGCCAGCTCCGCCGGCCTCGGTTCGGGCTCGGCCTCCGGGGCGACCGTGGTCCCGCTGCACAGCACCAGTGCGGACGCGCTCGCCAAGGTGCTGCAGCCCTATGCGGGGGCGTCGGCCAAGATCGTCGCCGACCCGGCGGCCAACGCGATCATCGTCAATTCCGAGCCGCAGCAGCGCCAGGCGATCGTCGACATGATCCGGGCTTTCGACGTCGACACCCTGGCCGGGCAATCGTTCGCGCTGCTGCCGGTCGACGCGGGCGACGCCAAGGATTTCGCGACCGCGCTCGAGAAGACGCTCGGCTCGGACCAGGGCAAGTCGCTCGCCAACGTGGTCCGCGTCGTGCCGATGAGCCGGATCGACGCGGTGCTCGTCGTGGTGCCGACTGACGCGATGATGCAGGACGTCCGCCGCGTCTACGGCCTGGTGCTCGCGCAGCGCCGCCAGACGGTGCGTTCCTGGCACGTCTACTACCTGCAGAACGGGCGCTCCAACGACGTCGCCTACGTGCTGCAGCAGGCGTTCACCCCCGACCACGTGACCGCGCAGCCCACACAGCAAAACCAGCTCCAGCAGCTCGGCCAGACCCAGAGCGCGCTCGGCGGCTCCGGCGGCGGCATCGGCGGCATCGGTGGAGTGGGCGGCGCGACCGGCACCGGCGGCGTCACCGGCACCGGGGGCACCGGCGGCTTCGGCGGCCAGGCGACGGGCGTTGCGGGTCAGCCTCAGGGTGCGGCCGGTCAGTCGGCGACCGGTCAGAATCCCCTGCTGGGCGGCCTCGACCAGGGCGGGACCGGCGAAGGCGGTGCCAACAAGGACGAGATGCGGATCATACCGGCCGACCAGAACAATGCGTTGCTGATCTACGGCACGCCGCAGGAGTTCGAGACGGTTGAGAACACGCTGCGCAAGATCGACGTCGTGCCGCTGCAGGTGCGGATCGATGCCACCGTTGCCGAGGTCGACCTCAACAACGCCCTCGAGTACGGCACGCAGTTTTTCTTCAAGTCGGCGGGTGCCACCACCACCAATTCCAACAACATTTCGGGCGTCACCACGGCGAGCGGCCAGACCACGACCGGCGCCTCGACGACCGCCGGCGGCGTGCTGACGCAGGCCTTCACCGCGACCTCGACGGCCCTCTCGGGCGGCGGCTTCGAAGGCTTCCTGCTTGCCGGGGGCAATTCGCAGCAGGCTGCACTCGACCTGCTGCAGACGGTTAGCAAGGTGCGCGTCCTCTCGTCGCCCGAACTCGTCGTGCTCAACAACCAGCAGGCCAAGCTGCAGGTCGGCAACGACGTGCCGGTCTATTCCGCGACCCAGCAATCGACGCTGGTGGCGACCGCGAGCCTGGTCAACTCCGTCAGCTACGTGCCCACGGGCATCCTGCTGCAGATCACGCCGCGGGTGAACGACGACGGCCAGGTCACGCTCGACATCGCCGAGGACGTGAGCCAGAGCGAGGGCATCCAGTCGAGCGGCAGCGCCAACGCGCCGCAATCGCCGACTTTCCAGGACCGCAACGTGCAGTCCCGCGTCGTGGTCCAGGACGGGCAGACGATCGGTCTGGCCGGCCTGATCTCCGACAACGACAGCCGGCAGAATCAGGGCGTGCCCTATCTGCGCAACGTGCCCGTCATCGGCGCGCTGTTCGGCCAGCAGGTCAACCAGCGTCAGCGCACCGAGCTGCTGGTGATGATCACTCCGCATGTCGAGCGCGATGCGAGCGACGCGCGCAACGTGACCGAGGACATGCAGCAGCAGGTTCCGTTCGCGGCCGGCGTGCCGGCCGCCCTGCAGCGGCTGCCGCAGGCGGGCCTGTCGGATCCGCAGGCTCGCGTGCTGAACGGCCTCGGCCTCACGCCGTGAGCGGACGGGAGCGCGGCTTCGCGCTGCTCGTCGTGCTCTGGATGCTCGTCCTGGTTTCGCTGCTGGTGCTGCAGCTCACCGAGACCGGTAGCGCACAGGCTCGCCTCGGCGCCAACCTGCGCCGGGCGGCGATCGCCGAACAGGCCGCCGACGGCGCGTTCCAGGAAGCCGCGTTCCACCTGATGGATCCAACGTCAGGCTGGTCGAACTCCGGCGGAACCCACCATCTGACGCTCGCCAACGGCGATGCCGACATCGTGGTCCGCAACGAAGCCGGCAAGGTCGACCTCAACAACGTCTCGCCGCCCGTGCTCGCCTCGCTGATCGAGCTGGCCGGGACCGGAGAGCAGGATTCGGCGTCCATCGCGCAGGCGATCCTCACCTGGCACACGCCGGTGACCCCCGACCAGAAGGCGGCGCTCGCCGCGCCCTATCTGGCGGCCGGCAAGTCCTACTCGCCGCCGGGCGCCGCGTTCGAAAGCGTCGACGAGCTCGCCCTGGTGCTTGGCGTGACACCCGCCCTGTTCGAGCGCCTGGCACCGCACGTGACCGTCTTCGCGAGCGGCGATCCGGTGCTGTCGCTCGCCGACCCCGTGGTCCGCCGCGCGGCGGCGGCGGCGGGCGAGGCGGAAGGCTCGAGCACGACCGACCCGGCTGCCAACGACGTCGTCGACCTGCGGGTGACGGCGCATGCCGGCGGCACGCGTTTCGTCCGCGAAGGGATCGTGCAATTGGAACCCGGCGACGATGGCCGCGCGTTCCGCGTGCTCGCCTGGTCTCATCCGAGCCTCTGAAGGCTGAAGGACAAACGCTTGACCAGTGCGACGATCGACACCGACATTCCCAGCCGCCTGGACCGGCTGCCCTGGTCGCGCTTCCACGTCATGCTGGTGACCGCACTCGGGATCACCTGGGTGCTCGACGGCCTCGAAGTCACCATCATCGGCTCGATCGGGCCGGCGCTGCAGTCGAGGCACACGTTGTCGCTGAGCACCGCCGACGTCGGTGCGTCGGCCTCTGCCTACGTGCTCGGCGCGGTCGCCGGCGCCCTGTTCTTCGGCTGGCTCACCGACCGGGTCGGGCGGCGGGCCATCTTCGCCGTCACCCTCGGCGTCTACGTCGCCGGCGTGTTCGCGTCTTCCCTCTCGGTCGGCTTCCTCAGCTTCGCGCTCTCGCGCGTGCTCACCGGCATCGGCATCGGCGGCGAGTGCGCGGCGATCAACTCGGCGATCGACGAGCTGACGCCGGCTCGCATGCGCGGCCGCGTCACGCTCGCGGTGAACTCCAGCTACTGGGCAGGTGCCGCAGTAGGCGCCTTCGCGTCGCTGGCGTTCGTCGGCCACGGCATTTTCCCGGTCAATCTTGGCTGGCGGCTGGCGTTCGCGATCGGCGGCCTGCTCGGTCTGCCGGTGATCTGGCTGCGCCGGTTCGTGCCGGAAAGCCCGCGCTGGCTGGTGACGCACGGGCGAGCGGACGAGGCCCGCGACACGCTGACACACATCGAACGCAAGGTGACGGCCTGCGGCCACGCGCTCGCGCCCGTCGACAAATGGCTGACCATTCGGCCGCGCGCCAGTTTCGGCCTGGGCGCGGTGCTGCACGCGATGTTCGTGGTCCATCGCAGGCGGAGCATCCTGGTCCTGATCCTGATGCTGAGTCAGGCGTTCCTGTTCAACGCGGTCTTCTTTACCTACGGCATGGTGCTGACGAACTTCTACCATGTGGCGCCCGGCCGGGTCGGACTGCACATCCTGCCGCTCGCGGCGGGCAACCTGATCGGCCCGTTCCTGCTGGGCCCGCTGTTCGACACCATCGGCAGGCGCCGGATGATCGCGGTGACCTACGCGATTTCGGCGGCCCTTCTGGCGGTGACCGCGGTGCTGTTCGCCGGTGGCCACCTCGGCGCCCTTTCCCAGACTTTGCTGTGGGTGGCGATCTTCTTCTTCGCATCGTCGGCGGCGTGCGGCGCCTATCTGACCGCCAGCGAGGTCTTTCCGCTGGAGACGCGGGCGATGGCGATTGCCGTATTCTACGCGGTGGGGACAGCAGCCGGCGGCATGGTCGCACCCTGGGTGTTCGGCGCGCTGATCGGCACCGGGGAGGCCTGGTCGGTCAGCGCCGGCTACATGGTGGCAGCCGTCCTGATGGGCGCCGGCGCACTGGCTGAGGCGCTGATGGGCGTCGACTGCGAAGGCCGTTCGCTCGAGGACATCGCACCGGTGCTGTCGGTGTAGCCTTGGGGCTCTGGGCTGTTACTCAATCGCCGAGTGAGGCCAGGGCGCTGCCGTGGACCCGCCGGGGCCAGCGGCCCCGGACCCGCCGACTTGTCTGACAAAGTCACCACACAGCCGCCCTGAACACGGGGTTTGGGGCCGCCGGCCCGAACGGGTCCAGGGC
>CAXTSH010000038.1:0-20906 GCA_964246925.1 uncultured Acetobacteraceae bacterium
CCCGTCCAGTCCGCGCACCTCGAATCGCCCGAGGCCGCGCTCCGCACGGCGTCGCCGGTGCGCCTCAATGGCGCGACGCTGGGAATTACTGGGCACGGTCGCCTCGCATCCATCCCCGGCTGTATAGCCGGTTAGTCAGGGCGGCAAGGCTCTTGCGAGCCGGACGGCCGCATCGCCCTTCGCTGCATCTCCTAACTTTCGACATCCGACGCTCGTCGCCATCCGGCCCTACACGCTCAACCGAAGCTCAACTTTCAGAAGCACGGAACCCCTTGACCGTCGCCGACCTATTCAAAGCGAACCAGTTAGGGCGCAAGCGCTTCGCAACAGAACGCCGTCGGTCCAATCAAAGGCTGCGATCCAGCCGAGGCACAGCACGACCACCCCCAGCAGTGACACTGAGACGGCAGCGGCAACCATCGTGAAACGCACAATCGAACGCGCCCAGGCCAATGCGGCAGGCCGGCGTGGTCGCCGCAACCACACGACCCCCGGGCGACCATCGACGACCTGCCATCCCGCAAACCCCAAGCTTCCATTTCCGAGCATCGTCGTTCCTTTCCGGTCGGACGCTGCCACCATCCGCCTGCCGGCCGGATCAGCAAAACGAATTGCATTGATCCGAACGATCACCGATATTGATCGAGATGCTCTACCCAGCCGTCGACCCCGAGCTCCTGCGCACGTTCTCGTTGATCGCCGAGGAGGGCAGCTTCACGCGCGCCGGCTCCAGGGTCGGACGCACCCAGTCCGCCGTCTCCATGCAGTTGCGTCGGCTCGAAACCCAGCTCGGCAAACGGCTCCTCGTCCGCGGCAAGGGAGGCGCGATCCAGGTGACCCCGCACGGCGCCTGGCTGCTGTCACGAGCTCAGGAAATGATGGCCCTGAACGACGGCATCCTCGCCGCCTTCCGCACGCCGGAGATTGCCGGGAAGATCAGACTGGCGATACCCGACGACTACGCGCTCCGCTTCCTGCCCGAGATACTGCGCGGCTTCGCCGAAACCCACCCGTCGGTCGAGGTGGAGGTCGCCTGCCTGCCCTCGAACGACGGCGTTGACAAATTAGCCGACGGACAGCTCGACCTCGCGATCGTCTCCGAAGGTCACGAGAGCGGACCTTTCGAGCGGACGACCCTCTGGCGTGGCCCGCTCATGTGGGTGACATCGACCCGCCATCCGGTCCACCAGCAGGACCCACTGCCGTTGGCAATCGCAGTCAAGGACTGCGCTTGGCGAACGGCGGCGCTCGATGCCCTCAAGGCGGCGGAGCGCCGATATCGCGTCGCCTACACGTCTCAGAGCCAGACCGGAACCATCGCACCGGTGATGGCGGGCCTCGCCGTGACAATCTCGCCGATGACATTGCTGCCTGACGGCCTGCGGGCGGTGAAGGGCGGCACGGAGGGACTGCCGCGGCTTCCCGACGCCGGCATCCTGATGCTCAAGGGCCACCCGCCGCACACACCGGCAATCGATGCTCTCGCCCGATACATCCCGGACATGTTTCACAGCGAAGCCCGCCGCGCCGAGCCAAACTCGCCCGGCGACATCAGGTCCGCTTGAGGCGGTCCGTTGCCAGTATGGCGAAGTCGCTCAGCGCGAGCCGGTTACCGTCACCAGGCATGGGCAGCCCGCCGGGTATTCGTGTCCGGTGTCGAGTTCGAGGAGATTCGACGGCTCAAGGCATACGCCCAGCGCAGTCGAGCCGTCGTCGATATGACCGAAGGTGAAACCGAGCAGATCGCCGCCACCCGCATGGCCCGGAGCACCACCAACTCAATCCGCTGCTCGATACGGAGGAGCCAGCCGATTTCCGGCCTGACCGGGTCTGCAGACCTGCGCGCTCCAACAGTGCTCGACGCACCTCGCAACCACGTAACACTGCCCACCAAGGCCGCCCTGCTCTCGCTGGTTGTTCTGGTCGCGCTCTCGCCGGAAGCCCTCGCAGATGGCCCGAGCAATACTTGGCATGTGAGCAGTCTTGGAAACAGCCAACATCCGGCCTGCAGCATGAGTGGGGATGTAGCGTCGGGCCGGCTCAACCTGACGATCCTCGGCGATGTTCCGGGTGTGGTGCACCTGCAGCTCGACAAGGCTTCTTGGAGCTTTCGACCCGGAAGCCAGGTCAGATTTGCGATGCTTTTCGCCGGTTACCCGGGTGTGTCGATCACCGGCATCCGGGGCGGTGGCTCGTCGGTGCTGTCCAATCTGACGGCCGAGAACCTCCCGGCCTGGATGCACGGCTTTACCGCCGCGCAGAGCGCCGCGATCGCATTTCCGGACTCGGCAGAACCTTCCTGGAACTTTGGCCTCCATGGCACGACGGCTGCCGTAAACGCGCTGCAGCAATGCGTGCTGCAGGCCAGGATCGCAGGCGTGCCACCTCCTTTCAAATCCGTCGCGTTGCAGCCCGTGGTAAGTGCCTCGGATCACTGCCTTTCCTACGACCCAGCTACGGCCACGGTAACCGGGACTGTCAGGATGGCGGTAGGCTACGGACCACCGGGATTTGGCGAGAGCCCAAATGATCCGAAGTTCAACTACGCACAACTGGTGCCGGATCGGCCTGTCTGTGTGACCGATGGCGGAGCCAACAACTTCGGCGACGTCAAGGACGTCAAAGCGATGGAGCTGTTCCTGCCGGATCACGCAAGGATCTTCAACGCCAGACCCTGGATCGGAAAGCATGTCGCGGTCATCGGGACGATAGATCAAGCGATGAGCGCAAGCCAGGCAGCAACGGACACCTTCCTGGACGTGAGGTCGCTGCGGCCGTTACCATAAACCGTATTCGGCTGAATCGTCCGGCTAGGCAGCCGCCGTTCATCTGTTAGGGCGGATGCGCGAGCTTTGTGAGCCCCGAGCTCAATCGGTCGGAGGTGACCGCCGACACGTTTCAAGTTCGAGACGCCCAGACATCAGGACAAATCCATGCCGACCCACCTCGACCGCCTCCACGAATTTCAAGACGAACTCGTCGCCATCCGCCACGACCTCCACGCCCACCCGGAGCTCGGCTTCGAGGAGCACCGCACCTCCGCCATCGTCGCCGGCCTGCTCACCTCCTGGGGCATCGAGGTGCATCGCGACATCGGCCGCACCGGCATCGTCGGCGTGCTCCGCGCCGGCACCTCGCAACGGAGCATCGGCCTGCGCGCCGACATGGACGCGCTCCCAATCCACGAAACCACCAATCTCGCCCACTCCTCGCGCACGCCCGGCGTCATGCACGCCTGCGGCCATGACGGCCACACCACCATGCTGCTCGGCGCCGCGCGCACGCTGGCCGAGACCCGCCGCTTCGACGGCACTGTCAATTTCATCTTCCAACCCGCCGAGGAGGGCGTCGGCGGCGCCGAGGCCATGATCGCCGACGGCCTGTTCGCCCGCTTCCCGTGCGCCAGCGTCTTCGGCATGCACAACCACCCCGGCCTTGAAGTCGGCGCCTTCGCCATCCGCCCCGGACCGATGATGGCCGGGGGCGCCTTCTTCGATCTCACCGTGACCGGCCAGGGCACCCATGGCGCCCGCCCGGAGGCCGGCACCGACCCGGTGCTCGCCGCCTCCCACATCGTCACCGCCCTGCAGTCGATCGTCGCACGCAACGTCTCACCGCTCGACACCGCCGTCCTGAGCTGCTGCGCGATCGAGGGCGGCAACGCCTACAACGTCATCCCGGAGACCGTGCGCATCCGCGGCACCGCGCGCGCCTTCCGCACCGACCTCCTCCAGACCATCGAGCACAATATGCGACGCCTCGCCGAAGGCATCGCCGCCGGCTTCGGCGCCACCGCGTCGCTCGACATCCGCACCATCTTCTCGCCCCTGGTCAACGACCCCGCACGCACCGACGCGATCGCCAACGCCGCCGCCTCCCTGGTCGGCGATGCCTCGGTCGAACGCAACCGCACCTACATCATGGGCTCGGAGGATTTCGCCTTCATGCTGGAGGCGGTGCCCGGCGCCTACATCAATCTCGGCAACGGCGACACCGCCGCCTTGCACAATCCCGGCTACGACTTCAACGACGCCGCACTCCCCTACGGGGCCGCCCTCTACGCCGCGATCGCCGAGCGCGAGCTGTCACCGTAAATTTCAAGTGCCGCACGCCTCTTGCCGAACACCAATCCTTCGCCCACGCTGCGCTCACAACAGAACGGCATCGAGCCGTCGGGGCGGGGGGAGAGGCATGTCTACCAACTGGCGGCGCGTCGGAATGGCGGCCGCGTTCACCGTGACCGTGTCGGTGAGCGCTCGGGCATCCGGCCCCATCGTCAGCACCACCGGCGGCCTCCTCGAGGGCATCACCACCGCCCAGGCCCAGGAATATCTCGGCATCCCCTACGCCGCACCGCCCGTCGGCCCGCTCCGCTGGCACGCCCCGCTGCCAACCACCTGGTCCGGCGTGCTCCAGGCCGACACCCTGCCAACGCCCTGCCCGCAGAACGGCGGCGGCTTCGGCATCGCCAGCAACAACGAGAACTGCCTCTATCTCAACGTCTACGCCCCGCTCTCCGCCTCCGCCGCCAAGCTGCCGGTGATGCTCTGGATCCACGGCGGCGCCTTCGAGACCGGCACCGGCGGCAGCTACGACGGCTCGGCACTCGTCCAGGACGGCGTCATCGTCGTCACCATCAACTACCGCCTGGGCTATCTCGGCTTCCTCGCCAGCCCGGCGCTCGACGTCGAAAGTCCGTTCCACGCCTCCGGCGACTACGGCCTGATGGACCAGCAGGCGGCCCTGCGCTGGGTCAGGCAGAACGCCGCCGCGTTCGGCGGCGACCCCGACCGCATCACGGTCTTCGGCGAGTCCGCCGGCGGCCAGTCCGTCTTCGACCAGCTCGTCTCCCCGGGTGCCGCCGGCCTGTTCCAGCGCGCCATCATCGAGAGCGGTTCCTACGCCGTCCAACTGCCCTCGCTCGCGACCGCGGACGCCAACGGCGTCGCCTTCGGCAAGGCTGTCGGCTGCACCAGCACCACCGACGCCGCCTGCCTCCGCGCGCTCCCCATCTCGACCATCCTCGCTCAGGAGGCGAACTCGTCGGGTTCGCCCAGCTCCCTGACCCAGTTTGACCCGGACGTCGGCACCGCTATCCTGCCGGTGCAGCCGCTTCTCGCCATCGGCTTCGGCCTGCTCAACCGAGTTCCCGTCCTGCAGGGCACCAACCACGACGAGGCGCGGCTATTCGTCGCCCAGCAGTACGACTTCACCGGCCACCCGCTCACCGCGTCCGGCTATGACGCGGCGATCGCTTCGCTCATCGGCGCCCCTGCCGTCCCCTTGGCCGCCCCGCTCTACCCGCTGTCCGCCTATCCCACGCCCGACCTCGCCTACGCGACCCTGTTCACCGACGTCGGCTTCTCATGCGCCGCTCTCGGCTTCGACCAGCTCCTGTCCAACAGCGTGCCCACCTACAGCTACGAATTCGCCGACGAGGACGCCGCCAGGCTCATCCTGCCGGCCGACCCGCTCATGCCGCTTGGAGCGCCGCACACCAGCGAGTTGCCGTTCATCTGGCCGAACCTCGTCGGTGTCGGGGTCCCCGGCGCCAGCATGACGGCCGCCGAAGACGCGCTCGCCGTGCAGATGCGCGCCGCCTGGACCAACTTCGCCAAATCCGGCAACCCGAACGGACCCACCGTCGACGCCTGGCCCGCCTTCAACCCGATCGCCGGCGACTTCGAGGAACTCGTTCCACCGGCGCCCACCCCATCGACCGGCTTCGCGACCGGCCACAAGTGCGACTTCTGGGGCCCCGTCCTCGCGCTCGACGGCGTCCTGCCGCCAGGCAGTCTCTAATCAGATGCCCGGGTCTGCAGACCCGGGCATTCCCTCAGACCGAGTAGTACATCTCGAACTCGACCGGATGCGGCGTGTGCTCGAACCGGTAGACTTCCTTCCACTTGAGTTCGATGTAGCTCTCGATCTGGTCGGTCGAGAACACGTCGCCGGCAAGCAGGAACTGATGGTCCGCCGTCAGCGACACCAGTGCCTCCCGCAGACTGCCGCAGACGGTCGGAATGTCGTGCAGCTCCTCTGGCGGCAGGTCATACAGGTCCTTGTCCATTGCCTCGCCCGGATGGATCTTGTTCTTGATCCCGTCCAGCCCCGCCATCAGCATCGCCGCGAACGCCAGATACGGGTTGGCACTCGCATCGGGAAACCGGACCTCGACCCGCTTGGCCTTCGGGCTGGTCGCATACGGAATCCGGCACGACGCTGATCGGTTGCGCGCCGAATAGGCGAGCAGCACTGGCGCCTCGAAACCCGGGATCAGCCGCTTGTAGCTGTTCGTCGTCGGATTGGTGAACGCGTTCAGCGCCTTCGCATGCCGGATCACGCCGCCGATATAGTACAGCGCCGTCTCCGAAAGGTCCGAATACGAGTTGCCGGCAAACACCGGCTTGCCGTCCTTCCAGATCGACTGGTGCACATGCATGCCCGATCCGTTGTCGCCATACACCGGCTTGGGCATGAAGGTCGCCGTCTTGCCGTAGCTGTGTGCCACGTTGTGAATGCAGTATTTGTAGATCTGCATCATGTCGGCCGCCTTCGTCATCGGCCCGAACTTGTATCCCAGCTCGTGCTGGCTCTGCGCCACCTCATGGTGATGCTTCTCGATCGGCACTCCCATCTCGCCCATCGTCGACAGCATTTCGGCGCGCAGATCGTGCTCGCTGTCCACCGGCGGGACCGGAAAATACCCGCCCTTCACCGTTGGCCGATGCCCCATGTTGCCTTCGGGATAATCCTTCAGTGACGCCTGCGGTCCCTCGACGCTGTCGATCTGGTAACTCGAATAGTTTGCCCCGGTCCCGAAACGCACGCTGTCGAAGACGAAGAACTCCGCTTCCGCACCGAACGAGGCGGTGTCGCCGATCCCCGTCGATTTCAGATACTGTTCGGCGAGCTTGGCCGTGCCGCGCGGGTCGCGCGAATAGAGCTGCCCGGTGGACGGTTCGACGATGTCGCAGAACAGGATCAATTGCGGCTTGGCCGCGAACGGGTCCATCACCGCCGTCGACGGATCGGGCATCAGGATCATGTCGCTCTCGTTGATCGCCTTCCACCCGGCGATCGACGATCCGTCGAACATGAAACCGTCCTGGAATACATCCTCGTCCACCGTCGAGATGTGCTGTGTCGTGTGCTGCCACTTCCCGCGCGGGTCGCTGAAGCGCAGGTCGACATACTCGACCGCATTCTCCCGCAGCAGCTCCATGACCTTCGCGACATCACCCGATTTCGCGGGTGGTGCCGCAGCCTTCGGTGTCGTTGCAGGTGCAGGTTTTCTCGCCATCCGTTCGCCCCATCATCAGCGCCGCCATCGCGCGCGCTCGTTGTGCCAGAACCGTCGAGACAAGGCGATGGTCCGGGCGTCAATCGTTACGACGTCAAACACTTTGTCAGATCGCGTCCGCTCCGCGCTCGCCGGTCCTGATCCGGACCACCTCGTCGATGGTGGTCACGAAAATCTTCCCGTCGCCGATCCGTCCGGTCCGCGCGGCCGCAACGATCGCGTCCACCGCGCGCTCCGCGACGTCGTCGGAACAGACCAGCTCGATCTTCACCTTGGGCAGGAAGTCGACCACATACTCCGCACCGCGATAAAGTTCGGTGTGGCCCTTCTGCCGGCCGAAGCCCTTGGCCTCGACCACCGTGATCCCCTGCAGTCCAACCTCGTGCAGCGCCTCCTTCACCTCGTCGAGTTTGAAGGGCTTGATGACGGCTTCGATCTTCTTCATGGCCTGTTGCCGACTTCTGGTCGGACGTCCCCCTGATGATCGTCGTGCGCCCTGATCGGTCGCGTTCCGACTGGTGCGTCGCCGTCATAATCCTGCATACGTCATGCCACCTCGCCGCGGCGCGGGACGCGCGACCACGGCGCGGACCCGCCTCGCACGCAAGCATTCACCCATCGGACCGCTCCACAGCGTTCCACAATCAACTGCCCCGAAACTAGGCACTGATCGGGGATGGCGGCTTGAGTTCGAGCGGAGAGGAACCAACTTCGCGTGTCGGCCGTACCGGGAGCCTGACCGCGTGAAGACCCTGAGCACGCTGCTGTCCGCCCAGGACACCACCATCTTCACGGTAATGTCCGCACTCGCCGCCAAGCACGGCGCGATCAATCTGGGCCAGGGCTTTCCGGACACCGAAGGCCCGCGCGAGATCGTCGAGGCCGCACAGCGCTTCCTCGGCGACAACCGCAACCAATACGCCCCGCTCGCCGGCCTGCCCGAGCTTCGCGAGGCGGTCGCCCGCGCCAACGCCCGCTTCTACCGCCTGGACGTGGACCCCGCGACCGAGATCGTCATCACCTCCGGGGCCACCGAAGGGCTGTTCGTCTCGCTCGCCGCCCTGCTCGACCCGGGCGACGAGGTGGTCCTGATCGAACCGCTCTACGACACCTACGTCCCCGCCATCCGCATGCTGGGCGCGGTTCCTCGCATCGTCCGTCTGCAGCCGCCCGACTGGTCGCTGTCCCTGGACCAGCTCGAAACCGCCTTCGGCCCGCGCACCAAGGCGATCGTGCTCAACTCGCCGATGAACCCGACCGGCAAGGTCTTCACCGCCGACGAACTCGACGCCATCGCCGGCCTGCTGATCCGCCACGATGCCTACGCCGTCTGCGACGAGGTCTACGAGCACCTGGTCTTCGACGGCCACCGCCACATCCCGCTGATGACGCGCCCAGGCATGCGCGACCGCTGCCTGCGCATAGGCAGTGCCGGAAAAACCTTCTCCCTAACCGGCTGGAAGGTCGGCTACGTCACCGCCGCACCCAGGCTTGCGCTGCTGGCTGCACGCGCCCACCAGACCACCGTCTTCGCGACACCACCCAACCTGCAGCGTGCCGTTGCCCTCGGCCTCGATTCCGACGACGCCTATTTTGCGTTACTGGCGAGAACGCTCGCCGCCAGGCGAGACCTGCTCGCAGACGGTCTGGCCAGGCTCGGCTTGCCCACCCTGCCCACCAACGGCAGCTATTTCCTCACCGTCGACATCGCCCGGTGGGGCGACGATGACCTCGCCTTCTGCCGGCACATCACCGAACACGCCGGCGTCGCCGCCATCCCGGTCTCCGCCTTCTATGCGTCCGACCCGCCACGCAACCTGGTCCGCTTCGCCTTCTGCAAGCAGCAGAATGTTCTCGAGGCCGCTCTCGACCGTCTGACCCGCATCCTCAAGCCGCGCCGGCGCGCTGGCGCAATTGACGCGTCTGCCCTCATTGCCTAGACGAACCCGCTCGGTGGCGGCCGTAGCTCAGTTGGTAGAGCGCCAGGTTGTGGTCTTGGATGCCGTGGGTTCGAGCCCCATCGGTCGCCCCAATCCCTCCGGACAACCCGACGATGGCCACTCAAGTCGCGGCACTGATCCTGGCCGGCGGCCGATCAAGCCGCATGGGCGGCGGTGACAAGCCGCTTGCCCTGCTCGCCGGCCAGCCGATCCTCGCCCACATCCTCCGCCGTCTGCAGCCTGAACACCGCCTGATCGCTATCAGCGCCAATGGCGACCCGGTGCGTTTCGCGGCCTTCGGTCTGCCGGTGCTGGCCGACGAGGTGCAAGGTGTCGGCCCGCTCGGCGGCATCCTTGCCGGCCTGCTATGGGCAAAACGCCAGTGTGCTGATCTGCTGCTCACCGTTCCCGGCGACGCACCGTTCCTGCCGCACCGGCTCGGCCAACGCCTGGCGCCCGCGCCCGCGATGGCGTCGAGTGCGGGCAGGCCTCATCCGACCGCTGCCCTCTGGCAAGCCACGGCGGCAGCAGCACTCGTAGCCCACCTCCAGACCCTCGACCCCGCGCGCCGCCGCGATTTCAGCGTCGCCGGCTTTGCCGGCGTGATCGGCGCCCGGACCATCGCCTTCGACACCGCTGCCGGCGACCCGTTTCTTAACATCAACACGCCCGACGACCTGGCCCGTGCCGAAGCGATGCTCGCGTGCTGACGGTCTTTCGCGACACCTTCCTCTATGACCTGACCGCACTCCTGGTCATCATCGACCCCCCCGGCACCGCCGCGATCTTCGCCGCCATGACCGCGCGCGACAGCGCCGCCGAGAAACGCGAGCAGGCGACCCGCGCCGTCGTCATCGCGCTGATCGTGCTCGGCGTCTTCGGCCTGCTCGGCGCCCGGCTACTCGGCTCCCTGGGCATCGGCCTCGCAGCACTGCGCATCTCGGGCGGCATCCTCCTCTTCCTGACCGCGGCCGACATGGTCACCGCGAGCGGCGCCACCCGCGGTGCCAGCACCAGCGAGCGCGAGGCCGCGATCCGAACCGAGGAGGACATCAGCGTCTTCCCCCTCGCCATCCCCCTGATCGCCGGCCCCGGCGCCATGACCACGATGGTCCTGCTCCGCTCGGAGGCCGCGTACGACACCGCCAAGATCGCCGCCCTCCTGGCCGGCCTGATCGTCTCGCTCGGCGCCACCTTCGTGGCACTGATGGCCGCCCGCCATGTCGCCCGCCTGCTCGGCCACACCGGCTCCAACGTCATCGGCCGCGTACTGGGTGTGCTTCTCGCAGCCCTGGCGGCCCAGATCATCCTCGACGGCCTGCACCAGAGCTTCCCTGCGCTGTAGCCATCCTGAGAGGGTCATCAGCCGTAAGGACAGCAAGCCACTCTCGAACGACGCTGTCGCCAACGCCATTTGAGCAGCTTGTCATGCCGGTCACCCGGATGCCATTTCGGTGCCGAAGCAGTTCGGACCCGGGCAGATGTCATTGTGAGACCGCGACGTCCCGAGCCTGCAAATTCCGTCATCATCTACGCCAATCTGGACGCGCTGCGGGCCCTCGCGGCGATGCTTGTGGTTTTGTTTCACCTGCAGAGCATCTTTTCGGTTCGCGCCGGCGTGATCCCGCTCGGCGGAGCGTTCGGCGCCGGCAATCGGGGCGTCGATCTGTTCTTCGTCCTCAGCGGCTTCGTCATCATGACCGTGCACGCGGGCGACATCGGCAGGAGCGGGCGTGTCCTTCCCTACCTCTACAAGCGCGCATGCCGGCTGTTTCCGAGCGTCTGGATCGTGAGCGCGGCGGCGCTTGCGCTTTACTGTCTGCATTTCGCCGGAGACCAGAAATCGGCGAAGCTTGATGCCGACAGCATTATGGCCAGCGTGCTGCTGTGGCCGCAGCGTCAGCCGGCGCTGGTGAACGTCACCTGGACGCTGGCCTACGAGCTCATGTTCTACGCGCTCTTCGCCTTGCTGATCGCATCACGCAGGGCCGGAACAATACTCATCCTGAGCTGGCAGTCGCTGGTGCTCGCGGCGGCCGCGGGTGGGTTTGCCCTCAGACCTTGGCCGTTGCCGGTGTGGCTCGGGCCGCTTTGCCTGGAGTTCGGCATCGGCATGATCTGCGCGCTGGCGTTCCGTTCCGCCCTGTTCCTCAACGTCGCCCGATCCTTCGCGGCCACCGTCGCCGGAACCTGCATTCTCGTCGCGGGCATGATCTTCGAAATCCACTGGCACGCGTTCAGCCATGACATCGAGCGCGTTCCAATCTACGGCCTCGGGTCCGGGCTGCTGATCGTCGGGCTTGTCGGTCTGGAACGCCGAGCCGGATGGCGCCTGCCGCACCCCATCGTCTGGCTCGGACGAGCGTCCTACGCCGTGTATCTGGTGCATTTCTCGCTTCTGTCGCTTGCTGCGGTCGCCCTGATCCGATGGCGGATCGCGATCGACAATGCCTCGATGCTCGCCTGCGCGGCCCTCGCCACGGCGGGCGGTGCGGCCTTCCACACTCTCGTCGATCAGCCGATCCAGACATCGCTGCGTCGCGCAGGCCGGCGCCTGTTCGGCAAACCCATCGCGCCTGAGCCGGCCTCATCCCCGTTTGCAGTCCCGGCGGCCCCATCCGAGACGCCGTTCGAGGCCGCTACCTGACCGCTGCCTTGGTCCTCTCCTCCTCGGCCAGCACCGCCGGCATCAGCTTGCCGATCGCACTGCGCGGCAAGGTCTCGCGTATTTCAAGGGCCACCGGTATCTCGTGCCGCGCCAGCCGGTCGTCCAGGAAAGCCCGCAGTTCGCGCATTGTCAGCGGCGCCGTCCCGGGCCGCTGCATGATGAACGCCTTCGTCGCTTCCCCTCTGGCCTCGTCGGCGACCCCGATCACGATCGAAGCGAGCACCGACGGATGCGCCTCGATCGCCCGCTCGACCGCCGCCGGATAGACGTTCAAGCCGCCCGAGAACACCAGCCGGCGTCTTCGGTCGACATAGGTCAGCACGCCACGCTCGTCCATCGAACCCACATCGCCGGTCATGAACCAGCCGTCGTGGAAGGCGGCCTCCGTCGCCTCCGGATCGTTCCAATAGCCGCTGAACACGTTCGGGCCGCGGATCGCTATCTCGCCAGCCTCGCCAAGGCCCATCTCGACGCCCGGGTCGGAGAGCGACACGATCCTGATGTCGACGCCCGGCAGCGGCAATCCCACCGCGCCGTCCGCCGGCGGCAGATGACGCGGCATCCGGGCCCCGGTCGCCATCGTCTCGGTCAACCCCCAACCATTGATCAGTCGTGTGCCGGTGATCTTCTCGACCGCGAATGCCACCTTCAGCGGCAGCGGCGAGCCGCCCGAGACGAGCAGGTTGACCCGCGAGAAATCATGCTCCGGCGCGTCCGGCGCGCTGACCAGCGCGCCCCACATCGCCGGCACCGCCATCATGATCGTGGCCCCCCGCTGGTCGAAATCGGTGAGCGTACGTCCGACCTCGAACGACGGCCGCACCATCACCGACTGGCCTTCAAGCATCGGCACCAGCAGAGACGTCACCAGCCCGTAGATATGAAAGAACGGCAGCACGGCCACGAAGCGCTGCGACATCTCTGGCCGCGGCTTCTCGTCCCAGGAAACGTAGATGCGCGCCGCCGCCGTCAGATTGTTGTGGCTCAGCATCGCCGCCTTCGGCATCCCGCTGGTGCCCCCGGTATATTGCAACACCAGCAGGTCGTCCGGCTGAGCCGCCACCGGGGGCACCGGCCCGTCTCCCTCCAGCATCGGGGAAAGCCCGACGAAGTGCGGCGGCAACGGCATCGACGGACCACCGCTCCATCGCGTGTCCTCGCCCACGAACAGCGTGTCGAGATGTCCTTCCTCGATCAGCCAGGCCGCCTTGGCGATCATCGGCGGGAAGTCCGTCGTCACCATCAGCCGCGCTCCGCAATCGCCGAGCTTGGCCGAGAGCTCCAGCTTGGCGTCGAGCGCACTCACCTGCACGATGCGCGCGCCCAGCCTCGTCAGCGCCATGAACGCCACCGGATGCCACGGCGTGTTCGGCAGGAAGAGTGCCACCGGGGTGCCGGCCGCCACGCCGCGCGCCGCGAGCCCCGCCGCGAGACGACCCACCAATCGATCGAATTCGCCGTAGGTGACCTCGCGGCCGGCATATTCCAGGAACGGCGCTCCCGCATACCGTTCGACCGCCCGGTCCAGCAGTGCGCCGACGGTCATCGGCTCGAAACGGTGGTCCCACCGTGCTCCCGCCGGATAGCTCGCCTGCCAGGAAGGCGGGTCCTGCCGATCGAACGACTGCATGCCGCATCCTCCCAACACCTGGCGCTGGCACGATGTCATCGCCGAAAGGTCATCGCCAGTCCTTCGTTCAGCGGAACCGGCTCGATCCCGAGCCGCGACCGAAGCGGCGAGATGTCGAACGCCTTGTCCTCCCCCAAACGTCTGACCTCGTCGCGTCCGACCCGCGGCAGGAACGGCACCAATCCAAGGAGTGGCGTCAAGGCCGCCAGCGCCTGCGCAGGAACATTGACAATTCGGGGCGCGCGCTGCCCGTCGACACTCGCCACCGCCCGCACCAGGTCGGCATAGCGGACGGCCACCGGGCCGGCGACCACCAGTGCCTCGGGCCCGGCCACATCCTCAAGCTCGAGGGCCGCCACCAGCGCCCGCGTCACGTCCGACTGATGCACCGGCTGCACCAGCGCCTGGCCGCCGCCCGGCAGCGGCACCACCGGCAGCCGCCGCAGCAGGGACGCCAGCCGCCGCACGTTGTTTTCCCCTTCTGCGCCATAGATCATCGTCGGGTGCAACATCACCGCACTCCGTCCGGACGCCATCATGGCGCGCTCGCCGGCCAGCACCCCGTCTCCATGCGCATCCGGCCAACGCGTGAATTTGCGCGTACTGCCCAGGAACACGAGCCGCATCGCGTCCGGCGCCCCTGCCAGCACGGCGGGTGCGTGACGCGCATGGACCGTGCTCGCCAGACGTAACGCATCGCTCAACGCCGCGCCGAGCGACGCCGGCTGCGTCAGATCGGCGATGCGAGGCTCCGCGTCGATCCCCGTCGCCCGCCAGCGTCCGCGATCGCGCACGACCGGTACGACCCCGACCCCACGCGCGATGAGCGCCCGGCACAACGCCGCTCCCGACCGCCCGGACGCACCAATGACATGAACGGGGCTGCCGGAGACGGAGGCCTGATCCATCCCTCATGTTCGGTCGCCCCGCGCTACCGCGCAATGTGGCAACAGGATACCGCAGCGCAAATACCCTCATCCTGCCAGCGCGATTGCGGTTGACCCACGAAGGTCACCTGCTCATAACCCCGCCTCCGAACCGCCACCGGGTGACCCACATGAAGACGACCCTCTCGCTCAAGCCTGCGGAGGTGACGAAGGACTGGGTGCTGATCGACGCCGACGGCCTCGTTCTCGGCCGCCTCGCCACGATCATCGCGATGAGGCTGCGCGGCAAGCACAAGCCGACCTTCACACCGCACGTCGATAGCGGTGACAACATCGTGGTGATCAACGCCGAGAAGGTTCGCCTGACCGGAAACAAGGCCGGCCAGATGCTGTTTCACTATCACACCGGCTATGCCGGCGGCATCAAGCAGCGCACCATCGCCCAGCGCCTCGGTGGCAAGCACCCCGGCCACGTCATCGAGAAGGCGGTCGAGCGCATGATCACGCGTGGTCCGCTACAGCGCCAGCAGATGAAGCACCTGCACGTCTACGCCGGCCCTGAGCACCCCCACGCCGGCCAGCAGCCCAGGCCGGTCGACATCGCGTCCATGAACCGCAAGAACTCAGTCAACGCGCCCCGACGCGTGTCCGGAGCCTGATCCCCCCATGTCAGCAGCCCAAACCTCGACTCGTACCGGCACGCTCGCCGATCTGCAGAACCTCAACGTCGTCACCAGCGCCGATGCCGTTCAGACCGATGAACGTGCGCCCCGCGAGCCCAAGCGCGACGCGCTCGGCCGCTCGTACGCCACCGGTCGCCGCAAGGACGCCGTCGCGCGCGTGTGGATCAAGCCCGGCCGCGGCGACATCTCGATCAACGGCAAGAAGGCCAACCAGTATTTCGCCCGCCCCGTGCTGCGCATGCTGATCACCCAGCCGTTCCTCGTCGCCGACCGCTACAACCAGTTCGACGTGTTCTGCACCGTGAGCGGCGGCGGCCTTTCCGGGCAGGCCGGCGCCGTCCGCCACGGCATCAGCCGCGCTCTGACCAACTATGAGCCAACACTGCGCGGCATCCTCAAGCAGGCGAAGTTCCTCACCCGCGACAGCCGCGTCGTCGAGCGCAAAAAGTATGGTCGCGCAAAGGCACGCCGCTCGTTTCAGTTCAGCAAGCGCTAGACCGGCCGCCGACCTGGGACGCACGCTTTTCATCGACGGCGAGGCCGGCACCACCGGCCTTGGCATCGCTCGTCGCCTGGAAGCTCTGCCGGTCACCGTTCGCAGCATCGAACCCGCGCAGCGCAAGGATCCGGACGCCCGGCGCGCGATCATGCGCGACGTCGACCTCGTCGTCCTCTGCCTCCCCGACGACGCCGCCCGCGACGCCGTCGCTCTCGTCGATGCCATCGAGAGCAGCGACGGCCGCGCCCCCAAGCTGCTCGACGCCAGCACCGCGCACCGCACCGACCCCGAGTGGGTCTACGGCTTCCCCGAACTTGACGTCCGCCAAGCCACCCGCATCGCGGAGGCGCCACGCGTCAGCAACCCTGGCTGCTACTCAACGGGTGCCATCGCGCTGCTCCGCCCGTTGATCGCCGACGGCATCATTCCGCGCGACCATCCCGTCGCCATCAATGCCGTCAGCGGCTACTCCGGCGGCGGCCGACCGATGATCGAAGCTCATCAACGATCGGGCGGCCCCGCCTTCAACCTCTACGGGCTTGACCTGGGTCACAAACATGTTCCGGAAATTGCTCTCCACTCAGGCCTCTCGCGCCGCCCGATCTTCGTCCCCTCGGTCGGCCATTTTGCGCAAGGCATGATCGTTTCGATCCCGCTCTTTCTCGACACGCTCCCGGGCCGCCTGACCCCGGCAATGCTGCGCGCCTCGCTCGCCCGCGCCTACGCCGACGGGCCCCATATCGACATCATGGAAGACGACCAACCCGAACTCGATCCCGCCTCCCTCGCCAACACCGACAAGCTCGAACTCCGCGTTCACGGCAGCGAAGCCCACCCGCACGCACTCCTGACCGCCCGCCTCGACAATCTCGGCAAAGGCGCCTCCGGCGCCGCCGTCCAGAACATCCGCCTCATGCTCGCGCTCGACTGAAGGGCAGGGGTCCCATCCCTGCACCCCGTCGTGCGAACGAGCGTTGTCGCGTTGCTGATTGGCTGGGTCTAACACTCGCTCGAGCCACGACCGTCGTCTGCCCGCCACAAGTTCTCGCTCGGTGCCGACATCAGGGCTCTGTGCTAAGTCCGGCGACATCGTGTTGACAATCCTCAGACGCGACGCATTTTCAATCTCGACAGCGATACCCATGATCGCTTCCGGGTCGGATCGCTTCGTGCGGCGCTGCCGTCTCTCGCTGCGGCATCAGCCTTGACCATCTTCTTCACCGCCGACACCCATTTCGGCGACGGCGGCGCACGCGCCCTCTACCGTCGCCCGTTCGCGACCACCGCGGACGCGGATCGAGTCATCGTTGATCGCTGGAACGCGACCGTCGGCGCCGACGACGAGATCTGGCATCTGGGCGATGTCGCGATCGGAACACTCAACCAGGCCGTCGCGGAACTCTTGTCGGCCCTCAAGGGGCGCAAGCATCTGCTTCGTGGCAACAACGATACCGACGCGATCTGTGCATTGCCGGTCTGGATCTCGGTTCACGACCTCGTCCATCTCGAAATGGACGCTCTGCACGTCACTCTATGCCATTACCCGCTGCGAACGTGGCCGGGCCAGGCCCGTGGCGCTCTCAACCTTCACGGCCACAGCCACGGCCGCCTCAAACCTCTCACCCGCCAGTTCGACGTCGGCGTCGACGCTCGTCACTTCCGCCCGGTCACGATTGCGGAACTCAGGCGCAAATCCGCCCGCTGACCACCTGCCGATGGCCGCTCCGAGCCGCAAACCTCCCCGCGTGCCCGCCTCAGACCTCCGCCAGATCCTTCGCACTCTGGACGATCCGCGTCACCATGCCGTACTCGATCGCCTCGTCCGCCCCCATCCAGTAATTGCGATCGGTGTCCTTGGCGACCTTCTCGTAGGTCTGGCCGGTCTCGCGCGCGAACAGCCGATTGAGTCGCTCGCGCATCTTGATGATCTCGCGTGCTTCGATGTCGATGTCGACCGCCGGCCCGCGCACCCCACCCATCGGCTGGTGCAGCAGGAACCGCGTGTTGGGCAGACAGAACCGGCGCTCGCGCCGGCCGGCCACAAAGATCAGCGCCCCGGCACTCGCCACCCACCCGGTCCCGATCATCCTGATCGGCGCGATCGCGTCGACAAAGCGGATCATGTCGTGAATCGTGTCGCCGCTCTCCACATGGCCGCCAGGCGAGTTTACGTACACGTCGATAGGCTTGTCCGACGCGCCCGCCAGCGCCAGCAGCCGCCCGGTGACATCGCGCGCGATCTTGTCGTTGATCGCCCCGAAGATCAGCACCTTGCGCTGATCGAACAGACGCGTCTCGAGCTCGTTGATCGGCGAATTCAGCGTCCGGTTGCTGTCCGGCTCGCTCTTCTCGGGTCCGATCGGCTCAGGCACGTCCGGGCTGTCCGGACCCTCGGGCCCGTCGGGGACTTCGGGTTCGTCGTCCAGTCGCGCCCTGAGCTGCAGGTCCTCACGGGTCATCGTGCTCTCCATCTCGACCGCTGGAATGTAGACCCCGCCGCTCGAAAGTCGAGTTGGCGGTTCCTCGGTCGGACGCGCCGGGCTACTGGTTTCGTTGGCGATCACAGACGCGGAGCCGAGCAATGGTAGGTGCGCCCAAGGGATTGCCTGTCCTGCTCGCTGCCCTGCTCGGCAGTTGCGGCCCCGGTCGCGATCCGGTCGACACGCCGGTGACCTGGTGGCACCAACTGGAAGGGGGCGCCATCGCCGAGCAGCGCCCGCCACCGCCCGGTGTCGACGCACCCTACCCGTTGGTCGGCACCACCCCCTCTCGCCCTGCCGTCACCTCCGCTGCCGTCCGCGACGCTCTGACCGCCTCCCTGATCGACCAGCAGGATGCGTCGCACCAACTCGACACCCGTGATCCGATCACCGTCACCGCGCCCGCTAACGGACCCAAGGCTCCGCCAGCCACCAAAGCCGCCACCAACGCCACGACGGCTCCGCCACCCTCGACGGCCACCCTCGATGCCGCGGGCCTGGTGCCGGCCCAGCCCGCCGCGGCCGCCAGTGCGCCGCCCCCGCCGGCAGCCAAACCGCTCCCCACGCCCGAACAGCAGGAAGCCGCCGAACCGATCCTCTCCATGCCGCCGCCGCCACCGGGCACGACAGTGATTGTCGCCTCCGGACCGTTGCCGCAGATGCCGGCCCACCCGCCATCGCCGCCCGAGTTCCCTGGTTTCGACGTCCCCGCCACACCTCTGCCGCCCCTGCATCCCGACCTGACCAAGCGCGCGGCGCCACTCTCCAACGTCGCCTTCCAACCCGGTTCCGACATCCTGCTGCCGGCGGATCGCTCGGCCCTGCAGCATGTCGCCTCGTCGCGAGGTGCGGCGCCTCTGAAGGTCGACGGTTACGGCGACGCCCAGTCCGACTTGCCGGACCAGCAGGCGGCCGCCCTGCGCCTCGGTCTGGCCCGCGCCGCCGCCGCGGCCGCGGTGCTCGAACAACTGGGCGTGCCGCAAGCCTCCATCGAGATCGCGGCCAGTGCATTCGGTCGCGGCGCAAGCGTCACGGTGGTACACTGAAACACCCGAAAAGGCCTCCGACTCCGGAACATGACCGAAGAGTTCCACCGCATTCGCCGTCTGCCCCCCTACGTGTTCGCCGAGGTGAACCGCGCCAAGGCGGCGGCGCGGGCCGCCGGCTGCGACATCATCGATCTCGGAATGGGCAACCCCGACGGTCCGACCCCACCCCACATCGTGGCCAAGCTCGTCGAGACCGTCGCCGACCCGCGCTCCCATCGCTACTCGGTCAGCCGCGGCATCCCCGGCCTGCGGCGCGCGCTCGCCTCCTACTACCAGCGTCGCTTCGGGGTCGATCTCGATCCCGAAACCGAGATCGTCGCCACACTCGGCTCCAAGGAGGGCCTCGCCAACCTGGCCTCCGCCATCACCAGTCCCGGCGACACCATTCTTGTCCCTAACCCGTCCTATCCGATCCACCAGTTCGGCTTCATCATCGCCGGCGCCGCTGTCCGCTCCATCCCCGCCGAACCCGGCGACGAGATGCTCGAGGCCCTTGATCGCGCCGTCCGCCACTCCGTTCCCAAACCCACCGCACTGATCGTCAACTTTCCGTCCAACCCGACCGCCTATCTCGCCGACCTCGACTTCTACCGCGCGCTGGTCGCCTTCGCCCGGCGCCACGACATCTGGATCATGTCCGACCTCGCCTACGCTGAAATCTACTTCGGCGACCGGGTCCCGCCCTCCATCCTCCAGGTCGAGGGTGCCAAGGACATCGCCGTCGAGTTCACCTCGATGTCCAAGACCTACAACATGGCCGGCTGGCGCATGGGCTTCGCCGCCGGCAATCCGCGACTGATCAACGCTCTCACCCGGATGAAGTCCTATCTCGACTACGGCGCCTTCACGCCCATCCAGGTCGCCGCCGTCGCCGCCCTGACCGGCCCGCAGGACTGCGTGGCCGAAATCCGCAACATCTACCGGGAACGCCGCGACGTCCTCATCCGCGGCCTGTCCCAGGCCGGCTGGCCCATCCCGACGCCGGAAGGCTCGATGTTCGCCTGGGCTCCGATCCCACCCAGCCACGCCCATCTGGGTTCGGTCGAGTTCAGCCATCGTCTGCTCGCCGGCGCCAAGGTCGCCGTCGCTCCCGGCCTCGGTTTCGGCGAGCACGGCGAGGGCCATGTCCGGATCGGCCTCGTCGAGAACACCCATCGGCTCCGCCAGGCCGTCCGCAGCATCCGCACCTTCCTCAACGGTCGCATTGGCGACACCGACCAGGGCGAAAAGGTCCTCGAGGTCAGCGTGTGAGCGCCGAGCCGCTGCGAGTTGGCATTGCCGGCCTGGGCACCGTCGGCGCCGCGACGCTCCGTCTGCTCGACGAAAACGCCTCCCTCATCGCTGGCCGGGCCGGCCGCCCCATCGTCGCCGTCGCGGTCGCCGCACGCGACCGCACCCGTGACCGGGGGATCGAGCTCCGCGACCTCGCCTGGCATGACACGCCTCTGTCCCTTGCCCGCGCTCCTGGCCTCGACGTCGTCGTCGAGCTGATCGGCGGCGCCGACGGGCCGGCCCTCGAGCTAGCGCAGGCCGCTCTCGCGGCCGGCCGTCACACCGTCACCGCCAACAAGGCGATGATCGCTGTCCACGGCGCCCACCTCGCGACCCTGGCCGAACAGCACGAGGTCCGACTGGCGTTCGAGGCCGCGGTCGCCGGTGGCATCCCGATCCTCAAGGCGATCCGTGAAAGCCTCGCCGGCAACCGCTTCTCGCGCGTTGCCGGCATTCTCAACGGCCCCTGCAACCACATCCTCACCACCCTGCGCC
>CAXTSH010000038.1:20916-22974 GCA_964246925.1 uncultured Acetobacteraceae bacterium
GGGCGGGGCGCGGGGGGGGACGGGCGCGGCCCGCGGCCGGCCGCGGCCGGCGCGGCCGGGGGCGCGGGTGGCACCCCGACCCTCACGGCGAGCGGTCAAAGCCGCGCCGGCAACCGCTTCTCGCGCGTGGCCGGCATTCTCAACGGCACCTGCAACCACATCCTCACCACCATGCGCGAAGCCGGCCGCGAATTCGCGGCCGTGCTCGCCGAAGCGCAGGCGCTCGGCTACGCCGAAGCCGACCCCGCCGCCGACATCGACGGCATCGACACCGCCCACAAGCTCGCCATCCTCGCCTCGCTCGCCTTCGACCGTGCCGTCGACTTCGACGCCGTTCATGTCGAGGGCATCCGCCGCGTGGGTCTGCTCGACATCGCCTTCGCCACCGAGCTCGGCTACCGGATCAAGCTCCTCGGCATCGCGCGCGCGACCGAGGATGGCGTTGAGGCGCGCGTCCATCCGTGCCTGGTTCCGATCGGCTCGCCGCTCGCCGTCGTCGACGGCGTCTACAACGCGGTCGTCGCCGTCGGCGACTTTTCCGGTCGCATCACGCTCGAAGGTCGCGGCGCCGGCGGCAGTCCCACCGCGTCGGCCGTCGTCGGCGACCTGATCGACATCGCCCGCAACCCCACCGGCTTGCCCTGGGGCACCCCGACGGCCGCACTCGCCACCGGCCCCATGCTCCCCATCCTCGCCCACCACGGCGCCTACTATCTCCGGCTCGTCGTTCTTGACCGTCCCGGTGTGATCGCCGAAGTCGCCGCAGCACTCCGCGATGCCGGCGTCTCGCTCAAGAGCATGCTCCAGCACGGCCGCGCCCCTGGCGAGGCTGTCCCCGTCGTCCTCGTCACCCACGAGACCAGCGAGCGCGCCATGCGCCACGCCGTCGATCGGATCGCCCAATTCGAAATCGTCGTCGAGACGCCGCTGCTCATCAGGATCGAACCGGGTTAGCTCCCGCACGAAAGGATCAAACAATGTCCGACCTTCCCAAGCGTCCCGCCGCCTATCACGCCAGCGACCGCAATCTCGCCCTCGAACTGGTACGCGTCACCGAGGCCGCCGCCATCGCCTGCGCGCGATGGATGGGCCGCGGCAACAAGATCGAGGCCGACGCCGCCGCCGTCGAGGCGATGCGGCGTGCCTTCGACACGATCGAGATCGACGGCACCGTGGTCATCGGCGAGGGCGAGATGGACGAGGCGCCGATGCTTTACATCGGCGAGAAGGTCGGCGCCGGCGGCCCTCGGATGGACATTGCCGTCGATCCGCTCGAAGGCACCACGCTGACCGCGACCGGCGGGCCGAACGCCATCACCACCGTGGCACTCGCCGAGGCCGGCAACTTCCTTCACGCCCCCGACATCTACATGGAAAAGCTGGCGGTCGGCCCTGGCCTGCCCACCGACATCCTCGACCTGGACGCGCCGATCGGCAACGTGCTGCGTGATCTCGCACTCGCCAAGCGACGCGACATTGGCGAGCTCGTGCTTTGCACGCTCGACCGCCCGCGCCATGAGGAGCTCATCGCCAAGGCACGCGAGGCCGGAGCCCGCATCGTCCTGATCTCGGACGGTGACGTCGCCGCCGTCATCGCTGCGGCCCTGCCCGAGAGCGACATCGACATCTTCGCCGGCTCCGGCGGCGCCCCGGAAGGCGTCCTTGCCGCCGCAGCACTACGCTGCACCGGCGGGCAGATGCAGGCGCGTCTCCTGTTCGAGGACGACGCCCAGGTCGAGCGCGCCCAGGCCATGCATGTGGGCGATCCACGACGCAAGCTCGGCCTCACCGACCTCGCCGCGGGCGACGTGCTGTTCTCGGCGACCGGCGTGACTTCGGGCGCCATGCTGCGCGGCGTTCGCGCCACCGGCAACGGCGCGATCACCCATTCCATCGTGATGCGCAGCAAATCGGGCACCGTCCGCTACATCGAGGGCCACCACAACTTCGACACCAAGAACTGGATGCCTGGTTGATGTTACTGGACCAGGGGGGCGGCCCCAGGCCCCCGCGGGGGGGGGGGGGCGGCCGCCCCCCCGCCCGCCAGACAAAGCACGC
>CAXTSH010000038.1:22984-30677 GCA_964246925.1 uncultured Acetobacteraceae bacterium
CGCCCCCCGGGCACCCCGCGGGGGCGGGCGGCCCCAGACCCCGGTTTCCAAAGGCTAGCCTTTGGCGGGGTTTGGGGCAGCGCCCCAAGCCTTTCTGGCCGCCAGTGGCTCTGGCGAGCCTTCGATGACCGCGCCGCCCTCGCCATCGCCCAATCCCGAAATCTCCCCGAGATCATCGGCCGCCTCCTCGCCCAACGCGGCCTCCACGCCGAGGAGGCCGCCGACTTCCTGGCGCCCACATTGCGCCGCTTTCTGCCCGATCCGTCGATTCTGCGCGACATGGATGCCGCCGCCCACCGCCTCGCTGACGCCGTCGGAAGCGGTGAGACGGTCGGCATCTTCGGCGACTACGACGTCGACGGCGCCTGCAGTGTCGCCTTGCTCGCCACCGCCTTGCGCGCCCTGGGCTGCCATGTCCTGACCCACATCCCGGACCGCATCGTCGAGGGCTACGGCCCCAACCCAGCCGCCCTGGACGAGCTGCTACGCCAGGGTGCCACCCTCGTCGTCTGTGTCGACTGCGGCAGCGCCGCCGGCGATATCCTGTCCCCGCTCACCGGCCGGGCGTCGATCATCGTGCTCGACCATCACAAGGCCGACCTCGTCCCGCACGGCATCACGGCGACCGTCAACCCCAACCGCCTCGACGATGCTTCCGGCCTCCGCCAGCTCTGCGCCGCCGGCGTGGTCTTCCTAGCACTCGTCGCCACGCTCCGCCGCTTGCGGGCCCGCGGCCACTTCTCCAGCCGCCCCGAGCCCGACCTGCTCGGCCTGCTCGACATCGTCGCACTCGCCACCGTCTGCGACGTCGTCCCGCTCACCGGCCTCAATCGTGCCCTGGTCACTCAGGGCCTGCGCGTCATGGCCCGTCGCGCCCGCCCCGGCATCGCCGCTCTGCTCGATGCCGCCGGCGCCCGCGTCGCCCCGACCGCCTTCACCTGCGGCTACGCTCTGGGCCCAAGGATCAACGCGGGTGGCCGCATCGGTGACGCCGGCCTCGGTCTTCGCCTGCTGCTCGCCGCCGACGAAGCCGAGGCCAGCGAGATCGCGACCGCTCTCGACGCGGTCAATCGCGAACGCCAGACCGTCGAGAACGCCATCCTCGACCGAGCCACCGAGCAAGCCGCCGCCCAGCTCGCCGGAGACCACGCCGTCGTCGTTCTCGAGGGCGACTGGCACCCCGGCGTTGTCGGCATCATCGCCGGCCGCCTCAAGGCCCGCTTCAACCGACCGGCCTGCGTCGGCGCCCGCTCTGGCCCGACCACCAAAGGGTCCGGCCGCTCGATTCCCGGCCTCGACCTCGGCACCGCCATCATCGCCGCCCGGCAGGCCGGGTTGCTGCTTACCGGCGGGGGCCACGCCATGGCCGCCGGATACGGTCATGAACCTGGCGGCTCGTTGGCTCTGCACGGGTTCCTCGACGAACGCCTCGCCGGCGCCCGCCAGCGACCTCGCCAGCCCGACCTCCTCATCGACGGAACGCTGGCCGTGGCCGCCGCCACACCCGAGCTCGCCCGTCACGTCGCCAGCCTGGCCCCGTTCGGGAACGGCAACGAGGAGCCGATCTTCGTCGTCCCGCGGGCCAGGGTCATCCACGCCGACCGTGTCGGCCCCGAAGGCCGCGTGCTACGCGCCATCGTGGCAGGCGAGGACGGTCAACGCCGCCTCAAGTCGGTCCTCTTCCGCGCCACCGATCACCCCATCGCCGCCCACCTCGAGCCCGGCCTGCCGCTACAACTCGCCGGCCATCTCCGTATCGAAAGCTGGAACGATACCGAAACAGTCTGTTTCGCCATCGAGGACGCTGCCATGGTCTGACCAATGGCGAGTTCCGCCATTTCCGCCTCTCAGGAGATGGCACATCACTTGCGACCACGCGACGCCGTGACGACCCGCTCGCTCCTCATTCTGCCGTTCCTGGCCGCGTGCGCCGTCGGACCGGACTACCACCCGCTGGTGGGACCGAACCCGCGCACGTACACGGAAACCGCGCTGGCGCCGCGAACGGTGCCTTCGGCCACCAGGGGCGGTGCCGTCCAGCATCTCGCCCTCGGCCGCGACATCGCCGCGCGTTGGTGGGGCCTGTTCCGCTCGCCCGCGCTGACCGGGCTGGTGGCGATTGCGATCCGCAACAATCCGGGCCTGGAGGCGGCGCGTCAGTCGCTGCGCAATGCCGAGGAATCGACACTTGCGCAGTACAGCGCCCTGCTGCCGGCGGTCAGCGGTACGTTCTCCCGCACTCATGGCAACTTCTCAGGTGCCGGCATCCCCGGCAATCCGCCCGTGAGCTTCGTCTACGGCAGCTACGATGCCCAACTCACCCTGACCTACAATTTCGACGTGTGGGGGCTCGCCCGCCGTCAGGTCGAGCAGAAGGTGGCCCAGGCCGACTACCAGCGCTCGCTGCTCGAGGCGACCTACCTGATGCTGACCGGCAACATCGTGTCCTCGGCGATCAACGAAGCCTCGCTGCGCGCCCAGATCGCCGCCCAGCAACAATTGATTGCCGATGACCGAAGCTACCTTCACGTCATCACCAGCCAGTTCGATCTCGGCGGCGCCACCGGCACCGACGTTGCCCTGCAACAGGCCCAGGTCGCCCAGGCCGAGGCGACCCTCGTGCCGCTGCAGGTCTCGCTCGCCCAGGCCCGCGACGCTCTCGCCTACGACATCGGGACGGTTCCCGCGGACGCGCACCTGCCGGTCTTCACCCTGGACGGGCTGTCCCTCCCGCCCGACCTCCCGCTCAGCCTTCCCGCCGATCTGCTCAGGCAGCGCCCCGATATCGAAGAGGTCGACGCCAACCTGCACGCGGCGACGGCCGCGGTCGGCATCGCGATTGCCAACCGGCTCCCCCAATTCTCGCTCAACGCTCAGGCCGGATCGCAGGCGCTCGAACCCGGCCAGCTCTTCTCCCCGGGCAATGGCCTTGCCTATCTGGTGACCCAGGTGGTGCAGCCGATCTTTCAGGGCGGCCAGCTCCTTCACCAGCAGCGCGCCGCCGTCGCCACCATGCGACAGCAGGCGGCCCTCTGGCGGCAGACGGTGCTCGGCGCCTTCCAGAACGTCGCCGACGTGCTCAACGAGCTCGACGGGGACAGCCGCGCTCTCGCCGCCGATCTCGCCGCCGAACGCGCCTCCGCTCGCGGCCTCGATCTCGCCCAGATGCAATACAAGCTCGGCGGATCGAGCTACATCACCGTGTTGACCGCCGAGATCACCTACCAGACCGACATCATCGCTCTCGCCCGGGCCCAGGCCCAACGCTTTTCAGACACCGCCGCCCTGTTCGTGGCCTTGGGCGGCGGCTGGTGGAACCGCAGCGACCTTCCACCGCCTCCGCCGGACGTGTTCCAGTCCCTGCTGCCCTGGAGCTCCTCATGAAGCGCCTCGCCTCCCTCCTGGGCCTCCTGCTGGTGCTCGCCGGCGCAGCCGTGCTTCTGCGCACGGCCTCGTCGAGCAGCGCGATCACCGAGGCGGCAGGCGAGCCGCCGCAGACCGTCTCGACCATCATCGCCCGATCGCTGCCCTGGCGTGTTCATCTCGACGCGGTCGGAGATCTGCGTGCCGTCCGCGGCGCAGATCTCTCCGCCGAGGTCGCCGGGATCGTGGGCGAGATCGACTTCACCTCCGGCGCCGACGTCCCGGCCGGCGCCGTCCTCGTCCGCCTGCGCCCGAACGACGAGCCCGCCCGCCTCGCCGAGCTGCGTGCCAACGCAGACCTCGCGGCACTCAATCTCGCCCGCGACACCCGCGAGAACGCCGCCCAGGCCGTCAGTCACGCCGTGGTCGACACCGACCGGGCAACGCTCGCCGCCGACCGCGCCCAGGTGCAAGGCGAGCAGGCGCTCATCGACGAGAAGATCATCCGCGCCCCCTTCGCCGGCCGCCTCGGGGTGCGTCAGGTCGATCTCGGCCAATACCTGCAGCCCGGCACTCCGATCGTCACCTTGCAGGCGCTCGACCCGATCTACGTCGATTTCTATCTGCCGCAGGGCGAGATCGCCGGCGTTGCGATCGGCGACGAGGTGGAAGTTCACGTCGACACCTATCCCGGCCGCACCTTCACCGCCCGCATCCTCGCCGTCGCTCCGCGCGTCGACCAGGCCAGCCGCACCGCCCAGATACGCGCGACATTGTTTAACCGCGACCACGCGCTGCTGCCGGGCATGTTCACCACCGTCCGTCTCCAGACCGGCGCGCCCGCCGCCCACATCACCCTGCCGCAGGCTGCCGTGACCTATGCCACCTACGGCAGCACCGTCTTCGTGGTTCAACCCGGCCCGCGCGGCACCGAAATCGCCCACCAGCAACTGGTCGTCACCGGCGCCACCCGCGGCGAGCAGATCGCCGTCCTCTCCGGCCTGCAAGGTGGCGAGACGGTCGTCACCGCCGGCCAGCTCAAGCTGCACGAGGGCACACCCGTCACGGTCGACAACGCCTTGCCGATGCGCATGACCGCCGACCCGCACCCCCCGGAGGAGTGAGGTGCGCCTGACCGAACTCTTCATCCGCCGGCCGGTGCTGTCGATCGTGGTCAGTGTCCTGATTCTGGTCGCTGGGCTGCGTGCCGAGGAATCGCTGCCGGTGCAGGAGTTTCCGACCACCGTCAGCGCCACGATCCAGATCGTGACCAACGATTACGGCGCGGATGCCGCGACCGTCGCCGGCTTCATCACCACGCCCATCGAGAACGCCGTCGCCGCCGTCGACGGCATCGACTACATCAGCTCGCAGAGCCAGACCGGCGTCAGCACCGTCACGCTCTATCTCAAGCTCAACGAGGACCCCAACCGGGCGATGACGCAGGTCCAGACCTACGTCAACGGTGCCGAGGCTCTGCTGCCGGTGGGTTTCCAGCCGCCGCTGATCACCATCGCTCCCAACAGCCACCCCGCGCTCGAGATCACGCTGTCCAGCCACACCCTCTCGCCCGAGCAGGTTTCCGACTACGTCGCCCGCGTCGTCGCACCCCAACTGCAGGCCGTCCCCGGCGTCGAGAACGTCCAGAATCAGGCCAACATCAAGCTCGCACTGCGCGTCTGGTTCGATGCGAGCAAGCTCGCGGGCTACGGCATTACCGCGACCGACGCCGTCAACGCGTTGCAAAACAACGATTTTGTCACCGGCGTCGGTCAGACTCTCGGCGGCATGACCTTCATCAATCTCGCCGTCAACAGCGGGCTGCACACAGAGGACGAGTTCCGCCGCCTCATCATCAAAAGGTCTGGTAGCGCGTTGATCCGGCTCGGCGACGTCGCAAAAGTCGTGTTCGGATCCGATACGACCAACGTCAACATCAACACCAATGCCGGCAACGGCGGCGCCTTCCTTGCCGTCAGCGTCACGCCCACCGCAAACCTGCTCTCGACCGTGCGACGCGTCGTGTCGGTCGCCGACCAGATACGAACCCAGTTGCCGCCCGAGATGCATCTCAGCGTCGACTACAACGCGGCCGACTATGTCGAAGCCTCCCGGTACGAGATGCTGACCTCGCTGGCCGAGGCGCTCGCCATCGTGGGCCTGGTGATCTTCCTCTTTCTCGGCTCGTTCCGTTCCGTGCTGGTCCCGCTGGTCACCATCCCGCTCTCGCTGATCGGCACCTTCGCGCTGATGGCGGCACTCGGCTTCTCCATCAACCTTCTCACCCTGCTGGCGCTGGTGCTCGCCATCGGTCTCGTCGTCGACGACGCCATCATCATCGTCGAGAACGTCAACCGCCATCTCGCCGAAGGCCTGTCTCCGACCGAGAGCGCCATCCTGGCTGCGCGCCAACTCGGCGGCCCGATCATCGCCATGACCGTGGTGTTGATCGCGGCCTACCTGCCGGTCGGGCTGCAGAAGGGCCTCACCGGCGCACTCTTCACCGAGTTCGCCTTCACGCTCGCAGCAAGCGTGACCGTCTCGGCCCTGCTCGCGCTCACCTTGTCGCCCATGATGTGCGCCAAACTGCTTCCGGCGCACGGGGGCAGGCGCGCGCCCGTTCTCGCACGTCTGGCCGACCGGCTGCTCGCCATCATGCAAGCCGTCTATCTGCGGCTGCTTCGTCTCGTGCTGCTGGCCTGGCCGCTCGCCATCCTCGTCGGCCTGGGCGTCCTCGCCATCATCCCGTTCCTCTACGAGCAGGCCGGGCACGAACTGGCCCCGCAGGAGGATACCGGCTTCGTCATCGTCAACGCGTCCGCCCCGCCGAACGCCAGCCTCGACCAGCTCACGCTCTACGACCCGCTCGTCATCGCAGCCCTCAACGCCTTCCCGGAGCGCGCGGGCTGGTGGAACGTCGACGCCCAGGGCAACATCGGCGAAGGACTGGTTCTCAAGCCCTGGAACCAGCGCCGCCGCAGTGCCGAGACCATCCAGGCCGAATTGCAGGACAGGCTGAACGCCATCCCCGGCCTGTCGTTCGCCGCCTTCCAGAACCCCTCGCTGCCGGCCGGCCAGGGCTACCCGGTCCAGTTCGTCGTCGAGAGCTCCGCTCCGATCGAATCGCTCGCCTCCGTCAGCGACCGGATGATCCTGCAGGCGCGGCGCAGCGGCCTGTTCGCCTACATCGACAAGGATCTCAAGATCGACCAGCCGCAATACACGATCGAGCTCGATCGCGATCGCGTCGCCGAACTCGGCCTCGATGTCGCGACCATCGGCAACAATCTGAACTGGCTGCTCGGCGGCAACTTCGTGAACTATTTCAGCATCCAGCAGCGCTCGTACCGGGTTCTGCCGATGGTGGTGCGTGACCAGCGCCTCAACGCCAGCCAGATCCTCGACTATCCGATCGCCAATATCGGCGGCGTGCCGATCAAGCTGTCGAGTGTGGCCACCCTCTCAAGCCAGATCGTCCCCGAGCAGATCAACCATTTCCAGCAGCTCGACGCCACCACGCTGGGCGGCATCCCGGCGCCTGGGGTCACGGTCGACACCGCCTACCGGTATCTTCAGCGCCTGGCCCGGGCCGACCTGCCGTCCGGCTTTGCGACCGACACCTCCGGTCCGTTGCGCGAGTATGTCGCCGCGTCCGGCTCCTTTCTGCCGAGCTTCGGCTTCGCGCTTGTCATCATCTATCTCGCACTCGCCGCCCTGTTCGAGAGCTTCCGCGATCCGATCGTCATCCTGGTCTCGGTTCCGATGTCGATCGCCGGCGCCCTGCTGTTCGTGTGGCTCGGCATCGGCGGCGCGACGGTCAACCTCTACAGCGAGATCGGGCTCGTCACGCTGGCCGGCCTGATCAGCAAGCACGGCATCCTCATCGTCGAGGTCGCCAAGGAACAGCAGCTGGGCGGCCGCAGCAAGCGCGAGGCGATCGAGCACGCCGCGACGTTGCGGCTGCGCCCGATCCTGATGACCACCGCGGCCATGGTGCTCGGCGTGCTGCCGCTGGTCTTCGCCACCGGAGCGGGAGCGCGTTCGCGCTTCGTCATGGGCCTGGTCATCGCGAGCGGCCTCTCGATCGGCACCGTGTTCACCCTGTTCGTGGTTCCCGCCGTCTACCTCCTCGTCGCCGCCCGCCACAGCCCGCTGCCAGCAGCAAAAAGAAGAGCAGGGGCTCTGCCCCTGCACTCCGCCAAAGGCTTGCCTTTGGAAACCAACAGGTAAGCTTGACCCGGCAATCCCGCCCCGCTACCGACAGCGCCCACGTCCCGTTCGTCTAGTGGCCTAGGACACTGCCCTTTCAAGGCGGTAACACGGGTTCGAA
>CAXTSH010000039.1:0-4196 GCA_964246925.1 uncultured Acetobacteraceae bacterium
CCCCTGGACCCCGCCAAAGGCTAGCCTTTGGAAACCCCTTCAAAGACACCGTGTTGAAGATTAAGGCGCGCGAACCTCAGGCGTGAACGTGAGAGTGACGAGCCGTTCCTGGACCGTGATCGTGCCTGAGACCCGCAGCGTTGACCGGTATAACCTGCAGGTTGGCATGCCTCTCTGCGCGGTCAGCTCGTCGGTCAACCCGCGCACGGCTCCGTTGCCCCCTTTCAGCATAAAAACTTCCAGGCAGCTTTCGTGGTGCAAGTGAACATGCATGCTGGCCACGATCATTTCGTGATGTTCGTGTGACAATCGCGTAAGCCGCTGCGCCAGCGCACGGGTTCCGTGGTCGTAGACAAAGGCGAGCACAGCCATGCAGGACGACGTCTCATCTTCGGCCGTCTCACGTATGGCGGATTGGCGGATCATGTCCCGCATGGCCTCGGAGCGGCTTGGGTATCCGCGACGTTGCACAACGGCGTCGAGCTGCCCACCAATCTCGTTTGACAAGCGAGCAAGCCGGGAGAAATTATTCCCAAAATATGGAGGACACGCCGTGCGCATCGCGGGAGTTATCGCGGGAACTGGGCTTTTGCTGCCGATCGTCGGCGTCGGCTCGCTCGCGCGAGCGCAACCGTTCAGCGGCAGCGCCGGATGGGGAACGATCGGAGTCACCCAAACGGTGAACCCGGCGGTGTGTAGCTTCTTCAACCAGTTCGGCGGTTATCAATATCCGAACAACAACGATCAGGCTCCTCCGGAGCCGGTTCGAGAGACGTATCCCGCTAGTTTGGTTGGCACGGGTTCGTTCTTCGCCATCAACTTTAGCACGCCCGTCGCCGGCGCTTCCGTCGAGTTCGAGTCGAACGGCACAGCCTCGGTGGTCATCGCGGGGTCGTCGGAGGCGCCAGGGAACAACCCTCCGCCGGTCGTCACTTATGGCGTCGGCTCCTACTCAGGGGGTGTCACGCAACAAGGCGGCATCGAGTTCACCAATATTGTCTTCAGCTACACCTTGGCGAATGGCGACATCTGCTCGACGCAGCTTTACGGCACGTTCTTCGCCACGCCCTCCGGTGGCTGACGTTCCCTTAGCGGCGTTGCGCTACATGCCGGAACAAGTTTGGTAGCCGAAGGAACCGTGGGGTGCCCGCCTTTCGTGAGCAGGCGGGAGGCTCGAGCGGTCGGCGGAATGGATAATGCGTAGCCATCCGGTGACGGCCACCCAGCGGCTCGGTTCTTGTCCGGTGATCTTAACCCGTCCTATTCACCGGCGTTGGGATATCTGACGCCCGGAACGGCGGTCGGGCTTATCGGTGGCACCTGCGGCGCGATGTGTCTCGGACTCTTGGGCGTTGGAGTTGTCGGGATCGGGCTCGTTCGGGGGCTTGGGCCCCGTCCTTCATGGTCCGGTCGGTTGCAGGCATCGAGCGATGCTGCTGAACAGCGCCGCCTCGGGACAGGCTGCGGCAAAGGCGATGCGCACGCGGGTTGCGGTCTCGATGACACGGGCAGCGATCTTAAGCAATCGGAGCCGCAAGGTGGTGAACTCGGCGCTCGCAAGCGGCTGCGGTTTGGGAATGGTGTCGCGTAGGGTCAGCATCAGCCAGTAGGCGGCGGTGTGCAGCACCAGTCTCACCTGATTGGCAAGCGGTGAGCGACAGCTGGTGCGGTCGGACGCGAGTTGGGTCTTGTGCAGCTTGATCAGGTTTTCGGCCTGGCCGCGTGCGCAATAGAGCGTGTCATAGAGCCACTGCGCGCCGCCGCCAGCGAGGTTGCTGACGACGTAGCGGATGTCGAGCCCTTGCGGGCTGACCTCGATTCTGGCGGCGACCCGGCGCTGTCGGCGCCAGGACTTCGCCGCGTAGCTCGTTTCGGCATAGCGGCGTAGCACCGCGACGTCCGCCTCAATGCGTCGCACCCCTACGTCGTCTGCGGCTTTCTCGATGAGACCGTGCAGCACGTCGTTGCCGGACAGGCCGAAAATATAGTCGACGTCGTTCGCCTCGCACCACTCCATCACCTCGGGACGGCCGTAATGGCTGTGGCCGCGGATGACCAGGCGGGTTCGCGGCCAATGCGTGCGGATCGTCCGCACCAGCCGACGCAGATGACTGCGGACCTCGCGGCCCGACGTGGTCTTGCCGGGACGCAGCAGCACGGACCGGACGCGCGGTCGCAGACGTGGATCGGCAGGAAGCACCGCTCGTCATGGTGCGCGTTGAACATCGACAGCTGCTGACGGCCGTGCACCACGTCGAGCGTGTCGTCGATATCGAGGGTGACGCTCGCGGGCGGCTTGTCTTAACTGGCGCAGTAGAGCCCTACCATGACGCGCATCATCGCGATGACCTCCCGCCGCTCGGGCGCATTCTCCCAGCGCGACATCGTCGGGTGCGAGCAGAGGTCACGCCCACTGTCGGGCAGACGGCCGCAGGCGAGCTTGAGCGCCGGATCGGTGCGCAGGTGATCAAGGTCGTCACCGTCCTTGTAGCCGCAGGCGATGGCGAGGATACGGGCGCGCAGAATGTCGGCGAGCGAGTGAACGATCCGGGTCGGATCTCGGGGATCCAAGATCAGCGCGGCGAGCCTGTCGGCGATGCCGAGGCGACGCTCGGCCAGCGACAGCAGCATCACGCCGCCGTCCGACGAGGCGGCCGCCGTCAAAGGCTGCGGTGACTTTCTTGCGCTGAAACGATGAAACGCGAACGGCAGGAGCTTATCGTCATCCATGGCGGGTGGCAGCGTCCGACTCGGCAAGAGGTGGGTCTCGACAACCAAATGTCTGCGCCAGTCAGTTGGTTACGCTACGCCCGCCAGCCACGTCGCGCGCTCTGATGAACAAGACGGGTTAGCGCCAGAGCGGCGGCGCGGGTGACTGGAACTCATCGACATGACACCCTGCACAGGCATCGACCCTCGTTAGATCACTGTGACTGCTGTAGCCTGAACCGTGTCTGCGTTCGGATCACCGCGTGGGCAAACACCAGAAGTTTGCGGGCGACAGCGACCAAGATGACCTTTGGGTGCTTCCCGGCTGCAGTGAGCCGTGAGACGAAGGCGGTCATTGCTGGGTTCCGCCGCTTGGCGGTCAACGCGCACATGTAAAGGGCGCTCCGCAGCCGATCAGCACCGATCCGGCTGACCCGCGCCGGCTTGCGCATTGAGGAGCCGGAGTTGTGTTCCTGCGGCGACAAGCCGGCAAACGCCGCCAGGCCCTTGGATGTAAACTCTGCAATGTTGGGCAGTTCGGCAAGCAGGATCGTAGCTGACACTTCTCCAATCCCCGGGATACCGAGCAGCAGCGTCTGGTGGCGGCTTAGTTCCGCATCGGCCGCAGTCACAGCACGAATCAAAGCCGTGATCGATTCAATCTGATTACTCAGCCAGTTAAGATGCGCTGTGATTGACGCTCCCACTGAAGAGGAAGCCAAGCCTGCCTGCTGGCGATTGACTTCCTGCACCCGCATGACCTTGAGCGCGTCACAGCGCCGCACGAGTTCTCGTAACTCGCCAAGATGGGCCGCCGGAGGACACCAGGCTTCCGGGCGGTGCGCTCGACAGAAGCGCGCGATTAGAGCCGCGTCGAGTTTGTCGGTCTTGTTCCGCGCGAGTTCGCTTTGGCCGTAGCCCTTGATGCGTGCTGGATTGACGATGCTTACCCGCATTCCCTGACCGTGGAGGAAGTCACCTAAGCCGAGCCCCAGTTGCCGGTGGCTTCCATGCATGCAAGTAGGTCTGCGTTCGGTTTCGATCGTTACTTGGCGATCCAAAGTAGCAGCTGATTGAAGCCGGCTTCTGTGTTGGAGAAGGCCGCGTGCTTGAGACGGTCTCCCATGAGTAGTTCAACTTCGAAGTTGGCTTTGCCGATGTCGATCCCAATGATGTCCATGATCTTTCAACCTCCAGTCGTTCGCACCAGCCCTCACCGACCTTCCTTGTAATCAAGCTCACCAGCAAGCTGGTGGCCCCGCATACCGTTCAGCCGGAGGCTGTAAGAATGCGACGGGTCCTCATATTTGACCCGAGCTCTATGGCCCGAGGGTGGGTACAGGATCACCGCCGCCGGTATCCACAACGGCCATCGCAGATACCGGCGTCAACTTACAAGGGCGGGTCTGGGGGGGGGGCGCCGCCCCGCCGGGTGGCGCCCCCCCCCCCCCCCCGGGGCCGGGGCGCGCCGCGGGGGTAGAACCCCC